>NZ_JBQHCV010000019.1:0-238557 GCF_052068215.1 Nonomuraea sp. H19 | reverse complement strand
GTGACCGCGGGCAGGTTGGGCAGCGTGCGCGGCAGCAGCCCGCGTTGCAGCTCCTTGGCGCGGGTGTGCTCCCTGTCATACAGGCGCGCGCGTTCCATGGCCTGGGCGACCAGCCCGCTGAGCGCGGTGAGCAGGTTACGTTCCTCACCGGTGAACTGGCGGGGATCGGTGAACGAGATGACGCAGCTGCCCACCGGGCGTCCCGAGGCGATCAGCGGCAGGAAGGCCCACGCTCGCTTGCCCCCCGCCGCCGGAAGGTCCGCCGTCAGGGGGTAGCGCTCGATGCACTCCTCGAGCGAGCTGATGAACATCGGGGTACGCTCCCGCAGGACCGCCGTCATCGGGAGCCCCCAGGATGCCGGCATCTGGGCCACCTGGTCGATGAACTCTTGTGGATACCCGGTGAGCCCGACCGGCCGCAGGTGATCGCCTTCCAGGAAGGCGAGCATCAGTCCGGAGGCGCCGAACGACGGCAAGATGTGATCGGCGGCTGCGTCCACGACGTCGCGAACGGTGACCGCCTCGGCCAGCGCCCTGGTCAGCTCCCTGATATGGGAGGCCCGCTCCGCGGAAGCGCGCTCGGTGTTACGCGTCCGCGGTTCAGTGACCGTCTCCAGGACGTCATGGGTCTTGGTGACGTCCCACAGGGTGCCGATCATGCGTGCCGGTTCGCCGTTGTCATCGAGCACCAGTCGGCCACGAACCCGCACCCAGCCGGACGTACCGTCCGGGCGGCACACCCGGTACTCGGTGCTGTGCATCCGCCCCGTGCGGATCGCCTCATCCATGTCGGACAGCACCCACGGCAGATCCTCGGGGTGGATGGTGCCCGTCCAGATCTGGATTCGTCCATCGCAGGGGCCAGGGTCGAGGCCGAGGATGGTGAGCATCGCGTCGTTCCAGACGACATCACCGGTCCGGATGTCCCAGTCCCACGTGCCGACCGCCTGCAGATCCTGCCGCAGATGCGAGCCCGTGGGCTGTTCCTGCCACCCCGTGAGGGGCGAATCGGGCGGAGGTGCGGTGGATCTGCTCAGGCGCTCGCCGGCCCATCGGCCCAGTGTGTCGAGAAAGGCCCGTTGCCCGGCCGACGTCTCCTGCGAGGAGACCGTCACCACCGACAGCGTGCCGACCGGCCCGCCGGGGCCGAGTAGCGGCACGGCCTCCATCGCCGTACCCACCTGCCAGGACCAGGATCCGGCTTCGGAGCCGTACGGTCGCCCGCTCGCCGTTCCGCCATGTCCGGGCATCCCATCGACGAGGTTCGCCATGGACGCCCGCACGAACACACCGTCCCGGAACGCGCGCGCCGGGGCCATCGGGCCGTTCCCGTCAATGCGCTCCCATGCCTGGGTGAAGGCCGAAGGGAGTCCGCTGGTCACCACCAGGCGCAGCCCGCCGCTGAAACCGGGGCTGCCGAGATGCACCATGCCGCCCAGCCCGGCGAGATCGGCCACCGCCTGCTGGATCGCGAACCGCAGCAGCTCTATCCCCCATAGATCGTCACCGACCACCGCCAGGAGCCGTTTCCGCTGCTCGGAAACCTGGTCCGCCCATATGATCTGCTGATCCTGCGCACGCTGTTCGCCCATCCCCATCCCCATCCCCTGCCCTTCACCGTGTCACCAGGGGTCTCCATCAGGGTCAAGATCGATCCTGCGGAGCCCGGGCTCTGAGACGCGTCTGCGGCACTGATCCGGGAGGAATATGCATATACAGGGGGGATATGTACAGGATATAACCACCCAAACGCCCTCCTCTGTGGCGTCGGGGAGCGCGCTGCTGGAGCCGTCGAGTCCAAGGACCACGCCGCCGACGACGAGCACGGTCGATGCGCGGGCTCGCGGCCAGGCCCGCACCGAGCCACGGGATGGCAGTGATCCCTGCTCCGGCATCGAGCGCGGCGGCTAGAGACGAGTAAGTCCGAAGTCTTTCGAGCGAAATGGGCCATCGCTGGGGTCACAGGTCGGGTCGGGAAGCCGCGCATCGTGAACGCATCGCGGAGCTATCAACCGGGGCTCGCAGGATTGGTGTCACAAGAAAGCACCAGCTAGGGAGTGTCCCCATGTCCACCACCGCCACCATCGTCACCGTCCTGGCCGCCCTCTGGGTGGGTTTCTCTGCCTTCTCCCTCCTTCGCCGCGCCGAGTGGGTCGTGAAGCCGCTGATGGACTACGGCGTCCCCCGCTCGTGGTGGACCTGGCTCGGCGCAGCCAAGGCCGCAGGGGCCGCGGGCCTGCTGGTCGGCCTGTTCGTGCCGGTCGTCGGCGTCCTGGCCGGGATCGGCCTGGTGCTGTACTTCGCCGGAGCCGTCGTCACCGTGCTCCGGGCGCGCTCGTACTCGACCGTCGTCTTCCCCCTGCTGTACATGGGCCCGGTGATCGCCGCACTGATGCTGGGATACACCGCCTGACAGCTTCCTTGATCACGCGAACTGGGCGGCGTGCGCCTCGATGAAGGGGAGCATGCGTTCCGCCTCTTCGAGCACCGCTCCGGGATCGGCCAGCGGCCGGAACGGTGAAATGAGCACGGTCCCCTCCTTCAGCGCCCATGTGCCGCGGACGAAGCCGTCCACGAGGAACGTCGGAACGCCGCCCGAGGCTGCCGGAGCGATGCGCTTGCGATCCTCCTCGCTGATCACCCGCCTCCGGTCCTGATGGCCGAGCAGACTGTTGTCGAACGCGGGCAGGAACCGCACCGGGGCCGGCAGGCCGGGGTCGGCGAGCCTCGCCTCGGGCACGTCGAACAGCTCCTTGCCGTCTTCGTTCCGGTAGACGCGCAGGCGCGGTCTGAGCCCCTCCATCACCTCGCGCAGCCGCGTCACACCGGCCCAGGCCTGCACGTCCATGACGCTCGCCGGCCCGAACGCCGCCAGGTAGCGCAGGACCATCGTCTCGAGCCGCCGCTCCGCGGCCATGGGGATGCCCGTCCACTCCTCCGCGAGGGTCACCTCGATCGAGGACCGGTTCTTCCACTTTCCCCAGACACCGGCCGATGGGCCGTGGACCAGCGGCTCCAAGAGTTCCACCGCATCGGCGAGCCGGCCCGCATGACGTCCGGGGAACCGCTCGCCGAGCAACCGGCCGAGTTCGCGCCGGGTCAGCGATCGGCCGCTGAGCACCTCCCTGCCGATCTGCGCCAGGTTGCCGAGGTCGAGTCCCTCGATCTCCTGCGCGTAATAGGCGTGCCGCAGGGCGACGCTGACGATGGACTCGACCGCCGGCCGCAGCCAGGCGAAGTCACGGGGACACACCAGGTGTACGGTCCTGCGGATCACGGTCGAGCGCACCACGCTGCGATCATGGATCAACATGTCGAGGTGTTCGTGCCGGAAGCCGTCGATGCGCGTCCACAGCCCGACGTACGGCCAGTTCGGTTCCTGCCCTTGAACGGCGACCAGATGCCGGACCACGTCCAGGGGTGCGCGAGAGGTGCGGCTCAGCAGGAACTGCCGGTCGAGGAGCGTACGGTTGAGGACGCGCTGAGAGACGATCAATAGTCCGCCTTCATGAGGCTACGGCATTTCACCAGATGATCTTAGCGACGCGACCGAGGAAACCCCGCTAGGCGTTCGGGCTGACCGCGTATTACGTCCACCGCGTCGAAGTGCAACCCTGGGGTTGCGCCTGGAGGAGTTGATGTGCAACTCTGAAGTTGCACAACCAATGGCGGAGATGAAGGAGTCCCCTCATGAGCGAGGACCGGATCGAACGCGAAACCCTGATCGCGGCATCCCTGGAGAGGGTCTGGTCGCTGGTGGCCGAACCCGGGTTCTGGGTGGCCGACCAGGGGAGCGTGACCGGCACCGTGGCCCAAGAAGGCGAGTCGCTGGTGGCGAAAAACGCCGAGTACGGCGACTTCCCGGTGCGCGTGGAGAAGGTCGAGCCGCCGACGTACCTGGCCTACCGCTGGGCCAGCGCCTTCCCCGGGGAAGAGCTGCGCGAGGACAACAGCACCCTCATCGAGTTCACGTTGATCCCGGAAGGCGACAAGACGCGGCTCCGCGTCGTCGAGAGCGGGTTCGCGGCGCTGGCCGGGTCCGAGGATCTGCGCAGCAAGGCGGTGGAGGACAACACCGGGGGCTGGCCCCAGGTGTTGGACGCTCTCAAGACGCGCGCCGAACAGTAGGTCGCGTGACGGAAGAACGTCGCGGCCCCGTCGAGGGGGCCGACAGCGTCATCGTCGCGCTGGCCGACCCGACGCGACGGCAGCTGCTCGACCTGCTCGCCGCACAGGGCGAGGCCACCGCGACGACTCTCGCCGAAGCACTTCCCGTCTCGCGGCAGGCGGTGGTCAAGCACCTCGCTGTCCTGGACGCCGCCGGGCTGGTTTCCGGCAGCCGGGTCGGACGCGAGATGCGGTACGCGGTGCGGCCGGCGGCACTGGACGCGACGGCGCGGTGGATGGCCGCGCTCGCAGCCGACTGGGATCGGCGGTTGGCGAACATCAAGCGCATCGCTGAAGAAGCGGAGCGGGATTCGCGCTAGCGATCTTTGGCCGCGGCACGATCGAAGACCTCATGGACCGCGCAGCCGGGCGACCCCCGGCTGCGCGGTCCGCTCGTTCTGCGCGCGGCCCGGCAGCGGGAGGCGTACCGGTGCCGAAGCAAGCCCACGAGGAACTGGCCGCGTCTTCGGACTGAGCCGGTGCGACGGATCCTGCGCACACGGGATCCGTCGCATGCGGCTCCGGCTCAGACACGAAGAGGAGAGGAAGCGGCCCCGCAGCTCCCCTCCATGCTCTGCGGGGCCGGCTCTTCCCTCCGGCAGCCAGCCTCGCGCATCACGCGCTGAGCTGGAAGGATCGGTTCTTCCTGGGAAGGGCTTTCCCCGGAAATTGCTCCGCGCTGGTGCCACAATCGGCAGCTATGGACAGCCTGGAGGTCGACTCCGCCAGGGGGCCGCTGGCCGATTTCCTTACCGCCCGCCGCGCCGCCGTCACCGCGGCCGAACACGGCCTGCCCGAGCCGCCATACCCCCGGCGCGTCCCCGGCCTGCGCCGGGAAGAAGTGGCCCAGCTCGCCGGGATCAGCACCGACTACTACACCCGCCTGGAGCAGGGGCGGGTACGTACGGCCTCGCGATCGGTCCTGAACGCCATCGGCCGCGCGCTCCGGCTCAGCGAGGACCAGCAGCGCCACCTGTTCCAGCTGGCCCATCCCGAGGCGCTGGAGCAGCCCGGCGAGGCGGACCAGCACATCAGTCCGCAGACGGCCCGGCTCCTGGCCAACCTCGTCGACACCCCCGCACTGGTCCTCGGCCGCTACCTGGACATCCTGGCCTGGAACCGGCTGGGCGCCGCGCTGCTGGGCGACCTGGCCGCCATGAAGCCCGCCCACCGCAACTACGTGCGCATGATCTTCCTTGACGGCCATGTCCGCGCCTTGCAAGGCGACTGGCGCGCCCGCGCGCAAGAGGCCGTCTCCAGCTTGCGCATGGCCGCCGGGGCCCACCCCGACCAGCCCCGCCTGCAAGAACTCGTCGGCGAGCTGTCGGTGCGCGATGAAGACTTCCGCACCTGGTGGGCCGAGCACCTGGTGACCGTGCACACCTTCGGCCACAGCCGGGTCCGCCATCCGGTCGTCGGGGAATTCAGCCTCGACTGGCAGGCCCTGACCAGCATCGTCGATCACGAACAGGCCATCGTGGTCCTCACCGCCCCGCTGGGAAGCCCCGATCACGAGACGATCAGACGGCTGGACGGCTGGGCCCGCCGGCAAGGTCTTCAGCCGAGCCATCCCGAAAACCCGTACACCCAGCGGGCCTTCCGCGCTGATCAGCTGAGCGGGCAGAGGCTCAATTCTCGCTGGTAGCCGGAGGCGAGCTCGCCGACCGTGCCGAACTCCCGCACGGCCACGCGCTCCGCCTCCACCCGGCGGAGCCCGCCCTTCTCCAAGGCGTCCGCCGCGTCGAGCAGACTGTCGCGCGCCTCGGTGAGGAAATCACGCTTCGGGCGCGGCGGACCTTTCAGTGTGCGGCTCAGGTGCTTCACGTAGTCGTCGATGACGACGTTCTTCCCGGTGCTCACCTCGTGCCCGCCTGGATGCCGGCGCCCATGGAGCGGCGCAGGCCGATGAACTCCAGTCCGGCGTACACCGCCACCACCAACGCTCCGACCAGCATGAAAGCGACCCCGAAGCCGGTGAGCGGGATCACCTCCGCGAACGCCAGGACCACGAGTGCCGCACACGACAATCCGTTGCCCGCGACCACGAAGGCGACATGGCGCGCCGGGATCCGCGGGTAGCCGGCGATGAGGCCGAGCGCGACCGCCCCGCCCAGCATGGCGACACCGAACGGGATCGACCAGGCGGTCGGCAGGCCGAGCGGGGCGCTGAGCGGCTGGGCGAGAGCGAGCATGACCACGCCGAAGACGGCGGTGCTCCACGCGTCGATCCGCAAGATCTGGCGCAGCAGGTTCGATCCGCTGCCGTCCACCACTGGGCGCCGGACGGTGGGGGTTGGGGTGCTCATTACGGCTCTCCTTCGTCGTGAGCGGAACTGACCGGCCCGGGCAAAGGCACCATGTCACCACCGCGGTAACGACCTCAATAACCTCCGAAGTCATGGAATCGGCCACCTTGTGATCGTCTATCCTCCTCGGCATGGATCTGGAACGCCCGTCCCGCGTGGGCGGCCTGCTGCGGGAGTGGCGGCAGCGGCGCAGACTGAGCCAGCTCGATCTCGCCAACCTGGCGGACACCTCCGCGCGGCATCTGTCCTACATGGAGACCGGCCGCGCACGCCCGAGCCGGGCGATGCTGCTGCGCCTGTCAGCCGCCCTGGAGATCCCGCTGCGCGAGCGCAACACCCTGCTCATGGCCGCCGACTACGCCCCCGCGTACCGAGAGAGCAACCTCGACGACGGCTACATGGCATCGATCCGCTCCGCGCTGGACACCATGCTGACGGCGCACGAGCCCTACCCCGCCGTCGTGGTCGACCGCCTGTGGAACGTACTGCAGGGCAACCGCGCCATGGACGTTCTCATGGCGGGGATTCCGCCGCACTTGCTGCAGCCGCAGCCGAACGTGTTCCGGCTGACGTTGCACCCCGACGGGCTGGCCTCGCGGCTGGCCAACCTCGGCGAGGTCAGGACGTTGTTCCTGGAACGACTGCTGCGCCAGGTCAACGCCACCGGCGACGCCGAATTGCGGGCCCTCTACCGGGAAGTGTCCGGTTACCCCGCCCCGCAAGGCGACGACGAACCCTCACGGCTCCCGCCAAGCCCCATCCAGGTGCCGTTGAGAATCCGTACCCCATTCGGCGAGCTGGCGATGTTCAGCACCATGGCAACATTCGGAGCCCCGGCCGATGTGACGCTGGCGGAGCTGGCGATCGAGCTGTTCTATCCCCTGGACGACTTCACCGCCGATGCCCTGCGCGCCCTGGCCTCAGCCGTCGAAGACACGTGACACTCATGCCGTCCGTCCCTGACCCGGTGCGATGAGGCCGTCCAGGGGCGCGGTGGGCAGGGCGATCCAACCCTCCGTGGCCGCCGCCCCGGCCTGCTCCGCCGCCGGCACGGTGACCAGGCCGAGGGCTGAGGCGCGGGCGGCGAGCGCGCACACGACCGCGTCGGTGGCGTCGTCCGAGGCCCGGCACAGCGGCTCGTACCCGCCCAGCTCCAGCCACGGCGCCGCCTCCAGCAGCCGGTCCACGAGCCGGCCCAGCTCGGTGAGGTTGGCGGCGCGCTTGTACCCCCGGTACGGCAGCCCCCACCGCTTCAGGCAGGCCGCCGGGTAGACCTCCACGACAGCCCCACCTCCCCGCCGATCGACCGGCCGGCCCCGCCGCGCGAGCTCGGCCAGCACCGCGGCGCAGCGCATGGTGGCGTGCCCGATGCGGTCGGCCGACACGCTCAACGGCGTCAGCCCCGTCTGCTCGTGCACCACCTGGTCGGTGACCCGCAGCGCCAGGTCCCGCCGCCAGGCCCGGCCCGCCAGCCCCTCAGGCACCCGTACGTGCCCGGCCCGGTGGGCGGTGACGAAGTCGACGAACTTGTCCGGCCAGCCGAGCGGGCAGTCGATGCCCGCTTTGCGCGCTTCCATCACCGCGTCGACGATCAGGCCGTCGTCCACTGCGACCTCCACCCTGGCGAGGCGCGCGCGGCCGGGCGACCAGTCGAGCCACGCCACCGCCGTCCGCGTGGCCTCCGCGGCGAGATCGATGCCAACCGTCAGCATCTCCTCACGATAGGGGCCCGCCCGAAGGGCATCCTCTTCTGCTCCGCCGGCAACCCGACATATGCGCAGCGGCTGCGGAGATGAGCTACCGCTCCACGGTCACCTACACGTCATACGGGGTCGTGGCCCTCATCCTGATCAGGTGGAGGACGGCAGACCGATGATCAGAGCCGGATGACCACCTTTCCCAATGCCTTGCCCGAGGCGTAATAGCGATAGGCCTCGAGGGCCTCGTCGAAGGCGAACACGCGGTCGATGACGGGGCGAAGCCGGTTGACCGCGATGGCGCGGTTCATCGCGACGAATTGCGCACGGCTGCCGACGGCGACCGCGCGCACGGTCGCGCCGGAGGCGAACAGCGCCCGAGGGTCGATGGGCTGCGCGGTGCCGGAGACGAAGCCCACGCAAGCGACATGGCCCCCCATCGCCACGGCCCTGAGCGAGTGTTCCAGCAGGCCGGCGACATCGACGACGCGGTCGGCCCCTTGCCCGCCGGTCAGCTCCAGGACCTTGGCGGGCCAATCGGGCATGGCCTGGTAGTCGATGACCTCGTCGGCGCCGAGCTCGCTCAGGCGTGCGGCTTTGGCCGGGCCGCTGGTCGTGGCGATCACCCGGGCCCCGAGCGCCTTGGCGAACGAGAGCGCGAACAGGGAGACCCCGCCTGACCCCTGTGTCACCAGGGCGTGACCCGGCCGCAGGCCGCCGTCGCCGTCGCCGGTCAGGGCGTTCCAGGCGGTGACCGCGGCGCAGGGCAGCGTCGCGGCCTCCTCGTACGACAGGTGCTCGGGGATCGGCACGAGCGCGTTCTCGCCGAGCACCGCGAGTTCGGTGAGCATGCCGTCCAGGGAGCCGCCCAGCTGCGGCAGGTGCTGGACGCCGAACGGGCCGTCCTGCCAGCTCGGGAAGAGCGTGGCCGTGACCCGGTCACCGACCCGCGCCGCACGTACGTCCGGTCCGATCGCGACGACCTCTCCGGCCCCGTCCGAGATCGGGACCACATCGGGTTTCACCGGCAGCACATAGTCGCCGCGCAGCACCATCAGCTCGCGGAAGCTCAGTGAGGCGGCGCGCACGGCGACCAGGACCTGCCCGGGACCGGGGACCGGGTCCTCGTGCTTCCTCATCTCCAGGCCGTCCAGCCCGGCACCGCTGGTCAGGTGGTAACTACGCATGGACGCCTTCCGAGGTGACGATTTCGGCGGCCGGCGGGACCTCGTCTGCGGTCTTGCTGTAGCCGAGGGCTTCGACGACCAAGCCGTCGCGTACGCGCATGAGGTTCACGCCGCGCACCGAATCGGCGGGACCGTCGCCGAAGCGGTAGCGCCAGCGGATCGTCGCCCGGTCGCCGGCGACCACCACCTCCTCGGGCTCGAACCGGGTGGTGCGGTCCGCGGCCAGCGCCTGCCAGAACGTCAGACAGGCGGCGCGGCCTTCGTAGCGGGCGCCGTCGGGGGCGGGCCGGACCGCCTCCATGACGCAGTCCTCGCCGATCAGGTCGGTGAGCACCGCGGGGTCGTGATCGACGAAGGCGCGGTTGAAGTCGTCGATGACATCGGTGGTCGTACGGGGTGTCATAGGAAATCCTCGGGAGATAGAACGTTCGGTCTAACTGTTTATATCGACCGGTTGATCTACTCGTCAAGCTCAGGAGGTCGCCACCAGTGCGCCGTGCTTGCGGCGCAGGTGGTAGGAGACGGTGGCGGTGGCCAGCGCGGCGCCCCAGATCGGCCAGAAGCACTCCGGCAGCCAGGCGCCCCATTCAGCCAGGGCGAACCGGCCGGCGATCGTCCACCGGATGTAGGTCAGCCCGGCCACGGTAACGATGATCGAGACGAACCCGGCGGGGATGACCGCCAGCAGCGGCGGCACCCGCCGGCCGCGCAGGCCGGGGATCCAGCGCGGGAAGATCTCGCCCCACCGCTGGGTCAGGCCGAGGGTGAGCACGCCGCCGAGGGCGCCGAACGTCGCCAGGTAGACCCCGGCCAGCCACAGGCCGCCCTCGCCTTCGGCCAGGAACTCCGGGCTCACACCGAGAGGGATGCCCAGCGCCCACGCCCACCGGGTGGCGCAGTACACCAGCGGCACCGCGACAGCCACGTACACAGCCGTGCGCCCCCGCGCCGGGGTGAACCAGCGGGTACGGCCGTGCCTCCGGCCGTAGGCCAGCGCCGCGGCGGCCAGCAGCAACCCGCCCAGTACGCAGACGAGCTGGTTGAGCACGGGCCACGGCCAGAGGTCGGCGAAGCCGGCGCCGCCCAGGCTCCATCCGAAGACCGGCGCCACCAGCAGCAGCGGCGTGTAGGCGACGCCCATCATCAGGCGGGAGTCGGGAACCACCAGGACCAGGATCGCGGCGATCGGCCAGGCCAGGAACAAGGGAGCGCGGCGGTCGCTCCTGCGGGTCAGCGCCAGTGCCGTCAGCGCGGTGAGCAACGAGAAGGCGGCGATCCACCAGCCGAAGCGCGGAGTCGTGCCGGCCAGGATGGACAGTGCTCCGTCGGGGTCGGGGTCGGAGGCGCCCCAGGGGAAGCCGGGCGCCCCGAGCGCCCACGCCGCGCCCAGCCCGCCGTAGGCCAGTGCCCACAGTGCCGCCGCATGGCCTTGCCAGCCGGAAGTGATGATTTTCATGTGATCAGCGTCTCGGCGCGGCACGTCGCCGGGCCAGATGCCGTTCGGCACTCCTTGCCGCTGGCGAACGTGCCGTTCGGCACCTGTAGGCGGATCTCCGGGCGGGCGTATCGTCCATCTGGTGAGCTTGATGTGGGTTGCGTCCTTGGTGTCGGTGCTGGTTCCCGTCGCGGTGGCGGCGACCACGTTGTACCGGCCGCGGCTCAGGCCACGACTGCCCGCGCTGACCTGCGTGGCCGCGGCCGTGTCCCTGGCCATCACCCTGGCTCATGTCATCGGCGTGGCGCAGCCCGCGGGGGGCGCCGAGGCGCCAGGGATGATCGAGAGCGTGGCGCTCATGACGTTGACCGGCCTGACCGTCCGGTACGCGCCGGTGCGGCAGGCGGCTCTGGCCGCGCCGGCGGCGGGCCTGGGCGCGGCCACCTGGCTGCTGCGATTCTTCACGCCCGCTTCGCCGCTGGAAGGGGTGGGCGTGTGCGCGTTCTGGGGACTGGGCGCGTTGATCGCCGCGGGAGTGGGCGCCTACCTGCGTTTTCTCGATGTACGCCAGGACCGCGCGGTGGCCGGCATGCGCACCACGCTGCGGCTGCAGCTGGCCAGAGATCTGCACGACTTCGTCGCCCACGACATCAGCGAGATGGTGGCGCACGCCCAGGCGGGCCGGGTCGCGGGCGATGCGTCGCAGGCCCTCGAACGCGTCGAGGCCGCGGGCCAGCGGGCCTTGTCGATGCTGGATCGCACCTTGGACATGCTGCACCACGGCCGGCCCCTCACTCCCGCCGGCGACCTGAGCGGCATCCGCGAGGCGGCCGAACGTTTCTCGGTCGCCGGCCCGGCGCAGGTCCACCTGCGTATGGATGCGGCTGTGCCGGTTCCGGCGGAGACCGCGGTCCTGGCCTACCGGATCGTGGTCGAAGGACTGACCAACGTCCGGCGGCACGCTCCCGGCGCCAGGCGGGTCGAGCTCGGCGTCAGCGCCGAGACCGGAGTCCTCGAGATCACGATGGTCAACGATGGCGTGCGCCGCACGCGTAGCGGCCGGCGGGGCGGCTCCGGCCTGCCCGGCCTGACCGCGCTCGTCCAGGCGCAGGGCGGCGAGCTGGTCACTCGGGCCATACCGGAAGGGTGGTCGCTGACGGCCCGCCTGCCGCTGGCACAATCGCCGGAATGGTCACCCGAATCCTCATCGCCGACGACCAGGAAGGCATCCGCAGCGCCTTCCGCATGATCCTCGACGCCCAGCCCGACATGACGGTCGTGGCCGAGGCCGCCGACGGCCGCGCCGCGATCGACACCGCCACGGCGATCCGGCCCGATGTCGTGCTCGCCGACATCCGCATGCCCGGAGCCGACGGCATCGAGGTGACCCGCGCCCTGGCCGACACCGGCATCCACGTCGTGATCGTCACCACGTTCGGGCTCGACGAGTACGTCCACGCGGCGCTGCGGCACGGCGCCGCCGGCTTCGTGCTCAAACGGTCCGGCCCCACCCTTCTCGTCGAGGCGATCCGGGCCGCGATGAACGGCGACATGCTCATCAGCCCGCAGCTCACCGTCCGGCTCCTGCGTCAGCGCGGCCTGCCGCAGGAGACGCCGAGCGTCGTCCTCACCGAGCGGGAGGACGAGATCGTGGCACTGGTGGCGCACGGCAAGACCAATGCCGAGATCGCAGCAGAGCTCTTCCTCTCCCCCGGCACGGTCAAGAACCACATCTCCGTCATCCAGCGCAAGACCGGCGCCCGGAACCGGGTCGCCATCGCCGCCTGGGCCTGGGCCAGCGGCAGAGCCTAGCGATGCCGGCGGTCGGCAGAGGGCGCGGCCGCCGGGGCGTCGCAATCCCAAGGTGTGCTGGTGATGTCTTCACGGTGCAGCCCCGTAGGGGCTACCGGATCTCGGCCAGGTCGATCAGGTAGAGGTCGTCGCCGATGGTGTAGCTGAGGAGCCTGCCCGTCGGGTCCGCGGACGGCATCATCATGAAACCGCCGCTCTCCCCTTGAATGCCCAGATCGGCCGACTTCCCGCGGTCCAGGTCATGGAGGCCCACGCCAGCAGGGCCCCCGCTTCCGAGGTACGGCGAGACGTAGAAACGGTTCTGGGTCAGCGGGATCACCGGGCTCACGACGTCGGGCACGTTCTTCTGCGATGAGCCGTCACGCTGCCGGAAGAAGTTCTTACCGTCCTGGGTTTCGCCGAGACAGATGGTCACACCGCAGATGCGGAGTTCCTCGCCCGGATGGATGACGGCGGTTCTGGTCTCACCGGTCTCCACATTCCGGATCCGGCCGAACGGGGCGCCGTGGGGCTCGCCTCCCACTCCTGGCGTGCCGACCCACGGCCAGGCCAGCACATGCATCCCGGCGCCGCCCTCGACCGGCTGAACCGTGCCGCCCGCGACGGGAACGGTGAAGACGCCGCCCACATAGAGAGAAAAGACGATCTTGTCATCGACCACGGAGAGCGAGTCGATCCCGCTGCCGTCGCCTTCCTTGATGCTGTGGTCGGCGACGATCCTGGGCTTCCCCCCCTCTACCGGCACGGCCCAGAGGTGCGCGATGCGGTCCTTCGTCGAGGTCCACCAGACCAGGTGACCGCCCCCGACGGCGAACCCGCCGGCGAAGCTCGACCTGTTCTCGGGCCCCGGCATATTGGCGATCTTGCGGTGCGCATTGCTGTCGAGGTCGTAGGAGTACACGGCGGTCGCCTCCCCTTCGGGTCCCGCCGAAGCCGTCACGAGCAGCAGCGTGCGATCGTCGATGAACGTCACCGGTCGCCACGCCTCCCCGCCCGGCCCTTTCGCCGGGATCTTCCGGACCGCCTCCGGCCAGACCCGCTCCACATGCTCGGACGGCCTCGTGGCGCCTCGCCCCGACGCGGCCGCATCTTGCACGGCCGTCGTGATGTCACCGCCGCGGAGCACTGCCGCCGTGCCGCCCGCGACCAGCACGACCGCCGCGGCGGCCAGCGCCATCCGGGCCCGTCGCCTCCTGCGCAGGTGGATGCTCTCGAGCCGGGCGGGCAGCGGGCCCGGCAGCCGGGGCGCCTGCTCGGCCGCCTGACCGAACGTCCTGCGCAGGGTCTCTTCGACGTCGTTCATCGGGTGTTCCCCCTGGTCGTCGGGCTTTGCTCACTCGGGGTGGCGAAGCGGAGCTTGTCCAGCGCGCGGGAGGCCTGACTGCGGACCGTGCCGCGGGAGATCCCGAGCACGGCGGCGATCTCGGTGTCGTCGAGTTGCTCGTAGTAGCGCAGCACCAGCACCGCGCGCTGTTTACGGGGCAACCCGGCCAGCGCCTGCCACATCCTGCGCTCGTCGCCGCTGGGCAGCGGGTCGTGGTGCGCGCGGTCCGGCAGGTCCCAGGCGAGCAGTTCGCGCCTGCGCAGCCGCCAGGCGGCGATGTGCAGCCTGGCCATCGTCGTACGCACGAAGCTCTCAGGATTCTCCTTCGAGCGCACTCGGTGCCAGGCACCGCGCAGCTTCAGCAGCGCCTCCTGGACCAGGTCGGCCGCGTCGTGCGGATTGCCGGCCAGCACGTAGCCGTAGCGCAGCAGTGCGTCGCCGCGCTCGGCGACGAACTCTGCGAAACGGGGATCGCCTTCCAACGGTTCTCGCCCTTCGTCGTTCCTTCACCTCCAAGAGGAGCCGACCGCGGAAACTGTTGCACGGCCGCGCGTTCTTACAATCGCTTGCACGATCTGGATCTCACCGTTGGACCGTTGCACCTCGATTCACAGCAGACGGCCTGATCGCTTGCAACAACCGATTGCAACAAAACTGCACACCGCACCTCATTGACTCTCCTAACAATCGGTTGCATAAAGGTGTGAAGCTCGCGAGTTTACGCGCAACACAACATCCAGTGAGGAACCCGTTCACAACCAGCGGGTTCCACGGTCATGCCATCACTGCGAACCGGCGCGTACATCGCTCGCAGGAGCGTGGGCGCGTCCGGTCGCCATCACTGCCATCACAACCGGAGGCCCTACGGTGCGCAGGAGAAGAGCACGCAAGACCCGCTTAGCACTCGCCGCCCTCGCGGCGAGCATCGCCACGGCGACGGCCGCGGCGCTGGTGCTGCTGGGGGTGCCCAGTGCGTCGGCCGCGACGCTGTTCGGGGACGACTTCGAGGACGGGAACAGCACGGGCTGGTCGAGGTCCGGGGGTAGCTGGTCGGTGGTGACCGACGGCTCCCTGACGTACCGGCAGTCCGGCACCAGCGCGGACGCCCGCGCGGTGGCCGGCGCCGGCTGGGCGGACCAGGCGGTGCAGGCGCGGGTCAAGCCGATCGCGTTCAACGGCTCCGGGCGGCACGTCGCGGTGCTGGCCAGGGCACAGAGCACCAGCAGCTACTACTTCCTCGGGCTGAGCAACGCGGGCTCGGTCATCCTGGGCAAGCGCACCGGCGGCGCCCCGGCCACGATCGCCACGGCCGCGGCCACGGTGACACCCGGCACCTGGTACACGCTCCGGCTGGAAGCCTTCGGCAGCACGCTGCGCGGTTTCGTCAACCACGTGCAGGTCGTCTCGGCGACGGACGCCACGTTCGGCTCCGGACGCACGGGGCTGGCCGGCTACTACGCCAGCGCCTCGTTCGACGACGTGCTGGTCAGCGACATCGGCGGCCCGACCGACCCGCCGACCACCCCGACGCTGCCGCCTGGCGGCTCGTGCTCCAGCTCCGGCACGCCCACCGGGTTCGCGTCGGTGAACGCCTGGGGTCAGAACGGCACCACGGGCGGCGCCGGCGGGCCGACGGTGGAGGTCGACACGGCCGCCGAGCTGATCTCGGCGATCGGGCAGAGCGGACCGCTGAACATCTGCGTACGCGGCATGATCACGGTCCCGGCCGGCATGCACAACGTCACCTCCGACAAGACGATCGTCGGCGTCGGCGCGAGTTCCGGCATCACCGGCGGCGGGTTCAACATCGGCCTCCCCCCGGATGACGCGATCACCTCGCCGCCCGCGAACGCCGTGCACAACATCATCATCCGCAACCTGGTCTTCAGGGGCGCCACCGACGACTCGATCAACGTCCAGATGTTCTCCCACCACATCTGGATCGACCACAACGACCTCGCCGACGGCTACGACGGGCTGGTCGACATCAAGCGCGGATCGTCGTACGTCACCGTGTCCTGGAACCACGTGCACGACCACACGAAGACCATGCTGCTCGGCCACGACGACGACAACGACGCGCAGGACGTGGGCCGGTTGAAGGTCACCTACCACCACAACTGGTTCGACCGGACGCCGCAGCGCAACCCGCGGGTGCGGTTCGGGGAGCCGGTGCACGTGTTCAACAACTACTACGTCTACAACACCGACGTCGGCGTGGCCTGCCAGGCGAACGCCGGCTGCCTGGTCGAGGGCAACTACTTCGAGCGGGTCGAGGAGCCGGTGAGCAACTCGTACGCGGGGCCGGGCGGCAGGTGTGTGGCGCGGAACAACGTGTTCGTCGACGAGTCCGGGGCGCCTGACTGCAGCGGCAGCGTGCAGGAGCCCAGCTCGTACTACAGCTACACCCTGGACGACCCGAACGGCGTGAAGGCGGCGGTCACCGCGGGCGCCGGAGTAGGCAAGATCTGAGTCTCAGAGGAGCGATCATGCGACCTTCGAAATGGCTCGGGATGCTCGCCGCGCTCCTGGTGTACGTGACCTGTGCGAGCGCCCCGGCCCACGCCCAGGCGGCGGATCCGATGATCGGGTTCGCCACGGTCAACGCGCTCGGCCAGAACGGCACCACGGGCGGCGCAGGCGGCCCCACCGTCACCGTGTCCACGACCCAGCAGTTCCTCGACTACATCGCCCGGCCGGGGCCGTACGTCATCCAGGTGAGCGGCACCATCACCCTGCCCACCGGCTCGACGGACGGCATGCACAACGTGACCTCCGACAAGACCATCATCGGGCTCGGCGGCAACGCCGCCCTGGTCGGCGGTGGGCTCAACATCGGGCTGCCGGTCGACGACGACGTGACGTCGCCGCCCGCGAACGCCGTGCACAACATCATCATCCGCAACATCTCCTTCTCCGGCGCGACGGACGACCTGATCAACGTGCAGATGTTCAGCCATCACATCTGGATCGACCACAACGACTTCTCCAACGGCGACGACGGCGCGGTCGACATCAAGCGGGGCTCGGACTTCGTCACCGTGTCCTGGAATCGGTTCCACGACCACGACAAGACCCTGCTGCTCGGCCACGACGAGGACGCGGGGCCGCAGGACATCGGGCGGTTGCGGGTGACATATCACCACAACTACTTCGACGCCTCCGACCAGCGGCATCCGCGCGTGCGGTTCTCCGAGCTGGTGCACGTCTACAACAACTACTACCGGGACAACAGTTACGGCGTCGCGTCCACGAACGACGCCAAGGTCCTGATGGAGGGCAACTACTTCTTCAGCGTCAACAACCCGGGGCGGGTGGAGTTCAGTGGCGACCTCGGGCGCATCGTCCAGCGCGACAACATCCTCGTCGACTGCAACCACGAGATCGAGACGCGGGGCACGGTGACCGAGCCGCGCACCTACTACCCCTACACCGCCGACCCGGCCAGCACCGTGCCGACCGTCGTACCGGCCGGCGCCGGCGTCGGGAAGATCTGAGGAGGCCGCGATGTCCACCCTTATCCGGAAACCGTGGCGCACGGCCGCCGCGGCTGCGCTGATCATCTCCCTGACGCCGTTATCGGCACCCGCCTCGTCCGCGGCCGCGGACGGGCCGATCGGGTTCGCCTCCGTCAACGCCCTCGGCCAGAACGGCACCACCGGCGGCGCGGGCGGCACCGAGGTCACCATCACCACGGGCGCCCAGCTCAAGGACTATGCCGGGCGCGCCGGGGCGTTCATCCTGCGCATCACCGGCCGCATCCAGGTCAGCGGCATGATCACCGTGGTGGCCAACAAGAGCATCCTCGGCGTCGGCAGCACCGCCGAGATCACCGGCGGCGGCCTCCAGCTCGGCTCCACGACCAGGCCGGGCAACAATGTGATCATCCGCAACATCAAGTTCACCGACGCCGGTGACGACTCCATCAGCGTCACCAACAAGGCCCACCACGTGTGGATCGACCACAACGACCTGTCCAACGGCTACGACGGCCTGCTGGACGTCAAGCGGGAGTCGGACTACGTCACCATCTCCTGGAACAAGTTCCACAGCCACAGCAAAGCGATGCTGCTCGGCCACTCCGACACCTACACCGCCGACATCGGCAAGCTGAAGGTCACCTACCACCACAACTTCTTCGACGGCACCGACCAGCGGCATCCGCGCGCCCGCTTCGGCGAGCCGGTGCACGTGTTCAACAACTACTACCGCAACAACTCCCTGTACGGCATCGCGTCCACGCAGAACGCCGGCGTGCTGGTGGAGGGCAACTACTTCGAGAACGTCGCCCATCCGATCCACGTCGGCTACGCGGAGAGCGATCCGGGACGGGTGGTCGAACGGCGCAACCTGTACGTCAACTCGGGAGCGCCGGAAACGGCCGGCACCGTCGTGGAGCCCAGCACCTACTACCCCTACACGCTCGACGATCCCGCGACCGTCCCGGCGAAGGTCCAGGCCGGCGCCGGGGTCGGCAAGATCGGCCTCTGACCTGCGCTGATCGCCTCTGTGGCCGCCGCCCGTACCGTACCGGGCGGCGGCCTTCCCGTATTGTGGTGATCATGAGCGGCACTGTGGTGGCGGACTTCTGGTTCGACCCGTCCTGCCCGTACACCTGGCTCACCTCCCGGTGGCTGCTGGAGGTGGAGCGGGTGCGGCCGGTCGAGGTGCGATGGCACGTGATGAGCCTGTCGGTGCTCAACGAGGGCCGGGACGACGATCCCGAGGGCGACCCGGAGGGGTACCTGTGGGTCCCGGTGCGGGTCTGCGCGGCCGTGCAACGTGATCATGGGCAGGAGGCGCTGGGGCGGTTGTACACCGCGATGTGGACGACCGGCACCGGCGACTGGATCGGCGACCTGCGCACGGCACTGGCGACGGCCGGGTTGCCGGTGGAACTGGCCGAGGCCGGCATGTCCACGGACTACGACGACGTCGTACGGGCCTCGCACGCCGAGGGCATCGGGCTGATCGGCGAGCACGTGGGCACCCCCATCGTCTCCGTCGACGGTGGGCGCGTGGTGTTCTTCGGGCCGGTGGTGTCGCGCCTGCCGCGCGGGGAGGACGCCGGGCGGCTCTGGGACGGCACGTTGCTGGTGGCCGGGACCCCGGGCTTCCATGAACTCAAGGGCAAACCGCACGAAGAACCCAAACTGGACTAATGTGCCCGCGTGACCGTAACGGCCTGGGTGGCGGTGGCCGCGTTTCTCACCGCGTACACGTTGATCGCCACCGAGAAGGTGCACCGGGTGGCGGCGGCGCTCGGCGGTGCGGGGATCATGTTGCTGATCCACGCCACCGACGCGGGCGCGGCGTTCTTCGACGAGCATTCCGGGATCGACTGGAATGTGATCTTCCTGCTGCTCGGGATGATGATCATCGTCGGGGTGCTGAAACAGACCGGCGTGTTCGAGTTCCTGGCCATCTGGGCGGCCAAGCGGGCCAGAGGCAGGCCGTACCGGCTGATGGTGCTGCTGATCCTGATCACGGCGTCCGCGTCGGCGCTGCTGGACAACGTGACGACCGTGCTGCTGATCGCGCCCGTGACGTTCCTGGTGTGCGAGCGGCTGGCGCTGCCGGTGGCGCCGTTCCTGATCGCCGAGGCCATGGCGTCCAACATCGGGGGCGCCGCCACGCTGGTCGGTGATCCGCCGAACATCATCATCGCCAGCCGCGGCGGGCTGACCTTCAACGACTTCCTCATCCACATGGCGCCGCTGATCGTCGTGCTGGTCGCCGTGTTCGCCGGGCTGTGCCGGTGGTTGTTCAGGAAGTCGTTCCGGTACGACCCCGAGCTGGCCGCGGAGATCATGACGCTGAACGAGCGCGAGGCCATCGCCGACCGCAGGCTGCTCTGGCAGTCGCTGGCCGTGCTGGCGCTGGTGATGGTGGCGTTCGTGCTGCATCCGGTGCTGCACTACGAGCCGTCGGTGGTGGCGCTGCTCGGGGCCGGGGTGCTGGTGGCGGCGACCAAGGTGACGACCGAGGACGCCATCCGCGAGGTGGAGTGGCCGACCCTGGTGTTCTTCGCGGGGCTGTTCGTCATGGTCGGGGCGCTGGTGGAGACCGGGGTGATCCGCCAGATCTCCGAGGCCGCCGCGCAGGCCACGCACGGGCGGCTCGCGCTGACCACCATGCTGTTGCTGTGGGCCTCGACCGGGCTGTCGGCCATCATCGACAACATCCCGTACGTCGCCACCATGAGCCCCATCGTCGCCGACCTCGTCCAGGCCAACGGCGGCAACGGCCCGGCCCAGGTGCTGTGGTGGGCCCTGGCCATCGGCGCCGACCTCGGCGGGAACGCCACGGCCGTCGGGGCGGCGGCCAACGTGGTGATCCTCGGCATCGCCGCCCGCAACGGCACCCCGATCAGTTTCTGGCAGTTCACCCGGTACGGGCTGGTCGTGACGTTGGTGACCGTGGCGTTGTCGGTGCCGTACCTGTGGCTGCGTTACCTCACCTGAGCGGCAGGACGTCCACGCCGCGCTCGTCGTCGCCGCGCGGGCCGAAGATGCGGCGGTCGGCGGCCTCGATGCGGACGTCGTTGATGCTCGCCTCCCTGCGCCGCATCAGCCCCGACTGGTCGAACTCCCACTGCTCGTTGCCGTAGCTGCGCCACCACTGGCCGGAGGCGTCGCGCGACTCGTACTGGAAGCGGACCGCGATGCGGTCGCCCAGCACCGCCCACAGCTCCTTGCGCAGGGCGTAGTCCAGCTCCCTGTCCCACTTGCGGCGCAGGAACTCCCTGATCTCGTCGCGGCCGGCCAGGAACTGGTCGCGGTTGCGCCAGACGGAGTCCTCCGTGTACGCGAGCGCGACCCGGTCCGGGTCACACGTGTTCCAGGCGTCCTCGGCGGCCTGGACCTTGATGCGGGCGGTCTCCTCGGTGAACGGCGGGACGGGCGGGCGGGACATGGGGCCTCCTCGGACGGACAGAGAACGGGCGTTCTCCCGGATAGCCTAGAGAACGACCGTTCTCCCCAGCAAGCGGAGGTCTCCATGGAGCCTGCGGAGCGGGTCCTCGCGGCGGCGGGCGAGCTCTTCTACCGGCGCGGCGTGCGAGCGGTGGGCATGGACGACGTCCGGGCGGCCTCCGGCGTGTCGCTCAAGCGCCTCTACCAGTGCTACCCGTCCAAGGAGGCGCTGGTCGTGGCCTACTTGGAGCGGCGGGACGAGCGGTGGATGTCCTCGCTCACCACGTACGTCGCCGAACGGCAGCACGCGATCTCCGCCGTGTTCGCGTGGCTGGAGCGGTGGTTCGGCGAGGACGACTTCCGCGGGTGCGGCTTCGTCAACGCCTACGAGGAGCTGGGCACCACGTCCGACGCCGTACGGGACGTGGTGCGGCGGCACAAACAGCGGCTGCGCGACTACCTGCGCGGGCTCGCGGCGGAGGCGGAGGATCCCGACCTGCTCGCCGAGCAGCTGCTCGTGCTGATCGACGGCGCCACCGTCACGGCGATGGTGAGCCCGCCGGGCACGGCGGCGGCCCGGGCGGCCGCCCGGGCCCCCGCCTCTCTCACAGCAGCTTGTCGAGGGTGATGGGCAGGTCGAGGACCCTCTTGCCGGTGGCGTGGCGCACGGCGTTGGCCACGGCGGCGGCGACCCCCGTGATGCCGACCTCGCCCACCCCGATCAGCCCCAGGGGCATGGTCGGGTCCGGGTCGTCCAGGCAGTGCACATCGATGCGGGGGATGTCGGCGTGCACGGGCACGTGATACTCGGCCAGACTCGGGTTCATGATCCGGCCGGTACGGTGATCGACGAGGGTCTCCTCCGACAGCGCCATGCCGATTCCCATCACGATGCCGCCGCGCAGCTGGCTGTCCACCGTCTTGGCGTTGATGACCCGGCCGACGTCGAACACGCCGACCCAGCGCGACACGCGCACCTCACCGGTGTCCCGGTCGACCCGCACCTCGCAGAACTGTGCCCCGCTCGCCGCCTTCACCCAGCGCCGCTGGTCGCGGAGCATCTTCGCCAGGAACTTGACCATGCTCCCCTTGATCGCGGCTTCCACGTGGTCGCGGCCCGCCCTGGCCAGGATCGCCGCGTACGTCTCGCCGCTCCCGCCGTGGTAAAGCCCGCCGTCGCGGGCCTGCAGGTCGTCCAGCCGGCGGCCGCGCAGCGGGGACTCGGGCGCGCGCCGCGCCAGGGTGAGCACGGACTGCTTCAGCTTGCGGCAGGCGGCCAGCACGCCGGCGGCCGCGCTCGCGGTCTGCGCCGAGCCGCCCGCGGCGGGGCCCGGCGGCAGGTCGGAGTCGCCGTACTCCACGCGTACCGACTCCAGCGGCACGCCCAGCTCGTCGGCGGCGATCTGCGCCTGCGCGGTCGCCGCGCCCATGCCCATCTCGTGCAGGCCGCACCGCACCACGACCCCGCCGTCCGCGCCCAGCCGCACGGTGACACTCGCGGGAAGCTGGAACGCCGGATGGTACGCGGTCGCGACCCCCATGCCGACCAGCCACCGCCCGTCCCGCATCGAGCCGGGCCGCGGGTCGCGCTCGTGCCAGCCGAACCGCTCGGCCCCCAGCGCGTACGCCTCCCGCAGCATCCGGTGTGCGAACCTCTTGCCGCTCATCGGGTCGCGCGCGGGCTCGTTGCGCATCCGCAGCTCGATCGGGTCCATGCCCAGCTCGCAGGCGAGCTCGTCCACGGCCGATTCCAGGGCGAAGGTGCCGATGGACTCCCCCGGCGCCCGCATGGCCGTGTTGGCGAGCAGGTCGAGCTGGACGATGTTCTGGCGCAGGTGGATGTCGGGGACGTCGTAGAGGTGCCGCGAGGCGGAGGTGATCTGCTCCGGCATGCCGCCGATCCGTCCCAGTCTGGCCACGCTGGTGTGGATGAGCGCGGTCAGCTTCCCGTCCGGGTCCGCGCCCAGCGCGACCCGCTGCGTGCTGGGGGTGCGGCCGCCGACCGTGTGGTAGACGCCCGCGCGGGTGAGCGCCAGCCGTACGGGCCGGCCGGTCGCCCGCGCCGCCAGCACGGCCAGCAGCGTGCCCGCCCAGACCATGGTCTTGCCGCCGAACGCGCCGCCCACGTAGGGGGACAGCAGGCGGATGCCCTGCTCGGGGACGCCGAACCGGGCGGCGAGGTGCTTGCGCATCCACGTGATGGCCTGCGAGCCCTCGTGCACGGTAAGGCGGTCGCCGTCCCACACGGCGGTCGTCGCGTGCGGCTCGATCGCGTTGTGGTGGTGCGGCGGCGTGGTGAAGCGCAGGTCCACCGACACCGGCGCGGCCGCCAGAGCCGCCCGCGCGTCGCCCTTGTCGGCCCCGCCCGACTGCAGCGCGCTGCTCTTCTGCGGGATGGCGTTCGGCTCCTCGGCCGCGAAGTCGACCGCGGCGGGCAGCTCCTGGTACGCCGGCCGCACCAGGGAGGCCGCGTGCCGGGCGGTCTCGGGCGTCTCGGCGACCACGACCGCCACCGGCTGGCCGTTCCAGTGCACCTCGTCGGTGGCCAGGTAGTTGACCGACGTGCCGATGACAAGCGTGCTGAGGTCCATCATGCTGACCTTGGGCGCGGGTTTCATGGCGGGGGCGTTCTCGTGGGTGAGCACCGCGATCACGCCGGGCACGGCGCGGGCGGCGGCGGTGTCGATGGCGGTGATCCGGCCCCGGGGGATCGTCGCGTGCACGAGCGCGGCGTAGGCCAGGCCGGGGTAGGAGTACTCGGCCGCGTAGCGGGCCTCGCCGGTGGTCTTGGCGCGGCCGTCGAGCCGGTCGACGCGGCGGCCCACGTACTTCTCGTGCGCCGTGGTCTCGGCGTATTTCGTGGTCATCCCGCGTCCTCTCCGGTGCTCAGCTCGCGGAGCGTGGCCGCGAGCGTGGCGCGGGCCAGCTCGACCTTGAAGGCGTTGCCCGGCCGTACGGTCGCGGGCGCCAGCTCGGCGTCGGCCGCGCGCCGGAACGCCTCCTCGGTCGCCGGGCCGCCGAGCAGCAGCCGCTCGGCCTCGTGCGCCCGCCACGGCTTGGGCGCGACCCCGCCCAGCGCCAGGCGGATCGCGGTCACCGTCCCGTCCCGCACCTCCAGCGCCGCGGCCACGGAGACCAGGGCGAACGCGTACGACGCCCGGTCCCGGACCTTGCGGTAACGGGAAGGGGCCGCGATCGGCGGCAGCTCGACGGCCGTGATCAGCTCGTCGGCGGCGAGCGCGGTCTCGTTCTGCGGCGTGTCGCCGGGCAGCAGATGGAAGTCCACCAGGGGGATCCGGCGCGTGCCGCGCACGCTGCGTGCCTCGACGACGGCGTCCAGGGCGGCCAGCGCCACGCACATGTCGGAGGGATGCGTGGCGATGCAGCTGTCGCTCACGCCCAGGACGGCGTGGGAGCGGTTGACGCCGCCGAATGCGTCGCAGCCGGCGCCCGGCTCGCGCTTGTTGCAGGCCGAGGCCCGGTCGTAGAAGTACGGGCAGCGGGTGCGTTGCAGCAGGTTGCCGCCCACGGTGGCCATGTTGCGGAGCTGGGCCGAGGCGCCGGAGAGTATCGCCTGCGAAAGCACCGGATAGCGGTTGCGGACCCGCAGGTCGGCGGCCAGCGTGCTGTTGCGCACCAGCGCGCCGATGCGCAGCCCGCCATCGGGCAGCTCGATGACCTCGTCGAGCGGCAGCGCGGTGACGTCCACGACGGTGTCCGGCCGCTCGATGCCCTCCCGCATCAGATCGACCAGGTTGGTCCCGCCGCCGAGGAAGCGCGCGCCGGGATCGCCGGCGACCGCGTGGACGGCTGCGTCGAGGTCGGCCGGCTTGACGTACGCGAACGGCCTCATCCCGCGACCTCCTTGATCGCGTCGACGATGCCGTTGTAGGCGCCGCAGCGGCACAGGTTCCCGCTCATCCGCTCCCTGATCTCGGCGTCGTCCAGCGTGGCGGGGCCGGATCCGGTCACGGCGCTCGGCATGCCCGCGGCGTGCTCGGCCAGCATCGCGATCGCCGAGCAGACCTGGCCCGGGGTGCAGTAGCCGCACTGGAAGCCGTCGTGGCGGATGAACGCCTCCTGCAGGGGATGCGGCGCGACCCCCTCGATCGTGGTGATCTCCTTGTCCGCGTACTGGACGGCCAGGGCCAGGCAGGCGTTGATCCGCACGCCGTCGGCGAGCACCGTGCACGCGCCGCAGGCGCCCTGGTCGCAGCCCTTCTTCGGGCCGGTCACCCCCAAGCGCTCCCGCAGGGCGTCGAGCAAGCTGACCCACGGTTCGACCTCGAGCTTCTCCTCGACGCCGTTCACCCGCATCTGTATCTCGGTCACGCTCTTCCTTCCACTGGAACTCGGTCCGACGCTAACAGAACACTGTTCCCTTAACAAGAGGACGGTGTTCTGTTACACGCGGGGCCGTATGCTGGCAGGCGACATGACGCGGTCGGCATTCGTCCGGGCCAGGCGGCCGGAGCACAAGCAGCAGCGGCGCGAGGCGATCCTCGCCGCCGCCCGGCAGCTCGCCGCCGATTCCGGCGTGCGCAACGTCAGCCTGGGGGCGGTCGCGGAGGCCGTCGGGCTGGCGAAGTCCAACGTCGTGCGCTATTTCGGCACCCGCGAGGAGATCTACCTCCACCTGGCCGCGGAGGAATGGGACCGGTGGGCGGAGGCGGTCGCCGCCCGCCTGCGGGAGGCTACCGGCAGCGCCGACGTGGTGCGGGCGCTGACGGAGACGCTCGCCGACCGGCCGCTGTTCTGCGACCTTCTCAGCCACACCGCGACCAGCCTGGAGCACAACGTGTCGGTGCCGGCGGCGCGCACGTTCAAGCGGGCCGTGCTGGACGTGATCACCGACGTCGGCAGGCAGGTCGCCGATGTCACGGACCTGACGGAGTCCGAGGGCGTGGAGCTCGCCTCTTCCGCCGTCGGCCTGGCCGGGATGCTCTATCCCGTCGCCAACCCCGCCCCGACGCTGGCCGAGCTCTACGCCCAGGACCCGGACCTCGCCGCCGCCTGCCGCCCGCTGCAGCCCACAATGATCCGCCTCCTCAGCGCGATCGCCGCAGGCCTCCCGGCGCTCCGGTCGAGCGAGAGTCTCACCCGGATAGACGGCGCGCCTCCGCGAGATTGAACGGCGGGCCTCCGCGAGATTACCGGCCGGGGCGGGTCACGACGGCCGCAGCGGCCAGGTCGGCGAAGGCGGTGGCGGTGGGCAGCGGGTCGGCGGGCAGGGCGAGCAGGATGGTGCTCGCACCCGCCGTGGACATGATGCTCAGGTCAACGCCTCGGTCGGCGCGGACAGCAGCGGGAGCATGACCTCGACGCGGGTTCCCGCGCCCGGCTCGCTGCCGATCACGCAGATCCCGCCCAGCTCCGCGGCCCGTTCCCGCATCGAGCCGAGCCCCACCCCCGCCCGGTACGACCCCGGCAGCCCCTTGCCGTCGTCGGCGATCAGCACACGTATCCCCGACGGTTCCCGCTGCAGCGCGATCCGGACGAACGACGCGTCGGCGTGCTTGCCGATGTTGGTGAGCGCCTCCTGGACGATCCGGTAGACCGCCACCTCGACGGCCGCGGGCAGGTCGGACAGGCTGCCCTCGATCGACACCTCGACCGCCGCCGGCGACTGCCCCGCCAGCCGGCGCACGGCCCCGTCCAGGCCGAGGTCGTCGAGTGCGGGCGGGCGC
The DNA here is from genome assembly GCF_052068215.1 of Nonomuraea sp. H19. Lineage (NCBI taxonomy): Bacteria > Bacillati > Actinomycetota > Actinomycetes > Streptosporangiales > Streptosporangiaceae > Nonomuraea > Nonomuraea sp. H19. The sequence continues at coordinate 212,028 of NZ_JBQHCV010000019.1, read as the reverse complement.
AGGCCGTACACGAGCTCGCGGATGTCCGCCGTGACCGCGTTCATGCCCGAGTGCAGCTCCCGCAGCAGCTCGTCGGCCGCGTCCGGGGACTTCTTCAAGCTGAGGCGGGCCATGTTGATGGTCATCGCCATCGCCGAGAGGGTCTGGCCGAGCCCGTCGTGCAGGTCGCGGCGCAGCCGCCGGCGCTCCTCCTCCCGGGTCGTGAGGATGCGCTCCCGGGAGCGCTGCAGGTCGGCCGCCATCCGCACGGCATGGGCCACGTCGGCGGCGTACGGGGTGAGCGCGGCCAGCACCCGCTCATTGTGCGCGGCCGGGAAGCGGCGCGGTCCGGGTGGGCCGACGAGCAGCCGGCCGACCCGCTCGCCGTGCCAGACCAGCGGGACCTCGCGGGGGTCGGCGCCGACGCGGCCGCTCTCGACGTAGCGGGGCTCGCCGTCGGCCACCTCGACGGCCAGGCCCTCGACCGCCAGCCCGTCACGTAACACGCTCACCACCGAGGTCAACGCCTCGGCGGGGTCGCCGCGGCGCACCGCCTGCGTCAGGCGCTCGGCGAGCATGGCGGGGTCGCCGACGGCCCCGTACAGCATGAGGTCCACCATGCGCTGCAGCGCGCGCCGCAGCGGCTGGAAGAACCCGCCCGCGAACAGCGCGGCGGCGATCCCGGCCACCTCGTCATAGCCGGAGACCAGCAGGCTCGACAGCGCGCCCACGCCGAAGTAGACCGCGCTGACCGCGGCCACCAGTCCGACCGCCACGAAGGTGCGGCTGATCACCGTGTCGATCCCGAACAGCCGGTAGCGCATCACGGAGAACGCCACGGCGAACGGGACGGCCGCCGCCCACGCGATCACCGGCCATCTGAGCCCGGGTATGAAGGCGCCCGCGACCAGGAACACGATGTAGCCGGAGAACGCGAACAGCGGCCACCCGATCTGCCGCCTCACGACCGGGTCGGCCCGGCGCATCCGCACCGCCAGGGAGAGCGCCGACAGCGCCATCGCCGTGTAGATGCACGTCCAGCCGACCACCGCCATCATCTGGGCGTACGGGGTCAACGAGGGGAGGTGCAGCGAGTTGGGGATGACCTCGGGGAACGGGTACCCCTCGCGGGGCGGCAGCCGGAACGTGCCGCGGACCAGCATGACCGTGATGCCGGCGCACCCTAGCAGCAGGACGGCCCGCCAGCGCCGGGAGGGCAGGCGGCCGTCCGGCGAGTACAGCGGCAACAGCATCGTGAGCGCCACCCCGCACACCGCCCACCCGAGATTCACCGGAAGCCGGAACCAGCCCGCGACGTCGAGGTTGCCGTCCGCGGCGGTGCGGATCATCAGCGCGTTGGAGAAGTCGCTGACGGCGGCCGCGAAGCCGCCGATGCTCATGAGCCACGCCAGGTTGAGCCGGGGCCGGTGGAAGATCAGGAACGCGCCGACCGCGGGGAAGGTCAGGGTGACGGCGGACTGCGGGCTGATGGTCCGGCCCGGCGTCCACTCCGGCGGCAGCCCGGCCCAGATCAGCACCGCCGCGACGGCGAGGACCGGCGAGGCCACCGCCATGAGGAGGGCGCATGCTCTCGCGAACGAAACTTTCCCGGCGATCTCGGCGAATCTAGCCAACCGTGCTCTCCGCCTTTCGATCCCGGGCACGCATCCCAACAAAGCGTCACAGGATTATGACCCAATATCGGGATAAATCCCCCGGCGTTACCGCCGAGGCCCTGTCCTGGCCCCGCTGACCGCACGGAGCCAGGACAGGATAGGCGCTACTCCACGGTGATCGTGGCCTTGGCGGCGACGGACGTGCCCGCCACCTGGCCGGTCACGGTGAACGTGCCCGGCTGGGCGTACTTGCCGGGATCGATCGCCTCCCACGTGACGGCCACCGAACTGTCCTTCGACCCGTCGTTGTACGTCGCCACGACGGTCTTGGGCAGCACCGGCGCCACCCCGGCCCGGGTGGTGACCGCCTCCTCGGCGATCGAGGTGATGGTCACCGCCGCGGTCGTCCGGACGTACACGGTGGCCTGGGCGGGCTGGCGGACGCCCTCGGCGAGCCCGGCGACGGTGAAGCTGGTGCCGCCGGTCTTCACCTGGTCGATCGTGACCTGCTGCCAGGTGACGGCGGCCGAGCTGCGGGCGCCGTCCGCGTACAGGGTCTCCACGGTGGCCGGCAGCTTGGGCAGCGTGTCGACCAGGGTGGGGACGTGCACGGGGCGCACGGAGTCCGGCGGGACCTCGTACACCTTCGCCTCCAGCAGCCCGACCGACGCCCCGCCGGCCTCCAGCTGGACGCGCAGCTTGGAGGTCGTGACGGTGTCGAACGAGACGGTGTTGTAGGCGTCGACCGCCTTCGGGTAGGAGGCGACGCCGGTGACGTCCTCGAACGAGTCGCCGTCCCACTGCTGGATCTTCCACGAGGCGGGGACGCGCACGCCGCCGCCGTCGTCGAAGAAGTACACGTCACTCTTGTTGATCCGCACCGGCGACGGCCATTCGAGCTGCACCCACTGCGTGCCCTGCTGCGGCCAGGTGCCCCAGCGCGGGTTGGCGCCGTCGTTGGAGCGCGGCGGGTCGATGCCGTCGTTGACGGCGGTGACCTTCTCCCACGGCGAGGTGTAGGAGGCCGTGGGCGTGGCCTTGGGCGCCACGTTCACCTGCGCGGCCTGGGCCGACGCGGTGACGGTCACGGTCGCGGAGCCGCTCTTCTCGCCGTCCGTGGCGGTGAGCTTCAACCGGTACGTGCCCGCCTCGGAGAACGAGACCACCGTGCTCGTGCCCGTCGGGTCGGTGAAGAACGTCTCGCCGGGCCCGTCGACCTTGGTCCACTGGGTGGTGAGCTTGCCCGACGGCAGCGCGTCGTCCTTGGCCACCGCGTCGAGCCTGGCCTGGCCCGGCCGGCTGAAGGTGGGATCGGGCACGACCACCACGTACGGCGCCCGGTTGGTGACCGTGCCGGTGCCGGCGCCCGTCAGATACGCCTGCACCTCCTTCAAGCCCGTCGCGTAGCCGGGCCGGTGCGTGACCAGCACCCGCAGCTTCTGCGCCGTGACGGCCGGGAAGCGGACCTCGTTGAGGTTCGCCCGCGGGTAGACCGGTTTCCTGGCCAGGTTCGGCACGTCCTTCCAGGCGTCGCCGTCCTGGTACTGCACCGAGTAGAAGGCGGGCTCGCTGTAGCCGGCCGCCTTGCGGTCGTTGAAGAAGTACAGCTTGAGCTGGTCGACCTTCTGGGCCGAGCCGAGGTCCACCTCCAGCCAGTCCTGCGGCTTGCCGGAGCCCTTGCTGCCCCAGTGCGGCTCGTTGATGGTGAACCCGTCCACCGCGCCGGCGGGGTCGCCGTGGGAGGCGGTGGCGGACTTGACCAAATTCGGGCGGGTGGTGCGCAGGTCCACGCCGGCCTTCTGGAACAGGTCCTCGACGCGGTCACCTGCCAGCTCGACCTGGGCGGGGGCCTTCATCGAGGCGGCCTTCTCGGCGTGCACGACCGTGACATTCGGGTCGCCCTCGACCTTGCCCGTCGCCGGGTCCCAGACGGCGTGCGCCAGGCCGGACAGGGTGACCTTGCGCTTGCCGTCGATCAGGATCGAGTACCCCTCGGGCACCCCGGCGTAGTGCTTCTTCCCGTCGCCCGGCTTGTCCCAGACGATGGTGAGGTCGTTGCCGCGGTAGTTGATGCCGTTGACGGTGAAGTGGTCCCAGCCGATGTCCACCGGCCACAGCTCGACCTTGCCGTCCGAGCGCGGGCGCAGGCCCATGACGTCCTCGATGACGGTCCAGTTGCTGCTGCCCAGGATCGTGTGGTGGATCCAGGAGCGGTAGCCGATGGTCTTGGTGGTCTTGTTCCAGTCGGCCCAGAACTCGTTGGCGTCGGGGTAGCGGGTGTCCCCGCCGACGAACTGCGACCAGGCGTTCCAGTAGAGCAGCTGCTTGTACTGGTCGGCCGTGATGTGCGGCGTCTCGTACTGGCGCATGGCCTTGGAGAACAGCTGGAAGTTCCGGGTCGAGTTGATCTGCGAGAAGTTGTTCGAGCCCGGAATGCCCCGGGCCGCCGCTTCCGCCTTGTCCTTCTGGTTGGCGGTGTACGCCGGGAAGATCGGATATTCCGCGGGATCAGACCACAACCGCAGCGCCTCCCGGTATTTCGGGTCGTCCGTCGGCACCAGGCCCGTCGCGTACGGGATGTAGTTGTTCGACTCCTTCCATGGGATCAGGTTGCCCGTCTGCAGGTCGCGGTGCTTGAACAGCTTGTTCTCCTCGTCCCAGAGCAGGGTGAGGATGCCGTTCTTGACCTTGTCGGCCACGCCGCGCATCTCGGCGGCCTTGGCCGCGTCGCCCGACAGCTCGTACGCCTGCGCCGCCGCCATCGCGTTGGCGTACACGTAGGCGCCTTCGAGCCGCTCGTTGGCCCGGTCGTAGAAGTGGAACGACACCGCGTCGGCGTCGTTGCCGGTCATGGCCTCCCACGCGTACTCGATGACGCCGTTCTTGTTGGAGTCGTAGGCGTCGAGCTGGCCGTAGACGTCCTTCTCGGCGTAGCGGGCGAGGTTGCGCAGGATCGCCGGCTGGCCACCGTGGATCTGGTAGCTCTCCAGCGCCGCCGCGGAGATGTACTGCGTGTAGCTGTTCGACCAGTTCTCCGGGTCGCCCGGGTTGTCGGTGTATTTCGAGTTACGCGAGACCTCGCCCGCCGACACCCACGGCCCGTACGAGTAGATCGGGTCCCGCAGGTACTTCAGGTCCTGCACGAACATCGGCACGGTCAGCACGATCGCGTTGTTGTAGCCCAGCGCGCCCTCCACCGACGTCGGGAACTGGTAGTCGTTCCCGGGGATGTCGGCGTCGAGGAAGTTGAAGCGCATGAGCCACCAGCGGTAGTACACGAACTTCTTGATGTTCTCGTCCGGCACGTCGATGTAGGGGATGTTCTCCGCCCACCAGGCGTTGTAGTCCTGGAGCTGGCGCCGCAGCGCCTTCTCCGGCGAGCGGCCCTTGTAACCGTCGTACTCGGCGCGCGACCCCGGCAGCTCCTCGGTGACGAAGCCCATCTGCACCTTGGTCCGCACGGTCTTGCCCGGCTCGACCGTCACCGAGCCCTTCAGGGTGCCGTCCGACGCCTTCAGCCCGTCGCCGCTGAGCCTCGGGAAGATCGTGGTCAGCTTGTTCTTGGCCGCCACGACGCCGGTCAGCTCGCGGTCCCCGTCGGCGGTCTTGGCGTAGGGCGAGGTCACGGTGATCGGCACCGACCGCGCCGCCGACCCCGTGTTGGTGATCTCCAGCGTGGTCACGGCCACGTTCTCGTGGGTGATGAACTTCTTCACCCCGACCGAGAGCCCGTCCCCGGCGTACTGGCCGCTCCAGTGGCTGGGCATCTGCAGCCGCTTGGACACGTCCTCGTTCAGGCCGGTCCCGAACGAGATCGTGTACGCGTCCCGGTTGTCGATGCTCTCCCAGTACGCCGCGTACCCGCCGAACCCGATCTTCCTGGGGTCGTGCTCCTTCATGAACAGCGCCCGGCCACGCGACATCAACCACGTTCCCGCCGGATCGTCGCCAGGACGGGCCAGCATGCGGTCGATCCAGTACGAGTCGCCGCCCTTCTCCTTCTTGTAGATCTCCTCCATCATCTTGCGCGGGTGGTACCCGACCGGCTCATCAGGCACCGGGTCGGCGCCGGTGAACACCGGCAGGCCGAGATCGTCCACAGCGGCCGCGGGCGCTGCCGCCAAAGAGACTGTGAGCGCTAACACGGCTAAACAGGTCAGCCCTTTACGCATGTGCTTCTCTCCCAGGGATTTCAGATCGGTAGCCAGACACGCATGGTCGCGGGACCCCGGTTGCCCCACCGGTGATACGGCACCAGCCGCAGACCGACGTCCGCGCCCGAGGGACGCCCGTCCGGCGCTGCGCCGTACGGCCAGCCCGGTGTGTCGCCGGCGCCGAGCGATGCCTCGACCTCCAGCTCCACGATCCCGTCCGCCTCGTGCTCGACGGGCGGCGCGACCCGCGCGACGAGGTCGCCCAGCGGCGGCTCGTCCGCCACCGACTCCGCGCAGTAGACCAGCGGCCCGCGCTCGACCGCCGCGCTCCCCCGCAACGCGTCCACCCGCCGATCGGGGAACGTCCACCGGGGCCGCATCGGCAGCTCCAGCCGGATCTCGTCACCGGCTCGCCACGGCCCCTCCGCGACCGCGTACCCCGGAGTCACCTCGCGGACGATCCCCCCGTGTGCCAGCGTCGCGTCCGACGCCCAGGCCGGGACGCGCAGCGAGATCCGGCCCGCGCCGCCTTCGACCACCCGCACCGTCACTGCGCCCGACCAGGGGTAACCGGTCTCCACCCGCACGGCCAGATCGCCGTGCCTGATCTCCGACGGCGTGTGGTGGTGGATCTGGATGCCGTCGGCCGAGGAGGTCGCGATGTACGCGGGCAGCGATGCCACCGTGCGGGCGATGTTGGTCGGGCAGCAGGACACGTCGAACCAGGGCGAGCGCAGACCGCCCTCCGCGGCGTGGTTCACGCCTTCGAGCGGCACCGCGGGCACCCGCACCTGCAGCGGGTTGGCGTAGAAGAACGACTTCCCGTCCAGCGCGACCCCGGTGGCGAGCATGTTGTACAGGGTCCGCTCGGCCAGGTCGGCGTACCGGACGTCGCCGGTGGCCAGCAGCAGCCGGTGCGCCAGCATGATCGAGGCGATGCTCGCGCAGGTCTCGTTGTAGGCCCGGTCCGGCGGGAGCTCGTAGTCCTCGCCGAACGACTCGTCGATGTGGCGCGATCCCATGCCGCCGGTCAGGTGAGTGCGGCCGGCGACCGTGCGCTCCCACTGCGCCTCGACCGCCTTCAGCAGCTTCTCGTCACCGGTCTCCACGGCCACGTCCACCACGCCGGAGGCCAGGTAGAGCGCCCGCACCACGTGCCCGCGGAACACCTGCGCCTGCTTGACCGGCAGGTCGTCCTGGTAATAGGCGCGGCCGAAGGGGATGTCGGCGAGCGCGGGCAGGCCGCGCCGCTCGACGAAGCGGCGGGCCATCTCCAGGTAGCGCTCGGTCCCGGTCACGCGGTAGAGCTCGGCCAGCGCCATCTCGATCACGGGGTGCCCGCAGGTCTCCGTGCCCTCCATGAAGCGCCGGCACACGTGGTCGGCCGCCCGCACCGCCACCTGCGTGAGCCGGTCCTCGCCGTGCATGCGCAGCCTGGCCACCCCCGCCTGGATGAGATGGCCGTAGCAGTAGAGCTCGTGTCCCCACTCCAGGTCGGTGTAGCGGCTGCCGGACCAGCGGGTGTTGATGTAGCCGTCGCCCTCTTGAGCCTGGGCCACGGTCTCGGCCAGCGCGGGCAGCGCGGGGTGGTCCGCCCAGGCCATGGCCTCCAGCAGCTTGTAGATTTCCGAGTCGCTGAACTCCCGGCCTTTGCGGGGCCGCACGCCCCGGAAGTTGCCGATCCAGCCTTCGCGCTCTTCCCATTCCTGGCAGTGGGCGATGGTGACCTCGCGGTTGAGCGCGGCCCGGTCGCCCCAGAAACCGGGGTTCAGCCGTACCGCGTCGAGGCCGAGGGGGGAAAGGACGCCCGATGAGGGCAGGACAGGGTTAGCCACGCAGAGCTCCTGACATGAATCCGCGCACGTAGTGACGCTGCAGAACGATGAAGAGGATGAGACAGGGGAAGGCCATGACCATGACGCCGGCCTGGAGCATGCCGTAGTCGATCGCGCCGAACGTCTGCTGCGTCATGCTGACCACGGCCACCGGCAGCGTGAACGAGGCGCCGTCGTTGAGCAGGATGAGCGGCGCGAAGAAGTCGTTCCACGAGGCCAGGAACGCGAACAGGCCGACGGTGATCAGCGCGGGCCGCACGGCGTGCAGCAGGATCCTGGAGAACGCCCGGAACGTGCCGCAGCCGTCCACCAGCGCGGCCTCCTCCAGCTCGCGCGGCACCGCCTCGAACGCGTTGCGCATCATGAACAGCGCGAACGGGAGCTGGAACATCACGAACACCAGCGACAGCCCGACCAGCGAGTTCTGCAGGCCGATGTAGCCGAGCAGGACGTAGAGCGGGATGAGGATGGTCGCGTACGGCACCATGAGGATCGCCAGCGTGGCCAGGAACAGCAGGTTCTTGCCCGGGAAGTCGAAGCGGGCGAAGCCGTAGCCGCCGAGCGCGGAGACGACCAGCGTGCCCGCGACGGTCATGACGGAGACGAGCACGCTGTTGGTCGCGTACGTGCCGACGCCCTCGCCGAACTGGGCCATCTCCAGGTAGTTGGCGGGCTCCTCCAGTGAGGCGTAGCCGCTCCACACCAGCGGGAACAGGAACAGCACCGCCAGGGCGGACAGCGTGAGGTAACGGCTCATCGCAGCCTCCGCATCATCAGCGTGTTGAGCCCGACGAGGGCCGCGAGCAGCACGACCGACAGCGCCGCCGCGCCGCCGAGGTCGAAGCGGAAGAACGCGTCACGGTAGACGACCATGACCATGGACACCGTGCTGTTGTCCGGGCCGCCGTTGGTGAAGACGAAGAACTGGTCGAAGGCCAGCAGCGAGCCGGTGACGCTGAGGATCAGCATCAGCGCCAGCGTCGGGCGGAGCAGCGGCAGTGTGATCTTGGTGAAGATCTGCCAGCGGTTGGCGCCGTCGCTCCTCGCGGCCTCGTACACCTCGGTCGGGATGGCCTGCAGGCCGGTCAGCAGGATCAGCATGTTGAACCCGGCGAAACGCCAGATGACCAGCGTGATCGTGGAGAACAGCGCCATGTTGGGCGTGCCGATCCACTTCACCGGCTCACTGGTGATGCCCAGCGCCTGCAGCATGGGGTCGATGGGGCCGAAGTCGTTGTTCAGCATGCCGTAGAACAGCAGCGCGGCCGCGGCGAACCCGACCGCCCCCGGCAGGAAGAACGCGGTCCTGAAGAAGCCGATGCCGGGCTTGCGGTCCTGCACCAGCAGCGCCAGGCCGAGCGCCACCGCCGACAGCAGCACGGTGGTGATGGCGGTGTACTTCAGCGTGAAGAGGATCGCGTCGACGAAGAGCGGATTGTCAGCGATCTTGAGGTAGTTGGCGGGAGCGTTGAACGTGGCCGGGCCGAGCAGGGGCCAGCGGTTGAGCGACATCCACACGACCAGCACCAGCGGCGCGATGAAGAGCACGCCCACGATGACGGCCGTCGGGGCGGTGTAGAGCCAGCCCTGAACCTTCCTGCTCCGCCACCGGGCGGGCGGCGCGGAGTGAGCCGCCCGCCGCCCGGATCGCGAGATCGTCAAGGTCATTGTTGCAGCGACTTCGTGATTTCGGCGTTGAGCTGCGGAAGCTTCGAGGCGTCACCGAACAGGGCCTCGCGGGCGTAGCGCAGCCACGGGCCCTGCGGGTCGTTGAAGGTCTGGCCGAAGCGCAGCGCGTACGGGGTCTGGCCCTTGGCCACCAGCGAGTTGATCAGCACCACGCGCGGGTCCTCGGCGGAGTACTTGTTGCTGGACAGGTCGGTACGCGCCAGCACGTCCTTGTTCTTGGCCATCACCTCGACCTGGGCCTCGTCGCCGACCGACCAGGACAGGAACTCCCAGGCCGCGTCGGCGTTCTTGGAGGTGGCCGAGATGCCGATGGAGTCTCCGCCCACGAACGTCGACTCGCCGCCGTCGGGACCGGCGATCGGGGTGACGCCGATCTTCATGTCCTTGGGCATCAGGCCGAGCGTGGTCGACGGCATCGGCATGACGCCGATCTGGCCCTTGGGGAAGAAGCCGGTCCAGGTCGGGCCCTGCTCCTCCTTGGTCGTCGGGCCGGTGACCTTCTTCTCGTACAGCTCGCGGTAGATCTTGAAGACGTCGGTCATCGCCGGCTGGTCGTTGAGCGACTGCGTGCCCTCGGCGTTCATGACCTGGCCGCCCGCGGCCCAGACCGACGGCCAGAACGTGAAGACGTAGCAGCCGCCGCAGTTGCCGCCGAAGAACGTGCCGTTGACCTTGCCGTCCTTGCCCAGCTTCTCCTGGATGGTGGTGGCCTGCTGAGCGAACTCCTTGAGCGTCTTCGGGCCCTTCTCGGGGTCGAGCCCGGCCTTCTCGTACAGGTCCTTGTTCCAGAACCAGACGGACAGGTCCAGGGTGTGCGGGACGGTGTACATCCGGCCGTCGAGCGTGCCCAGCTTCATGTGCGAGGGCGCGAGCTTGTCCTTGTACGGCAGTGCCGCGATCCTGTCCGTGACGTCCATGAACAGGCCTTGGGAGGTGTAGTTCGGGACGAAGATGACATCGGCCGCGAACAAGTCGGGCAACTGCTTGGCACCGGCCGCCGCGGCGATGCGCGGCTGGTAGTTGTCCGTGGGGATGACGGTGAGCTTCACCTGGGTGTTCTTGTGACTGCTGTTGAACGCCTGGACCAGCCGCTCGCTCTGCGCCTGAGTGGCGGCGCGGGTCCACATCGTGATCGTCACGGGACCGTCCGCGGGCTTGGTGGTGCCGCCACCGCCGCTGCCGCAGGCCGCTGCTGTGAGCGCTAACACACCGAGGAGGGAGATCCCGGCCAGCCTTCGTCTCATGATGTGCTCCTGGACTTAAAGGTTTTCGGAAACGTAGAAGAAACATGACCCCATGTCAATGGGTGCTAGGGTCTTAGACAGTTCCTAATCACCGAAAAGGGTTTCGAAACATGGCGACTAGGCGGGCGACCATCAACGATGTGGCCTCGCTGGCGGGGGTTTCGATCGCCACGGCGTCCAAGGCACTCAACGGACGCCACGATGTGCGGGCGGCCACGCGCGAACGCGTGCTCGCCGCCGCGGCGGAGCTCTCCTTCCAGCCGAACGCCCTCGCAAGAGGGCTGCTGTCGGGCCAGACACGCACCGTGGGACTGCTGACCTCCGACAGCGTCGGCCGGTTCGGCATCCCGGTGCTGCTCGGGGCAGAGGACGCGTTCGGGGCCGGCGAGATGGCCGTGCTGCTCTGCGACGCGCGCGGCGATGCGATCAGGGAGCAGCACCACGTGCGGGCGCTGCTGTCGCGCCGGGTGGACGGGCTGATCGTGGTGGGCGAGAGCACCAACCCGCGGCCATCGGTGAGCAACGACCTGCCGGTGCCCGTCGTCTACGCCTACGGCCCGTCCGAGAACCCGTCCGACGTGTCGTTCGTACCGGACGACGTGGGGGCTGCGGCCATGGCCGTCAACCATCTGCTGGCCATGGGCCGTCGCAGGATCGCGCACATCACGGGGCCGATGCACTACAAGGCCGCGCGCGACCGCGAGGAGGGGTTGCACCAGGCGCTCGCGGAGGCGGGGCTCTCACAGGCGGGGCAGACGCTGTCGGGACCGTGGTCGCAGCGGTGGGGGCGGCACGCCGCCGAGATGCTGCTGATGGCCGAGCCCGAGGTCGACGCGGTCTTCTGCGGCAGCGACCAGATCGCGGCCGGGTTCGTGGAGACGGCGCGGGAGCGGGGGCGGCGGGTGCCGGACGACATCGCCGTGGTGGGCTACGACAACTGGGAGGTCCTGTCGACGGAGACCCGGCCCGCGCTGACGACGGTGGACATGAACCTGGAGCTGCTGGGGCGGACGGCGGCGCAGCACCTGTTCGCGGCCATCGACGGCAAGGCCACGCCGGGGGTGCACAAGATGCCGTGCCAGCTCGTGATCAGAGACTCGACCTCACCGCCCGGCGTCTCCTGACCTCCTGGCGCGCACACGTCTCGAGGGATGATTTCCTATACGCATGCCTGATCTCGTCGTGGACGGCGGCGACAAGCTCTGCGTCCAGTTGCTCATCGAGCTGCGCGGCCACGTGCGCGAGGCCGGACCCGGCGCGGTGATCCACCTCATCGCCGCCGACCCTGCCGCGCCCGTGGACCTGCCGGCCTGGTGCCACCTGACCGGGCACACCTACCTGGGTCCCGTGGAGGGAGCCGAGCGGCCCACGTACGCGCTGCGCGTGGCCGGGGCCGCCCAGGAGACCGACGAGACCAGGCCCTGGCACGTGGCTTAAGCGGTTAATACCCTTGATCTCGGGTGGCCTACAGTATGAGTGGTTAACCCGTTCAGAGAGGGAGCCCGTGAAGCGACCGACGATCGCTGACATCGCCAGCCGGGCGGGAGTGTCCAAGGTGGCGGTGTCCTATGCGCTCAACGGTCAGCCGGGGGTGTCGGAGGCGACGCGGGCCAGGATCATCGCCATCGCCGACGAGATCGGCTGGCGGCCCAACAGCGCGGCGCGGGCGCTCAACGGCGCCCGGGCCAACTGCGTCGGCCTCGCGCTGTGCCGTCCCGCCCGGATCCTGGGCGTGGAGCCGTTCTTCATGGAGTTGATCAGCGGCATCGAGGGCGTGCTCGCCGACCGGTCGTACGCGCTGCTCCTCCAGGTGGTGACCAGCCACCAGCAGGAGAGCGAGGTCTACCGGCACTGGTGGGGCGAGAGCCGCATCGACGGCGTGTTCCTCGTCGACCTGCACTATTCGGACGCCCGGGTGGCGGAGCTGGAGCGGCTCGGCATGCCCGTCGTCGTCATCGGCCACCCCTCCGAGTCGGGTTCGCTGTCGGCCATCTGGTCCGACGACGGCCAGGCCGTGCGCGAAACCGTCGGCTACCTCGTGGCGCTCGGCCACCGCCGGATCGCGCGGGTGGCCGGGCTGGCCGAGCTGGTCCACACCGCCGTGCGCGACCAGGAGTTCGCCGCGGCGTGCGAAGGCGTGGCCGAGCACGTCACCGTGCACACCGACTACACCGGCGAGGAAGGCGCCAGGGCCACCAGGCGGCTGCTCAGCTCGCCGGAGCGGCCTACGGCGATCATCTACGACAACGACATCATGGCCGTGGCCGGCCTGTCCGTGGCCCAGGAGATGCGCGTCGAGGTGCCGCGGGACCTGTCGCTCGTGGCGTGGGACGACTCGCCGCTGGCCCAGGTCGTCCGGCCGCCGCTGACGGCCCTCACCCGCGACATCCCGGCTTATGGAGCACACGCCGCCCAGCGGCTGCTCGCCCTGATCGCGGGCGAAAGCGTGCCCCCGTACGAGGACCGCTCCGCCGTTCTGACCCCGCGCGGCAGTACTGGTCCCGCTCTTCTCTGACCCTGTTTTTCTCTTTTACGGCTTCGCCGGGGTTGCCCGCACGCGCCGTAGACAACCCTGTTTTTCTCTTTTACGGCTTCGCCGGGGTTGCCCGCACGCGCCGTAGACCCCTCCGTCTGTCATGGCCGGTCGTGAAGGCTCACGGGTCGCTCGCCGTGACGGAGCGCACTCTGGGCGGGGGTTCGTGGTCTGGGTGATCCCGGCACGTGCCGCGGTCTGGGGCGGGCGGCTGGCAGACCGCTCGCCCCCGGCCGCGGCACGTGCCGGCCCCTCCTTCGCGGCAAGTTGGCCGGAGCCGCGCCCGCGTCTCCCTCGTCGGGACGGCTTCCACCATGACGGAGTGCGGAGTGCGCGGTCTAAGTACCCCCATGCCTAAGCAATGTGCTGGCTCAGCTCTGACGAACCGGCTCGCCGGGTGTGCCTGGTGCGTAACGCGGGACGTGGCGGGTAGGCGGGGCGTATGACTGAGGGTTTGGAAACGGACATGATCTGGGAAGAGTTCCATCGCGTCGTCAACATGAACTCGGAGGAACTGCGCGCCCACCTGCTGGCCGACGCCTCCGACGAGGAGGGCTTCCCGCCCGACCCGGACATGGGCATCGACGAGCTGGGGCGGGGCGTGCTGCACGTCCTGGCCAAGCGAAAGGGCGATCTGACCAAGACCGACCTCGACGTGATGCGGCAGGTCGTCGAGTTCGTCGAGAACATGGGCGACAGGACGGACGACGCGTCCCGGCGCGAGCTGATGTCCGTCGGGCACGACCCGCTAAGGGGGTAAGACCATGGTGGAGCCACGTCCATGGATCGAGGGGTACATGCGCGCGTGGAACTCCAACCATCCCGACGACATCTCCGCGCTGTTCACGGAGGACGCCGCCTATTACACGGAGCCGTACGGCGCGCCCTGGCGGGGGCGCGAGCAGATCGTCGCCAACTGGCTGGACAGGCAGGACAGGCCGGGCGAGACCACGTTCGAGTGGCATCCGGTGTGCGTGGTGGAGGACGTCAGCGTCATCCAGGGGGTCACCACATATCCCGACAATACTTACAGTAACCTCTGGGTTATACGGTTCGTCCCCGATGGGCGGTGCCGGGAATTCACCGAATGGTGGATGCGACACGACCTCAAATGATGCAATGGGCCGAGCCGTCTTCACCCGAGGAGATCCGTTGAGAGACAACCTCGACCTCGCCGCGAGCGCACAGCAGCTGGCCGACGCCGCCCCGACGGGATCGATCGACCGCGCCGCCGCCTCGTCCGTGGCCATCACGCTGGCCACCACCCGTGACATCAGCCAGGCCAGGGAGACGCTGGACGGCCTGTCTCCCGAGGACGTGCGGAAGGCGGCCGTGGAGCTGTTCGAGCGCCTGTCGGCCGGCTAGCCGCCGAAGCGGGCGCGCACGGCGCGGCGGGCACGGGCCGCGGCCTGGGGGTCGCGGTGTAGCTGGATGGCGCGGTTCAGGGGCCATGACCAGACCGAGCAGCTCGAACGCGAGCTGCTCGGCATCGGTCGGTGCGCTGCCCCTAACGGCCGCGCGCGGTCGACGCCGAACGCATGTCCTTGATGGTCCGCAGGATTCCCCGTACGGTACCGGTCATCTTGGAACTGCGGGCGGTCACGCGGCGGGCGCGCGCGGCGTCAGGCGGACCTCGACGTCCGCGTCCAGAGCATGCGCCAGCCGCTCCAGAACCGGCAACGTCGGCATCGTCCCGCCGGCTTCGAACCTCGCCACCGCCGACTGGGTCATCCCTGCCTCCCGTGCCAGGACGTTCTGAGTCCAGCCCCGCTCCTCGCGCATGTTTCTGACTGTTTTGCCCAGCTCGTAGGCCAGGCGGGTGGCCTCATATGCCTCCGCTGCGCCCGGCTCGGCCATCCGGCGATTTCTGAGCTCTCGCCAACTCTCCTCGCTCATGCCCCTTCTTCCTCGTCGACGGTGTGCTTGAGGACGGCGCAGCGCCGCATAGCGCGCCGCGCCCGCTCAACCTCACGATCGTCACGCGCTCGCGTCTTGTGGAACACGGTCAACAGCACGATGCGACGGTGTGGCGCAACCAATAGGTGATGCGCATGGCGAACTCGTCGAGGTGGAACCGGAGCTCACGCAGCTTGCCGTCAAGCTGCTTCGTGTAGGGCTCGCCAAGTAATGGGCCCTCCTCTGCCAGTAGATCGACGTAGAACGCCACCCTCGCAAAAGACGTCGCGGACAGCTCTTCGAGCCACTTCCGACCTCTGGCTCAAGCTCTACACTGCCCCGAATCATAGCGTTGATGCTATAAGGGCCATCGTTCATCACGCCAAGCGTTTACTCGAATACACAGAACTACAGCCTCCAAAGCCCACCCCGCCCTGCGGTCCTACGAACCGGGAACGTCCCGCAGGCGCGTCACGAGTTTGGCGACCTCGCGCGCGTAGTGCCCGGCGAGTCCGGATCCTGGTCCCAGATGGCCCGGGTGAGCTGCGCGGGGCGCGTGAAGTTGACGCGGACGTAGCCGGCGGCGAGCTCGCCGAGCGAGGCCGTACGGTCCTTCCAAGACGTTTCCTGCGCCTGGCCCAGCGGGTGCCCTCGGTCAAGGCCAAGGTGTTCTCATAGCGTGGTCTGTTGCGCTGGCGAACCCTGGCGATCAGTGTGGACGCATGCCTGTTAGCCCGCGTCAGGGCCGGAGTCTCTTTCACTTCCGTCGCAGATACGCGAGGGTTGGGGCAACTGGAATCGCGAAGTAAGGAGACCTGTGGCCAGTCCTGGCACGCTCGACACTCGGGGCAGCGATTTCGCCCGACTAGCCCATAAGATCGTGGAGGCCGGTCTCCTCGACCGGCGACCCGTCTATTACGCGATACGGCTGAGCATCGCCGTCGTCGCCTACATCGGCTGCTGGACGTTGTTCGCCTGGCTGGGCGACTCGTGGCTGCAACTGCTCGTCGCGGCCGCGCTGGCCGTGGTCTTCGCGCAGTTCGGGTTCGTCGCCCACGACCTCGGGCACCGGCAGGTCTTCAGGAGGCGACCGCCCAGCGACGTCGCGGGCCTGCTGATCGGCAATCTCGGCGTCGGGCTCGGCTGGGGGTGGTGGACCGTCAAGCACAACCGCCACCACGCCAACCCCAACCACGAGGACCACGACCCCGACGTCTCGCCTGCCGTCATCGTCTGGTCGACCGACCAGGTCGAGAAAAGCCGGGGGTTGCCCCGATTCATCGCGAAATATCAGGCTTTCTGGTTCTTCCCGCTGCTCACCCTCGAAGCGTGGCACCTCCACATCGCCAGCTTCAAAGCGCTGTTCGAGCCGGAGGCCAAGCGGCGGTGGCCCGAGCTGGCGCTGCTGGTCGCGCACTTCGCGATCTACTTCGGCGCGATCTTCACCGTGCTGCCGGTCGGCAAGGCGCTGGTGTTCCTGGTCGTGCATCAAGGGCTGTTCGGGCTCTACCTCGGATCCACGTTCGCACCCAACCACAAGGGCATGCCCTTGCTGACCAAGGATGACAAGCTGGACTTCCTGCGCAAGCAGGTGCTCACGTCGCGGAACGTCAGAGGCGGCTGGTTCACCGACGTGGCACTCGGGCAGCTCAACTACCAGATCGAGCACCACCTGTTCCCCAACATGCCGGCCCCGAACCTGCGCAAGGCGCAGCCCATCGTGCAGCAGTACTGCGCCGAGATCGGCGTCAGCTACCTGCAGACCGGGCTGCTCGCCTCGTACGGCCAGGCGCTGCGCCACCTGCACGAGGTCGGCGCGCCGCTCCGGTAGCCACGGGCGCCCCGTCGCGGGCGCCCGCTCACCCCTGCTCTTCCAGCTTGCGCACCAGGTTGTCGCGCCGGCGTTCGAGCCCGGCGATCAGCTCCGCCTGCTCGTCCGCCTGCTGGATCATGGCCGAGATCTCCACCTGGTCGGTCGCGCCCATGTCCCGGATCTGGTCGCGTATGTCCTTGTTCTCCGCCCGCAATCTGGTCAGGTCCTCTTCGACCCGCCGGAGTTCGTCTTTTGTGGTCATTCACCGGCTCTACCCAGAATGCGCCGCGGCGATCACCCCGCCAGAATGGCGAGCATGCGCAGGCCATCGAACAGCACGACCGCGTCGCTCACGGTGATCGTCGTGGTGCTGGCCGGCACGCTTCTCACGTACGCGTTCCGGACCGACAGGCAGCTCAACGCGCTCGACGTAGTGCTGCCGATCATCGCGTTCGCCGGGATCCTGGCGCGGCAACGCTATCCCGTGGCGGCGCTGATCGTCGTGGCCTTGGCCGTCGCCGCCTACTACCCGCGGGCGGGGCTCGACGGGCCGCTCATCGTGCTGACGTTCGTGGCCCTCTTCACCGCCGCCGACCGCGGCCACCTCACCGCGGCCATCGCCACCGGAGCGACGTTGCTGCTGGCCATGGGGCTCGGCGAGAGCGGCCGCGTCAGGCACGTGGACGACAGCATGTTCGTCGCGATCGCCGGGTGGGTGGTCGCGGCCATCGCGTTCGGCGGGGTCACCAGCAACCGCCGGGCGTACCTGCTGGAGGCCGAGCGGCGGGCGATCGACGCCGAGCACACCAAGGAGGAGGAGGCCAGGCGCCGGGAGAGCGAGGAACGGCTGCGCATCGCGAGAGAGCTGCACGACGTGCTCGGGCACAACATCTCCATGATCAACGTGCAGGCTGCGGCCGCGTTGCACGGACTGAAGAAGCGGCCCGAGGACGCCGAGACCGCGCTGCGGACGATCAAGGAGACCAGCAAGGAGACGCTGCGCGAGCTGCGGACCACGCTGGGCGTGCTGCGGCAGGTGGACGAGGACGCGCCGACCGCTCCCGCCGACAGTCTGGCGCGGGTGGAGGCGCTGGTCGCGGCATCGGGGCTGGAGGTACGCACCGAGCTGTCGGGTCCGCTCGACGCGGTGCCGACCGAGGTGGATCTGGCCGCTGCCCGCATCATCAAGGAGGCGCTGACGAACGTCTCCCGCCATTCCGGTACGAACACCGCCACGCTGACAGTCAGCAACACGTCCGGAAATATCCTGATCCGCGTGGAGGATGATGGCCCGGGCACCACGTACGAAGGGGGCAGTGGCTTCGGCGTGCAGGGCATGCGCGAGCGCGCCACCGCGCTCGGCGGCACCCTGGAAGCCGGCCCGCGCCCCGAGGGCGGCTTCCGCGTCGTCGCCCGCCTGCCCCTGAACAAAGCCCCATGACCCGCGTCGTCGCCCGCCTGCCACCGAATGGAGCCCCATGATCCGCGTGTTACTCGCCGACGACCAGACCCTCGTACGCGCCGGGTTCCGGTCCATACTCAGCGACGAGGACGACATCGACGTCGTCGGCGAGGCGGCCAACGGCGCGGCGGCGATCGCCGGGGCCCGCGAGCACCGCCCCGACGTCGTGCTCATGGACATCCGCATGCCCGAGCTCGACGGCTTGGAGGCCACCCGTCAGATCGCCGGCGACCCCAGGCTGGACGGCGTCAAGGTGGTCATCCTGACCACGTTCGACCTGGACGACTACGTCTACGGCGCGCTGCGGTCCGGCGCGAGCGGCTTCCTCGTCAAGGACACCGAGCCGGCCGAGCTGATCCACGCGGTCCGGGTGGTGGCCAGGGGCGACGCGCTGATCTCGCCGTCGGTCACCCGGCGGCTGATCGCCGAGTTCGCCGGCCGGGTCAAGCGCCCCGAACCCGGACCCGAGCTCAACGCGCTCACCGACCGCGAGCGCGAGGTCATGGCGCTGGTGGCGGCGGGCCTGTCCAACGACGAGATCGCGGCCCGCCTCGTGCTCAGCCCCGCCACGGCGAAGACGCACGTCAGCCGCATCATGACCAAGCTGTCGGTACGCGACAGGGCCCAGCTCGTGGTGATCGCGTACGAGGCCGGCATGATCACGCCGGGCTGGCTTACACCCTGAGTCGTACGCCCGGACGGTCCCCTGCATCGCGCGATGTACGCCAGGTGACCGCCCGGGCATGACGCGGCGGGCGAAGCCGTACCGGGATTCTCCGAGCATGGAAACGGTGGATCTGGCACGGTTGCAGTTCGCACTCACGGCGGGGGCGCATTTTCTCTTCGTCGCGCTCACGCTCGGGCTGGCGACGCTGGTGGCCGTCATCCAGACGCGGGCCACGATCAGCGGCAATCCGGTCCACCTGCGGATGACGCGGTTCTGGGGCCAGCTCTACATCATCAACTACGCGATGGGCATCGTCACCGGCCTGGTGATGGAGTTCCAGCTCGGGCTGTCGTGGAGCGGGCTCACGGAGTACGCCGGCAACGTCTTCGGCTCGGCGCTGGCGATCGAGACGCTGGTGGCGTTCTTCATCGAGGCCACGTTCCTGGGGCTGTGGATCTTCGGCTGGGACAGGCTGAATCGGTGGGCGCACCTGGCGCTGATCTGGGTGGTGACGCTGACCGCGTACGCGTCGGCGTTCTGGATCATGATCGCGAACGGCTTCCTGCAGAACCCGGTCGGGTACGTGGTGGAGGGCGGCGCGCTGCGGCTGACCAACTTCGGGGCGATGGTGGCCAACCCGGCCGCGCAGGTCGCGTTCGGGCACGTGCTGGGCGGCGCGTTGATCACCGGCGGGTTCTTCATGGCCGGGGTGAGCGCGTACCACCTGCGCAAGCGCACCGCTGAACAGGACTTCTTCCGCAAGTCGCTGCGGATCGGGATCGGCGTGGCGCTGCCGGCGACGTTCTTCACCGCCACGTTCGGCGGCCTCGGCTTCGCGACCATGCAGCCGACCAAGCTGGCCGCCTGGCGGGGCGATGCGGACGGGCTCGCCGCGGCCCAGGCCGAGATGGTGGCGAAATACGGCCCCGGCGACTACCTGCCGCCGGTGGGCTGGGTGAACGGCGCGGGCACCGCGATGATGGCGCTGTTCGCGCTGATGATGTTCGCCGGCGGGCTGAGCTTCCTGCTGATGTTCTTCCGGCCGGCCGTGCGGGGGTTCAGGCCCTGGCACTGGCTGCTGACCGGGATGATCCCCGTGCCGTTCGTGACCATGATCGCCGGGTGGATCTTCCGGGAGATGGGTCGCCAGCCGTGGGCCGTCTACGGGCTGCTGAAGACGGCCGATGCGATGTCGCCCGTCACCGAGGCGCAGATGAGGTTCTCGATCACGGCCTTCGCCGCCGTGTTCTCCGTCCTGATCGTGATCAACTACTGGCTGCTGGCCAGGCACGCCCGCCGCGGACCCGCCACGGTGACGCTGGGCGCCCCTTCCGTCCCCGCTCTTTCCTTCTGAGGAGCCGTCATGGAGATCTTCATCCTGGCCTTCTTCGCGCTCGGCTACCTCGTGCTGGCCGGGGCCGACATCGGGGTCGGCATGGCGCTGCCGTACCTGGGGCGTTCCGCCGCCGAGCGGCGCGAGGTGATCGCCGCGATCGCGCCGTTCTTCCTGGGCAACGAGGTGTGGCTGGTGGCGACCGCCGGGGTGCTCGCGGGGCTGTTCCCCGAGCTGGAGGGTGAACTGCTGAGCGGCAACTACACGGTGGTCGTGTCGCTGCTGCTGGCATGGGTGATCCGGGACATGGGACTGTGGCTGCGAGGGCGGCTGCCGGGGACAGGCTGGCAGGCGTTCTGGGACGGCGCGATCGTGGCGGGCAGCTGGGGGCTGGCGCTGAGCTGGGGGCTGCTGATCGGGCACGTGCTGCTCGGCCTCCAGGGGCCGGCCGCCGCGCTGCCCGCACTGGTGGTGGCCGCGCTGTTCGGCACGCACGGGCTGGCGTTCGCGGCGCTGCGGCTGCGCGGGGCGCTGCGGGCGCGGGCGGCCGTGCTGTCGGGCGGCGCCGAGGAGGCCCGCACGTACGCGCTGACCTCCGCGGCACTGGTGGCCGTCGGGGTGCTGGCCGGGCTGCGGCTGCCCCTGGAGGCGGGGACCTCGGGGGCGCTGCTGGTGCCGGTGATCATGACGATGATCCCGCTGCTGGTGGCTTCGCAGGCGTGGGTGTGGTGGACGTTCCGGCACCGGGTGAGCGGCCCGTCCTACCTGTGAGCCCGCGGGCTCCCGGATCAGCGCCGTCCTCGGCTGGGCGCTCGTGCAGGACCACATGGCCCCTTGACGGAGCCCGTACCCGCTACATCGCCTTGGCCGAGGCGTCCTCCGGGGGCAGCTCCGGGGGCGAGGCGCGCAGCCAGCGGCAGCCGTGCGGGCCCAGTGGCACCCGTACCGTGCTCTCGGCCGAGACCTCGAGCGTCTCGTCCACCAGCAGATCCGTCAGGTAGCAGCGCTCCAGCCCATGCAACGTGAGCTGCACGTCCACGGCCGTGTCGCAGAAGTTGTGCGCGATCACGACGGTGGCGCCGTCGACGTCGCTACGGTGCGCGAGGACCGCTTTGTGGCCGCTGTCCAGCACGGTGTACTCGCCCCACGCCAGCTCTGGACACTCCCGGTAGCGCTCGATCAGGAGCTGGAACCAGCGCAGCAGCGAGTTCGTGTCCCGCTTCTGGTCGGCCACGTTGACCCGGTCGGGGGCGAAGGAACCGGCCGCCATCTCGCGTACCGGTTCGGCCTGGCTGAAGCCGCCGTCCTCCGACCACTGCATCGGGATGCGTACCGCCATGCGGCCTTCCTCGTCCAGGTTCTCCCCCATGCCGATCTCCTCGCCGTAGAAGATCACGGGCGTGCCGGGCATCGAGAACAGCAGGCTGTAGGCCATCTTGATGCGCCGCAGGTCGCCGCCGAGCATGGTGGGCAGGCGGCGGCGCAGCCCGCGGCCGAAGATCTGCATGTCCTCGCGCGGGCCGAACGCGCGGAAGATCTCCTGCCGCTCCTCCTCCGTCAGCTTGTCGAGGGTGAGCTCGTCGTGGTTGCGCAGGAAGATGGCCCACTGGCAGTCCTTCGGCGGCTTGGGGCGCTCGCGCAGGGCGGCGGCGAGGGGCGCGGCGTCCTCGCGGGCCATCGAGAGCCAGGCCTGCTGCATGCCGATGAAGTCGAAGCACATGGTGATCTGGTCGCCGAGGCCGTCGCCGAAATAGCGGAGCAGCTCCTTGTACGGGACGTTGACCTCGCCGAGCAGGATCGCCCCGCCGTTACGCCGCATCATGAACGCCCGCAGGTCCGCCAGGAACTCGTGCGGGTTCGCCAGTTTCGGATCGATGTTCTCGATGAGGAACGGCACCGCGTCCACCCGGAACCCCGACAGGCCCAGCTCCATCCAGAACCCGAGGATGCGCGCGATCTCGTCCTTCACCTCGGGGTTGCCGACGTTCAGGTCCGGCTGGTGCCGGTAGAAGCTGTGCAGGTAGTACTGGCCCGAGCCCTCGTCGTACTCCCAGAAGCTGTTCTCCTTGTCCGGGAAGGGCACCTTGCTCGGGTCGTCCGGCTCGGGCGTGTCGGACCAGACGTACCAGTCGCGGCGCGGCGAGTCCTTGCTCGACCGCGCCTCCTGGAACCATGGGTGCTGGTCAGAGGTGTGGTTGACGACGAGGTCGGCGATCACGCGCAGGCCCCGGTCGTGGGCGGTCCGCATGAACTCCACAAAGTCGCCCAGCGTCCCCAATCGCGGGTCGATGCTGTAGAAGTCGGTGATGTCATATCCGTCGTCCCTGTTGGGGGTGGGGAAGAACGGCATGAGCCAGAGGCAGGTCACGCCCAGCCCTGCCAGGTAGTCGATCTGCTGTGTCAGCCCGCGGAAGTCGCCCACGCCGTCATCGTTGCCGTCCTTGAACGTCTCCACGTCAAGGCAGTAGATGACCGCGTTCTTCCACCACACGTCGGAGGTGTACGTGAGTCGCATGCGTGCTCGCTACCCGTGACCGGCCCCGCTACCCCGACGGCGCCGTCGATTCGGCCGGATGCCGTTCGTGTAACTGCTGGAGAAAGGAGTCATCTGCGATGTCGTTCACCGAAGAGGAGATCGCCTACCTGCGGTCACAGCCGCTCGCCCGGCTGGCGACCCTGTCCGACGGGGAGCAACCCGACGTGGTGCCGGTCGCGTTCGAGTACGACGGGACGTGCTTCTGGGTCGGCGGCACGGGCGAGACCGTCCTGCGCACCCGCAAGTTCCGCAACCTGCGGGCAGGCCACCTCAAGGTCGCCCTGGTCGTCGACGACATGGTGTCGTTCGACCCGTTCATCGCGCGCGGCATACGGGTCTACGGCCGGGCCGAGCCACCGGTCGAACGGGCCGGGATGGTGGGGCCCGGCTTCTATGCCCGCGTCACGCCGACCGAGTCCTGGAGCTGGAACATGGCGGGCGAGCCGGTCGGCGAGACCTGGTACGAGTCCCGGCAGGCCGTGCATGTCTGAGCCTTGGACCGATCCATATGCGAGCCCTCTGAAACCGGCCTAGCATCCCGGGGTCGAGAGCCGCCGCCGCGAAACCATGGCCACGGACGCGGCGGCGGCCGATTGCCCCATCAGGCAAATCAGAGGAGCAACGTGACGATTTTAGTAACGGGTGCGACCGGCAACATCGGCCGTCGCGTGGTGGACGGGCTGGTGGGAGCCGGCCAGCGGGTACGCGCCATGGTGCGCGATCCGCAGTCGGCCCGCCTCCCCTACGGAGTGGAGCCGGTGCGAGCGGACTTCACGCGGCCGGAGACCTGGCCGGGCGCGCTGGACGTGGTCGAGCGGGTCTACCTGTTCCCATTCGCGTGCGGGACCGGGTTCGTCGAGCAGGCCGCCGCGGCAGGCGTCCGCAGGTTCGTGGTGCACTCGGCCGCGGCCGCCGGGTTCGCGCCGTCCGACGACCCGAGCGCGCTGGCCCGCCACCTGGAGGATGAACGCCAGGCCCATCGCGGGCTGGAGCTGGAGGTGGAGGCGACCGGCAGGGAGTGGACACACGTCCGTCCCGGGCTGCTCGCCGCCAACGCCCTCGGCTGGGTGGAGCGGATCCGCGCCGAGCGCACGGTACGCGAGCCGTACGGCCGGTCGGGCTATCCCTTGGTCCACGAGGCGGACGTGGCCGAGGTGGCGGTGGCCGCGCTGCTGACCGATGACCACCTCGGCGCGGCGTACACGATCACGGGCCCGGCCAAGGTCACCCAGGCCGAGCAGGCGGCCGCGATCGGCGCCGCCATCCGCGCGGAGGTGCGCTTCGAGGAGCTGACCCCTGCTCAGGCCCGCACGCAGTGGCTCGCGGACGGGTATCCGCCGGAGGTCGCCGACTGGCTGATCGAGCTGCTGGCCGCCGCGGTGGACGGGCCTGGGGCGCTGCCACCGACCAGGACGTACGAGGAGATCACCGGCCGCCCGCCGCGCACCTTCGCCCGGTGGGCCCAAGACCACGCGGCGGACTTCCTCGGGGAGGCGGCATGACCATCCTGATCACGGGGGCGACCGGCGTCGTGGGCCGGCGAGTCGTCGCGGAGCTGCTGAAGGCGGGCCGCCACGTCCGCGCCCTGACCCGCCGCCCCGCCACCGCCGCCCTGCCCAGCGGGGTCGAGGTGTGCGAAGGCGACCTGGAACGTCCGGAGTCCCTGCGGGCGGCGCTCGCCGGTGTGGAGCGGCTGTACCTCTTCCCGGTGGCGCATGCCGCCGCCGAGGTCGTCGCGCTGGCCGTGGAGTCGGGGGTGCGGCGGATCGTGGACCTGTCGGGTGCCGGGGCCGAGGACGAGGCGTTCGAAGACGGGTACCACGTGGTGGAGCGGGCCGTGGAGGCGTCGGGCCTGGACTGGACCCACGTCCGCCCGGGCGAGTTCGCCGGCAACTGGCTGGACTGGGCGCCGTCGATCCGCGCCGGCCGGGTGGTGCGCCGCCCGTACGGCGGTGCGGTCACCCAGCCCACGCACGAGGCCGACGTCGCCGCCGTCGCCGCCACGGTACTGATCGAGGACGGCCACGCGGGCCAGGCCTACACGTTCGCCGGGCCGGCGGCGCTCACCGTTGCCGAGCAGGTCGAGACGATCGGCAAGGCTCTCGGGGAGCGGGTGCGGTTCGAGGAGCAGGACCCGGCTACGGCGCGGGAGCAGTGGATCCGGGACGGGTATCCGGCTGAGGTCGTCGACTGGCTGTTCGGGATGTGGGCGGAGGCGGCCCGCGCTCCCGCCCCTGTCAACGAGGAATGGGCTGCCGTCGTCCCCCGCCTCACGGGCCGGCCGGGGCGAACCTTCGCGGAGTGGGCCGCCGAACACGTGGGGGCCTTCAGATAGTCCCCGGCGGACCATCTCCGGTGAGCTGCGGCATGACCTCGGCTGCGATCCACTCCATCGCCTTCTCCGCATGTTCAGCCGCGGTGGGCAGCCACACGGTGCAGGCGGTGAGCCCCGCCTCGGTGAGCCGCCCGAGGTCGTGGGCGACGCTTGCCGCGGTGGGCGCCGCCCCGCCGAGCGGCCGTCCCGGTGCCGGCGCCGCTGCGGGGATGCCGGGTGGGGTGAGGAATTGGGCCGAAGCGAGTGTCAGGCGGTCGGCATCCTCTGAGTCCGCGGCGAGTTCGCGCAGGCGGCGGCGCACGTCGGTGACCTCCGCGGCGTCGGCGCCAGTGCCGTACCAGCCGTCGCCGAACCGCAGGACGCGACGCAGGGCGGCGTCGCTGCGGCCACCGACCCACACGGGAGGGCCGCCGGGGGTGACCGGCGGCACTCCCAGGTGTGCGGCGCGCAGTCGTGTGAACGGCCCGTCGAAGTCAGCGGGCCGCTGCGCCCACAGGACCTTGGCAGCCGCGAGGTGGTCGTCGGTGCGTGCGCCGCGTTCCCGGACGGGTACGCCGACGGCGTCGAACTCATCCGGGTTCCACCCGGTGCCGACGCCCAGGACCAGGCGGCCTCCGGACACGACGTCCAGGGTGGCCGCCTGGTTGGCGAGCACCAGCGCCGGATAGTAGGGCGCGACGAGCACGGATGTCAGCAGTCGCAGGCGCGTCGTCGCGCCTGCGACGGCCGCCAGCAGGACGAGTGGGTCGGTGTCGAGGCCGAAACCGCTGTCCAAAAGGCGGTTGCCGATGGCGACGTGGTCGAAGCCCAGGTCCTCGGCATGGCCTGCGGCGCGGAGCACGGCGGTTCCGTCGTCGAGCGGCCAGCGCGGCTGGAGGGAGACACCGAGGCGCAGCAGGGGCATGGGAGGGCCTTTCAAAGGGGTCTGAGAGGGGATCACCCAGTTTGGCGGAACTCGGCGCGTGGAGGCCCGTGCTTCAGAGGAGGGTTCCGCCGGTGACCTCGAACTTGTTGAGGGCCTCGTCGATTCTGGCCAGGGTGTCCGGGTGGAGGGTAAGGTCGGCGGCGGCCAGGTTCTCCTCGATGTGGGACGGGGTGCGACTGCCGGGGATCGCCACCACGTGCTCGTCCTGGTGCAGGAGCCAGGACAGGGCGAGCTGGGCCGGGGTGATGCCCAGTTGGGCGGCCAGGGACCTGATGGGGGCGTAGCGGTCGTTGTTGGCCGCCAGGTTCTCCGCCGAGAAGCGGGGGGCGTTGTGGCGGAAGTCGTTCTCGCCCAGCGACTGCACCGTGCCCGTCAGGAATCCCGTCCCCAGAGGGCTCCAGGCGACGATACCGACGCCCAGCTCCCGTGCGGTCGCCAGGAGGCCGGGGTCCACGGGCCGCCACATCGACCACTCGTTCTGTACGGCCGACACCGGGTGCACGGCATGTGCCGCCCGCAGCTGCCCGGCCGTCACGTTGGACAGGCCGATGTGCTTGATCAGGCCGTCGCGCACCAGGCCGGCCATCGCCCCCACGGTGTCCTCGATCGGCACGCCCGGGTCCGGGTAATGCAGGTAGTAGAGGTCGATCACGTCGGTGTCCAGGTTGCGCAGGCTGCGCTCCGCGTAGCGGCGGACGAGGCGGGGGTCGGCGTTCACGTGCAGCTCGCCGAACGCGTACCCGACCGGATGCGGCCGACTCGGCTCCCCCTCCGGGATCGCCAGGCCGAACTTGGTCGCGACCACCACCTCGTCCCTGCGGCCCTTGATCGCGCGGCCCACCAGGCGTTCGTTGTGGCTGTCCACGCCGTACGCGTCGCTGCTGTCCACATGGGTCGCGCCCGCGTCCAGGGCCGCCTTGAGCGCCGCCTGCGCGCGGGTGTCGTCGATGTCGCCGTAGATCCCCGGCGACAGCACCATCGCGCCGTAGCCGATGGCGGGGACCTGCAGGCTTCCAAGTTGGCGTGTCTTCATAGGACAGATCATGCTGCGGTGGGTGCGCGGCGTCCAAGACCCTTTGTTATAACCAGTGGTTATGGACGTGCATCTGCGGGAGTTGCGGTATTTCGTGGCGGTGGCCGAGGAGCTGAACGTGACGCGGGCGGCCGAGCGGTTGTTCGTCTCCCAGCCTGCGCTGTCCAAGCAGCTCAGAGTGCTGGAGCGGCAGCTCGGGTTCCGGGTGTTCGAGCGGACGCCCAGCGGGGTGACGCTCACCGGGCAGGGCGAGGCGCTGCTGCCGATCGCCCGCGACCTGCTCGGACGGTGGGCCGCCGGGGTGGAGACGGCGCGGGCGGCGGTGCCCTCGGGGACGCTGGTGATCGGCATGCAGACGGCCGTGGGGCGAGGGTTGCAGCAGGAGGCCCTGCGGCTCTTCCGTACCGCGATGCCGGGGTGGGAGGTGTCGTTGCGGCTGGTCGGCTGGGGGGATCCGAGCGGCGGGCTGGCCGACGGCAGCTCCGATGTGGCGTTCATCTGGCTGCCGGCAGCGCCGGGGCTCAGCACGTACGTGCTGGCCACCGAGGACAGAGGGGTGGCCATGCCGGCCGACCATCCCCTGGCCGGGCTGGCGAAGGTGCCGTTCGCGGCGCTGCGCGACGAGCCGTTCATCGCGCTGCCCCCGGC
The DNA here is from genome assembly GCF_052068215.1 of Nonomuraea sp. H19. NCBI lineage: Bacteria > Bacillati > Actinomycetota > Actinomycetes > Streptosporangiales > Streptosporangiaceae > Nonomuraea > Nonomuraea sp. H19. Next base: position 184,330 of record NZ_JBQHCV010000019.1, on the reverse strand, counting down.
GGCGGGGCCGCTGCGGGACTTCTGGCTCGGGCGCGACGCCCGGGACGACGAGCCGGTCGTCGGGGTCACCGCCAATACGCCGGAGGAGGTGTTCGAGGCCGTGACCAGCGGGCTCGGCGTGGTGCTCGTGGCCGAGGGGAACGCCACGCTCTACAACAGACCCGGCATGGCGTACCGGCCGGTGGCCGGGCTGCCCCCGGGGGAGCTGGCGATCGCGCGGCGCGAAGGGGATAAGAGGCCACAAGTCATGGCATTCATCGACGCATTGCGCAGCGTCGCGACTAAGGTCTGACGCGACATCGGATCCGCAGAAGGGCGACCCATGAGCGACTACGCGATCACCTTCGACCTGATCGACGCCGACCACGACGGCCGCATCTCCGCCGTCGAGCTCGTACGGCTGATGGAGGTGCTCGGCCAGCCGGTGACGCTGGAGGCAGCACAGGAAGGGGTGCGCAGGCTCGACAAGGACGGCGACGGGCTGATCGACGCGGAGGAGTTCGGCGCGTTCCTTCAGAAATGACGGAAACAAGCATTTGCTACAAAACCTCTGCCGCCTACGTCACAATGGCGACAGGAGGGACGATGGCCATCAAGAGTGACAGCAGCGAACGCCGCCGTACATCTGCGGACATCGTGACACCGCTCAGGACGGGCATCGGACGGCTCTCCGAAGAGGTGGTCAAGGAGATCCAGGCCCGGATCCCCGAGTACGCCCGAACGGGTGACGAGCTCTATGCCAAGGCCCTCAGGATGGCGGTCGAGCAGGCCATCGAGGGCTTCCTCGACAGCATCGAGAACCCGGCCGCTCCCTGGGACCCCGATCCGTTCCGCATGATCGGCAGGAGCGAGGCCGCCGAGGGCCGCAACCTGGAGCCGCTCCAGAGCGCGATGCGGCTCAGCGCCCGGGTCGGCTGGCGCCGGCTGACGGAGCTGGCCAGGCCGCTCGGCCTGTCCCCCGAGTCGCTGTACGACCTGGGCGAGGCCATCTTCGTCTACCTCGACCGGCTCGCCGACGCGGCGGCCGAGGGCTTCGAGGAGGCCAGGGCGCACACGGCCGGCGAGATCGAACGCCGCCGCAGCCGCCTGCTCGACCTGCTCCTCAGCCAGCCGCCCGCCAGCGCCGAGGCGGTCGCCGACCTGGCCAAGGCGGCGGGATGGCGACTACCCAGGACGGTCGCCTGCGTGGCCCTCGACGACCAGCCGGGCCCGCCTCCCGCCGCCGCGTTACCCGGCGGCACCCACACCCCGCCACCGCAACCCGGCAGCGCCCACACCCCGCCGACACGACCCGGCAGCGCCCATGCCCCTCCGGCGCCGCCCGGCAGCGCCCATGCCCCTCCGGCGCATTCCGGTCACTCCCCTGCACAGACGCCTTCCGGAGCGGGCTCCACTCCGGCGAACGCCGGCTCCCGGCGGGACTCCGGGCGCGCCGATGGGCGCGCTGACGGGCGCCGTGGCCGCGCCGAGCCCCGCCCTTACCGTGCACCCGCTCTGCCGCCCGACGTGCTGGTGGGTCTGGAGCGGCCCGTGCCGTGCCTGCTGGTGCCCGATCCGAACGGACCCGGCCAGGCGCAGATGCTCCACCAGGCCCTGCGCGGGCGCCGGGCCGCCATCGGACCCCCCGTGCCGCTGGCCGCAGCCGCGACCTCGCTGCGGTGGGCGCAGGAGTCTCTGGAGCTGTCCCGGCGCGGCGTGCTGCCGGGCGGGCTGCTGCGGTGCGAGGACCACTTGGCCACGCTGGTGGTGTTCAAGGACGAGGAACTGGTCAGCACGCTGACCGAAACGCGTCTCGCGCCACTCGCCCACCTGCGGCCCACGCAGCAGGACCGGCTGGCGGAGACGTTGCTGGCCTGGCTGCGGTACGGGAGGGGCGCCGGCGAGGTGGCGGCCAAGCTGCACGTGCACCCGCAGACCGTGCGCTATCGGCTGCGGCAGCTGGAAGAGCTGTACGGCGACCAGCTCGCCGACCCGGACATCCGCTTCGAGCTGGAGATCGCGCTGCGCGCCCGGCAGGCCGTCATCGGGGCAGCCGGGAAGCGCTGAGGACGGACGCGCGTCGCTCAGAGCATCACGCCATGCCGGGCCGCCCGTGGGGCACGCGGCCAGCCCCTGGGGGCGGGCCGCGTGTCCGGTGAGATCTCGCGGGACGTTCAGGCGGTGTGCAGGTACACCTGGCCGAAGACCTCCGACAGGTTCTTCAGGTCGGTGGCCAGGTCGACCTCGGGGTTGGCCGGGTCGTAGATGGTGGCCAGCCGGGCGCGTACCGTGCCGAGCTTCTTGAGCTGCTCCCAGGCGGCGTTGCTCGCCCACTTCTCCCCGTACACCCGGTTGACCTGGCCCTGGTCGTTCTGCCAGCGGGTCCACAGGGTGACCGTCTCGGCGGCGTCGTCCTGGAGCGGGGTGGCGATGCGCTCGGTGATGGCCTTGGTGGCCTGCTCCTCGGTGAGCTGGGAAGCGCCGGCGGCGGCGAAGCCCGCGTCCTCGGCGGCGATCTGGGCGTAGGCGTCCCAGGCGCGGGCGCGTACCTGGATCCACTGGTTGCGCTGGGCCTGGGCGGGGTCGATCTGCCAGGTCGTGTACGCGGTGGCGAGGTGGCCGTTGTCCAGGGCGAGCTGATCGAGGTAGCCCTTGGCCAGCCAGGCGCCGATGCGCTCCGGGTCGGCCAGCGGGTGCTTCTTGGTCATCTCGGCCTTGCACTCATCGTTCGCGCCGCAGCCGAGCAGCGGCACCAACGTGTGGGCGGCCAGCTTCTTGCCCGGCGCCAGGGTGCGCAGTGCGGTCGCGGTCTCGGCGACGAACTTGTCGAGCTCGTCCGCGGTGGCGAAGGTCTGGTTGTAGCCGAGCTGCGAGGTGAACCTGATGCCCACGACGCCGGGCTGGGCGGCGGCCAGTGCGGCGATCTTCTTGGCGGCCTCGGCGAGCTTGCCTGCCTTGTAGTCGTCGGCCAGCTCCGTCTCGATCCAGACGCGCATGTTCGTCTGGGCGAGGGTCTGCGCGGCCTTGCCGGCCGGGGTCTCCTGGGCGGCGGTCTTCTCAGCGGCGGTGATCTCGCTGGGGTCGACGTAGCACTGCTCGCCGTTCTGGCACTCGGGGGTGCCGCCGTCCTCGGCGCCTTCGACGTCCGGCTCCCCGACGTCGTGCATCTCGCCGTCGCCTTCGGAGTCGGTCGCGCACTCGTTGCCCGGCTCGGCGCAGTCGATCCCGATCGGGTCCATCGGGCCGGAGTCGATCATGTTCTGGCCGTCGTTGTCGAGCCAGAACTTCGCGATTTCCGCGGCTTCCTCAGGGGTGGCCATCCACCGGCAGACCACGTACGCCGGGGTGTCCTCGGCCATCAGGTCGTTACAGCTCCTGGGGTCGTCCTGCGACCACGCCGGAACGCCGATGCCCAGGAGGGAGAGCGTGAGTCCGATGACGAAGAACTGCCGTAACCGCCGTCGCATGGCACCTGTACTTCCCGGGGGTGATCGTGGGCATATGCACAATATCTGGACGATCAACGACGTTCAATGAAATCGACGGCTTGTTCACGCCATTCTCGACAGCGAGTCACTTACGACTCCACTTCCGCCCACATCCACCCGGAACCATCGGCATTGGGCCGCACCACCCTGGTACGCCCCTCCGTGACCTTGACCCATCGCGGCCCCTCCTCCTCTCCCTTCCTGGTCGCGGGCGGGGTCGCGTAGGGGTGCCTGCGGAGTGGCGCGGCGTCGCCGGACCCGTGCGCGACCGGCAGCGGCACGGGATCGGTGTCCGCACCGAAGACGGCCGGCCGCCCGTTGAACGTCACCACCGGACCGCCCTCGTCGACCGGCACCACCGGACCCTCCACCGCCGCGGGCAGCGCGATGGGCCGCTCCCGAGCCGTGGGCAGCGCCCGGGACGCGGCGACCAGGGCCACCCCGGCGACCGAGCTCACCAGCACCACCCAGGGCAGCGTGGCGCGGAGGTCGTCCAGCACGACGGCCGGCCCACCGACCACCGCCCGGTGCGCGTCCGGAAGGCCCTCGGCGAAGTCCCGGGCCACGGCCTCGGCCACCCGGCGGCTCTCGGCGGCGGCGGGCAGCACCCGGTGGTCCACACCGCCGGCCATCGAGTCCACGCCGCCGAACGACCCGAGCAGGACCGGTGCCCCCAGCGACACCAGCACGACGGTCACGGCGGCGGCGTGCGCCGGCGGCCGCCGCAACCCACGCGGCACGGCCGCGCCCGCTCCGCGCATCGCCAGCGCGGCGGGCAGCACGATGAGCGCGGACCCCGTCGCGACCAGCGCCGCGGCCGCCCCGCCGAGCCCGATCGAGCGCAACACCGGCTGCGTGGACAGCAGCAGCCCCAGCAGCGCGATGGCCACCGCCGGCCCGGAACACGCCACGACCCGCCCGGCGGTGGCCATCGTCCGCGCCACGGCCTGCTCGTTCGACGCCCCGTCGCCGATCTCTTCCCTGAAGGCCCTGACCACGACCATCGAGTAGCTCAGGCCCAGCCCGAACCCCAGCGCGGTGACGACGCTCAACGACAGGACGGTGACCTCGGTCAGCGGCGCCAGCCCGCCGAGCACCGCCAACAGCCCCACGAGCAGCGGCGGCCCGGCCGCCACCAGGCCCCCGAACACGACGACGAGCAGCGCCAGCAGCGCGACGGCCGCCGCGAGGGCCGGCTCGACGGCGCTCCGGTCGTTGAGCGCCGCCAGCAGCGGCACCGCCCCGCCGACCTCGACGTGCAGGTTGCGGACCCGTTTGAGCCGGTCCGCGATCGCGGCGTACCCGGCCTGTTTCTCGCCTTCGAGCGTGACCAGCGCGTACGTCGCGTGCCCGTCCTTCGACACCATCCCTTTCGCCCCGGTCGTCCAGTACGTCGCCACCTCGCGCACGTACTCGCCCGGCAGCCGGCGCAGCGAGTCGTGCACCGCCTTCTTGTATCGGGCGTCCCTGGCCTCGGCCGTCGGGTGCCGGTAGAGCACGACCACGTCGGCACCCGCCATCGCCACCCGCCCGGGCAACTCGAGTGCCGGCAGTGCGGCGAGCACGGCCGCCGCCAGGCTCAGCACCAGCAGCGTCCGCCTGCCGCGATAGATCAACCGGCCGACAGACTCAAACAAGCCGGGGTCCCCTCCGTGTCGGCTTCAGGGACCTAGCAAATTACGGGAGAAGGGGGCCGGGATTCTTGCCAAACCGCGGCACATTCCGCGTTCGGTCTTGTTGCCGGATGACAAGAATATTGGGGCGACAAGCCTTGAGAAGGACGGCAGAATAGCAGGGTTTGACCGTTTTACAGGGGGTTCTCGCCGGTGCAAAGCTATATACGCGATCTCGGTCTGCTCCGGGATCGCCAGTTCGCGCTGTTCCTGTCCACCAGGACGATCTCGGTCCTCGGCAGCGCGTTCGTGCCCGTGGCACTGGCGTTCGGCGTCCTCGGCCTGCCCGGCGCGGACGCGACCACGCTGTCCGTGGTGCTCACCGCCGAGGCGCTACCGATGATCGTGTTCATGCTGGCCGGCGGCGTGATCGCGGACCGGTTACCGCGGCAGCGGGTGTTGATGGCCGGGGACTTCCTGATGGCGGCGGGGCTCTTCGCGCTGGGGGCCATGCTGCTCACCGGCTGGACCCCACTGCCCGCACTCGTCGCCGCGGCGGCGGTGACCGGGCTCGCCTCTGCGGTCACGTTCCCCGCGTTGCAGGGGATCATCCCCGAGGTCGTGCCGCTGGACCGGCTGCAGACCGGCAACGCGCTGCTCGGCCTGGGTGCGAACGCCTCCCGCGTGGCCGGGGCGGTGCTGGGCGGCGGCACGGTGGCGCTGGTCGGCGGCGGCTGGGCACTGACGGCGAGCGGAGTGATGTTCGCGGCGGCGGGCGTGCTGATCACGCTGCTGCGGCTGACGCCCGGCGAGCGGCCCCAGGGCGAGCAGCACTCGGTGCTGGCCGATCTGCGCGACGGCTGGCGCGAGTTCCGCTCCCGGCAGTGGCTGTGGGTGGTGGTCGCGCAGTTCTCGCTGCTGGTCATGGCCATCCAGGCGGGGCACGGGGTGCTCGGCCCGCTGTGGGCGAAGGAGAACCAGGGCGGCCCGCTGGCCTGGTCGGCGTTCCTGGCGGGCGAGGCCATCGGCATGATCGCCGGGGTGCTGTTCTCGATCCGGCTGCGGCCCAGCCGGCCGATCCTGGTGGCGGTGCTGCTCTGCCTGCCCACCGCGCTGCCGTACGTGCTGCTCGGGCTCGACGCGCCGCTGTGGGCGATCGTCGCGGGGGCCTTCCTGCTCGGCGTGTGCTTCGACGTGTTCGGCGTGCTGTGGCAGACGACGATGCAGCGGGAGGTGCCGGCCGAGTCGCTGTCGCGGGTGAGCTCGTACGACATGCTGGGGTCGCTGATGTTCGGGCCGATCGGGCTGATGCTGGCGGGTCCGGCGGCGCGCGTTTTCGGGACGGAGCAGGGGCTGCTCATCTGCGCCGCCATCATCGTGCTGTGCACGCTCGGCGCGCTGCTCGCCCCAGGGGTGCGCAACCTGCGCGCGCCGCGACTGGAGCCGGTTCAGGTAGAGGCGAAATAGGCGTTGGCCCTGGGCTGGAACATCAGCGTCACCGCGCCCAGCACGGCCACCAGGTGCAGGACCCGGCTGGTCGCGAACACCCAGCCCATGGCGTCCATCCCGGCGACGGCCTCGGCGATCGAGCCGCCGTCCAGCAGCCAGCCGGCGGGTTCGATCACGAGCGAGAGCGTGCCGAACCCGCCCAGCGCGACGGCGAGCGTCCAGCGCGCCCAGTTCCGGCCACGCCTCATCCGCAGTGCCAGGAAGATCACGCCCGCGAAGACCGCCAGCCGGAACCCCACGCCGGGCAGCAGGCCCGCGACCGTGGAGGTGCCCTCCACCAGCTCGCGAATGACCATCAGCACGGCTTCGAAGGCCCCGAACGCGACCGCCGACCACCAGAGCATGGCGGCGGCGTGCACGACGGGTGGCGGGCTGGTGGGCGGCAGGCCGGTGCTGCGGAGATCGGTGACGGCGCTCATGGCGGAGCCTCCATAGGTGCGGGGGTCGCGCCTGACACCGAGCGTCAGGCGGTACACCTGAAGTCTCCGCCGCAGCCCCTTCCCGGTCATGCCCGCCGTCCCCCCAGCTCAGGTGGGGTCAGCCCTACCTCGCAGGTCAGACGATGATGAGCCGTACCACGACGCCCGCGCAGTTGCCGGCCACGCAGATGCGTACCGGGACCTCCGAGATGCCGGGCGCCGCCGGGACGCCGCCCACGTGGCCGTCGGGGCCGATGGTCACGCCCTTGGGCAGCCTGGCGTGATCGGTCACGGTGAAGGTGGGGACCACGCCGGGCGGGCCGCCGTTGATGCCGATCTCGCCGTCCAGCGGCGTGCCGTGCCGGCCGGGGAAGGTCAGCTCGCGCGGCTCCCAGGCCACGTAGCGGAGCACGACGAGGGTGATCTCCTGCTCCTGGCAGGACTGGCCGGCGCAGAGCTGGACCGGGGCGACGTACGTGCCGGAGCGCTTGGGCGTGCCGTACAGCCTGCCGCTCTCGTCGAGCTTGACCCCCACCGCGAGGTAACCGGGGCGGAACCCGACACCCTTCGCGGTGGGGGTCAGCCGCCGGCTCACCTCGATGCCCTCGGTGACGTAGATGGTGTCCTCGACCAGGCGGTCCTCCGCGGGGTTGAGCGGGGTCTGGCGGGACATGTTGGCGATGGGGGCGGAGATCGTCGGCACGAAACAGGCCAAGGCGCACATGATCAATCCGGCGAGCACGAACACCCACCTTTGCCGCATCCTTGACCCCCCGGCTCTGCTATCCCGGTACGTACCCTCGTCAGCGTGTGTTCATGGCCTCACTTCGCGGTTCATGGCCTCACTTCGTGAGGCGGGCTCGGTCGCCAGACGCCGCCGCCTTCCCCCGCTCTGGTCGCTACGCTCCCGCCGCTCCTCCAGGCGACGGCACTCCCTCGCGGCGTCACTAGATAATCGTTTGCATGGCCGCTGAATCCGCTCAGACCCTGGAGCGCGGGCTTCGCCTGCTCCGCCTGCTCGCCGACGGTAAGGACGGCCGCACGCCGACGGAGCTGAGCGTCGAGTTGTCGCTGAGCAGACCCGTGGTCTATCGGCTGCTGACGACGCTGATGAACGAGGGCTTCGTGCGCAGGGACGCCGAGGGGCGGGTGCACTTGGGGTTCGGGGTGCTCGTGCTGGCGCAGGCGGTGCAGCCGCTGCTGCGGGCGGCCGCGGTGCCGACGCTGCGGCGGCTGGCCGAGGAAGTGGGCGCGACCGCCCACCTGACCGTGGCCGAGGGCGATGACGGGCTGGCCGTGGCGGTGGTCGAGCCGTCGTGGACCTACATGCACGTGGCCTACCGCGAGGGCGCTCGCCATCCGCTCGCGAAAGGCGCGGCGGGGCAGGCGATCCTGGCGCTGCGTGAGGGGCGGCACGACTACTTCGTCACGGAGGGGCAGTTGCAGGAGGGTGCGCGCGGGGTCGCCGCACCAGTTACCGGGTTGCCGTGGTTGGAGGCGTCGGTGGGGGTGGTGACGTTCGGGCCGCTGGAGGAGTCCACGGGGCCGCGGGTGGTGGAGGCCGCCGCCGAGCTGTCGGCTGCGCTGGGTTGACATCCGCTGACCGATAGCAGACGGTATTTGCATATAGAGGACGCTCCCGTCCGTTAATCGGACAGGGATGGAGGGGTGGATGCCGTACTATCGCGTCGTCGGAGAAGTGCCGCGAAAACGGCACGTGCAGTTCAAGCGGCCGGACGGCGGTCTCTACGCCGAGGAGCTGATGGGCGAGGAAGGCTTCTCGTCCGACTCCTCGCTGCTCTACCACCGTTACCTGCCGACCGCGATCGTCAAGGCCGAGGCGGTCACGCCCATGACGGAGACGCGGCTGGAGCCCAACCTGCCACTCTCGCCCCGTCACTTCCGCGCCCAGGAGCTGTCCAGCGCCGGGGACCTGGTCGGCGGGCGCATGCTGCTGGCCGGCAACGGCGACGTCCGATTGTCGTACGCCACCAGCGACCGCCCGAGCGACCTCTACCGCAACTCCATGGGCGACGAGTGCGTTTACGTACAAGCGGGCAGCGTCCGCTTCGAGTCCACCTACGGCGTGATCGAGGCCGGGGAGGGCGACTACATCGTCATCCCGACCGGAACGATCCACCGGTGGGTGCCGAACGGCCAGGTCAACGTGCTGGCCATCGAGGCGTCCGGGCACATCAGGCCCCCGAAGCGCTATCTGTCGCAGTACGGGCAGTTCCTGGAGCACGCGCCCTACTGCGAGCGCGACCTGCGCGCCCCCGCCGAGCCGCACGTCGTCGAGGGTGCGGACGTGCCGGTGCTGGTGCGTACGCGGGGCGGGCTGACCAGGCTCGTCTACCGCAACCATCCGTTCGACGTGGTGGGCTGGGACGGCTGCCTCTATCCGTACGCGTTCAACATCCGCGACTTCGAGCCGATCGTGAAGAAGACGCACGCGCCGCCGCCGGTGCACCAGACGTTCGAGGGGCCCGGGTTCGTGGTGTGCTCGTTCTGCCCTCGGCCGCTCGACTACCACCCCGAGGCCATCCCGATCCCGTACAACCACCACAACGTGGACTCCGACGAGTTCATGTTCTACGTCGGCGGCGACTACTCCGCGCGCAGGGGCTCGGGCATCGACGTCGGCTCCATCTCACTGCATCCGGCCGGGTTCACGCACGGGCCGCAGCCGGGCGCGGTCGAGGCGGTGATCGACGCGGTGGCTCGGGGCGTCACGACCACGAGCGAGACGGCGGTGATGGTCGACACGTTCCGTCCGCTCGACCTCGGCCAGGGCGCGCTGTCCTGCGAGGATCCCGACTACGCCTGGACGTGGGCACGATGAGCGTCTACACGGCACTGGTGGACGACGCGGGCTTGTTCCCGCCGACGTCCCTGCACATGGACGACGCGCTGGCACGCCACCAGCGCGACCTGGAGAGCGGCCACCCGGTGCTCACGCACCGTTTCCTGTGCCCGGCCAGCCGGCTCGACCGGCTGCGCGGCATGGACTTCCGGCCGCGGCGGATCGGGCTGATCGTCGACCTCACGGAGTTGCCTCCCTTCGACGACCTGCCCGTGGACTTCGTCGAGGCGGCGCTGCCCGCGGGCACGACGATCGAGGAACTGGAGGGCAAGCTGGCCCTGCCCGACGGGGTGCGGCTCTTCGCCGAGGTCGCCCCGGGCAAGCTCGGCATCAGCGTGCCCGACGGAGTGGGGCTGAAGGTGCGCTGCGGCGGCCTTTCCGCCGAGGCCTTTCCACCGGCGGAGCATCTGGGGCTGTTCATCAGGTTCTGCGTGGAGCACGATGTGCCGTTCAAGGCCACCGCCGGGCTCCACCACGCCATACGCCACTTCGACCCCTCGCTCGGCGTGGACCGGCACGGCTTCCTCAACCTGCTGCTCGCGGTCTGCGAGGCCGTCGAGGGGCGCGACCCCGTGCCCGTGCTGCGCGCCACCGACGTGGGCAATCTCGTACGCCTCGCGCAGGCCATCCCCGAGGACACCGCGAACCATGCCCGGCGGCTGCTGGTGAGCTACGGCTCATGCAACACCCACGCGCCCATCGAAGATCTGCGCACGCTCGGACTGATCGAGGAGATTCCGTGACCGACCACAGCTGCTTGCTCTCAGGACCCGCGAAGGAGCGCCTGTGAGCTGGGGAGTGGACAACCTGCCCTACGGGGTCTTCTCCCCTCCAGGGGAGTCGCCGAGGGTCGGGGTGCGGTACGGCGACAGCGTGCTCGACCTGACCGCCGCGCTGCACGACGAGGTGTTCGCCGCGCCTTCGCTCAACCCGTTCCTGGCCAGGGGCCGCGCCGCCTGGCACGACACCAGGACGCTGATCCAGAACAAACTGACCGGCGACCTCTCCGTGACCGAAGGGCACCTGATCCCGCTGGAGCAGGTGACGCTGCACCTGCCGATCGAGGTCGCCGACTACGTCGACTTCTACTGCTCGATCGACCACGCGAGCAACATCGGCAAGATCTTCCGTCCCGACGCCGAGCCGCTGCTGCCGAACTGGCGGCACCTGCCCGTCGGATACCACGGCCGGGCGGGCACGGTCGTCGTGTCCGGCACGCCGGTCAAGCGGCCGCGCGGGCAGCTCCGGGCCGGGGTGTTCGGGCCGTGCGCGAAGCTCGACATCGAGGCGGAGCTGGGGTTCGTGGTCGGCGTGCCGACCGAGCTCGGCACGTCTGCCGGGGCGTTCGAGGAGCACGTGTTCGGGGTGACGCTGGTCAACGACTGGAGCGCGCGCGACATCCAGGCATGGGAGTACGTGCCGCTCGGGCCGTTCCTGGGCAAGTCGTTCGCCACGTCGATCTCGCCCTGGGTCACGCCGCTGGAGGCGCTGCCCAGGATCCCCGGGCGGACCCAGGATCCGCCGCCCGCCGGCTACCTGCGCAGACAGGACGACTGGGGGCTGGACATCACCCTGGAGATCCTGCTCAACGGGGAGGTCGTGGCGCGGCCGCCGTACCAGAGCATGTACTGGACGCCCGACCAGATGCTCGCGCACATGACCGTGAACGGGGCGTCGCTGCGCACCGGAGACCTGTTCGCCAGCGGCACGATCTCCGGGCCCGAGCGCGGCGAGCGCGGCTCGCTCATCGAGCTGACCTGGAACGGGACCGATCCCATCAAGCTGGCGGGCGGCGAGACGCGCTCCTTCCTGGAGGACGGGGACACGGTGACCATTCGCGCCACGGCGGGTGACCTGACATTGGGGGAGGTGTCCGGAACCATCCTATAGGTGACTCAGCGTGCTCGTCCGCTGACCGAACGCTACCCTGGGATACCCCATCCCTCGGAAAGCAGGTGTCACATGCGGCGTGCCGCGATGATCTGTGTCGCCTTTCTCCTGATCTGCGGGTGCAGTTGGCGGACCACGGAGGCCCCGGCCGCGCCACCGGTCGTGCAGATCTCACCGGTCCCCGACACCAAGCGCGCGCGCCCCGACCGCGGCCTGGTGGTCCAGGCACGCGGTGGCACGCTCAGCCAGGTGGTCGCCTACCAGGCCGGGCAGCCCGTGCCCGTGCCCGGCAGGCTCGACGGCTCCCGCACGATCTGGCGCTCCGACTGGACGCTCAAGCCCGCGGCCGAATACACGGTGACCGCCACGGCCGCGGGCGCCAACGGCCCCGCCACGGTGGCCGTGAGCCGCTTCCGCACCCGCCCGGCCGAGCAGAGCTTCCAGATCGCCTCCACCGCGCCCCTGCCCGGCGAGACGGTCGGCGTCGGCATGCCGATCATCATCGACTTCGACACCCCCGTGACGGACAAGGCCGCCGTCGAGCGGGCGCTGGAGGTCAAGGCGGAGACCCCGGTCGAGGGCGCGTGGCGATGGATCAGCGACACCCAGGTGATCTACCGCACCCGCGGCTTCTGGGCGCCCAGGCAGCGGGTCACGGTCACCGCGCACCTGGCCGGCGTGCGCCTGGCCACCGGCGTCTACGGCACCACCGACTCCACGTTCGTCTTCACCGTCGGCCGTGAGCAGACCAGCGTGATCGACACCAGGACGCACCAGATGGTCGTGCAGCGCGACGGCGAGGTCATGCAGCACATGGCCATCAGCGCCGGCATGGCCACCACCCGCGAATACACCACGACCAGCGGCATCCATCTGACCATGGACAAGGCCAACCCGGTCCGCATGGTCTCCCCCGGCCGCGACAAAGGCGATCCGGATTACTACGACCTGCTGATCGACCACGCCGTGCGCATTTCCAACACCGGCGAATATGTGCACGCCAAGGACAACGTGTGGGCGCAGGGCCGGGAAAACGTCAGCCACGGCTGCGTCAACGCCCGGCCCGACCAGGCCGCCTGGTTCTACGACAGTTCCCTCCGCGGCGACCCGGTGACCATCACCGGCACCGACCGCGAGCTCGAATGGAACAACGGCTGGGGCTTCTGGCAGCTGCCGTGGGAGAAATGGCGGCAGGGCAGCGCGTTGTATGTCACCGACTCCGCTGGTGGATGGGTGCCGAATAGGTAAATCCGGGATTACGGTAGAGGAGGGGGAACCACTCGCGGATACAGGCCCGTTGTCCTATGAGGAGGGCCGGACATGGATGAATGGATCATCTGGGTAATCCTGGCAGTCGTCCTTGGCGTGGCGGAGATCTTCACCCTCACGGCCTCACTCGGTCTTCTCGGCGTGGCCGCCCTGCTGACCGCCGCGACCGCCGCCATCGGATTGCCCGTTCCCCTGCAGCTGCTGTTCTTCGCCGTCTCGTCCACGGCCGGCCTGGTGGTGCTCCGGCCGATAGCGATGCGCCACATCAAGCACCCGCCGCTGCAGCGGTTCGGCGTGGAAGCACTCATCGGCAAGCCCGCCTACGTGGTCTCCGAAGTGACCGGACGCGACGGCCGCGTACGCATCGGGGGCGAGGAGTGGTCGGCCCGCGCCTACGACGAAACCCTGGTGATTCCCACGGGGGCCACCGTCGACGTCATCGAGATCGAGGGCGCGACAGCCCTCGTATATCCCCGGGAGTGAGCCAATGGATCCGCTGTTGCTGGTCGGATTGTTCGTCATACTGTTCGCGGCGATCACCCTGCTCAAGGCCGTGCGGATCATCCCGCAGGCCCGGGCGCGCAACGTGGAGCGGCTCGGCCGCTATCACCGCACGCTCAAGCCGGGACTCAACTTCGTCATCCCTTACATCGACCGCGTCTACCCGATGATCGATCTGCGTGAGCAGGTCGTCTCCTTCCGCCCGCAGCCGGTCATCACCGAGGACAACCTGGTCGTCGAGATCGACACCGTCCTCTACTTCCAGGTCACCGACCCGCGGGCGGCGGCGTACGAGATCGCCAACTACATCCAGGGCGTCGAGCAGCTCACCGTCACCACGCTGCGCAACGTCGTCGGCTCCATGGACCTGGAAAAGACCCTGACCTCGCGCGACACCATCAACAGCCAGCTGCGCGGCGTCCTCGACGAGGCCACCGGCAAGTGGGGGCTGCGCGTCAACCGCGTCGAGATCAAGGCCATCGACCCGCCCAAGACCATCAAGGACGCGATGGAGAAGCAGATGCGGGCCGAGCGGGACAAGCGGGCCGCGATCCTCAACGCCGAAGGCCAGCGCCAGTCGCAGATCCTCACGGCGGAGGGCGACAAGCAGAGCCGCATCCTGCGCGCGGAGGGCCAGCGCACCGCCGCCATCCTGGAGGCCGAGGGCCAGTCGCGCGCCATCGACCAGGTCTTCCAGGCGGTCCACCGCAACGACCCGGACCCGAAGCTGCTGGCGTACCAGTATCTGCAGGTGCTGCCGCAACTGGCGCAGGGGAGCGGCAACACGTTCTGGGTGATCCCGAGCGAGGTCACCTCGGCGCTGCAGGGGGTCTCGAAGGCGTTCACGGAGGCCCTGCCGAAGTCGGCGGCCACGCGGGACCAGCTGCCCGAGACGTCGGAGGCCGACGAGGAAGTGGCCAAGGCCTCGGAGGCGGCGGCCGAGGCGGTCGCGGACGCACAGGAGGCCGAGAGCCCGAACGGGCCGCGCCAGCTCACGCAGGGCGTCCAGGGGCCGTCCCCGTTCCCCGACCTGGAGCGAGAGCCCAAGGAAACCGGGCGCTGAGGTCCAGGTGAGTGCACCCGGCACGCGGAGGGTGCGTGTGCCGGGCCGCGTTCACGGTCGGTCGAGAGTCGGTCGAGGGGTGAGACGCCAGGTCAGGCGATGGCTTCGAACAGGTGGCGAAGCCCATCCTCACGATGCGCGGCTCGGGCTCGGCAGTTGACCTTGACAAGCGCATCCGCCAAGGCGACGTCCGGGTTCTCCTGCGGGATGTCATCCCGCATCTTGGTGCGCAGCCACTCGGAGATCTCGGCCCACGAGTAGATGCTGATGTTGTCGGCCTCTATGAGAGGCGAGGGGAAACCGCCGGGGCCGCAATCGTGACGATGCCCGCACGCATAGTAATGCGGCGGGCATCGGGATGAGGGCATGCCGTCGGATCAGTGGGACAGAGGCGCGTCCGTGGTGTCCACCAGCGTGCAGTCGGCGATCGGGTCCTCGCCGACGCGGAACCAGTTGCCCACCACAATGATCTCCTTCTCGTCGCGAACGATCAAAGAGCCGTCCGCCCCCGTGGTGCCGTAATCCGTCCCCTCGGTCTCGTCGCCAACTTTCGAGATGCTGAACTCCAGCACACCCGTCTGCCCCGGGCCGATGACCTTCGGGTCGATGACGAAGCCCGGCTCCGTGACGTCGGCGGGGCGCGGGAAGACCGACAGCGGCGCCTCCTCCCTGCTGAGGAAGTGGCTGCTGCGGGGCTGCGGGCTGCACTTCTTACCCCTGGGGATGTAGTCCACCACCACGTTCGCCCCCATGGCCCGCAGGTCCTCTTGGAGCTTCTTCGGATCCTTGACCTCGTTGATCGTGATGTTGATGAGGCCGTCGGGGGTCTTGTTCAGGGCGTACGCGGGGGTGCCGCCGACCAGCGGCACCGCCACCGCGACGGCGACCGCGAGCCCGAGGACGGGAGCCAGGATGGCCAGGCGCGGCAACCGCTTGCGCGGCGGCTTGTTGTCGATCTCCGTCATCACGAACTCCTTGAGCAGTCGGTGACGGCCCTCGGGAAGATCACGCTCAGTCGGCCAGTTCATTGATCTCCTCCTTTTCCGGGCCGGGGTCACCTACTACCTGTCGGGCCGGCGGAGGCGGTTCCCCCTCCGCCGCGAGTTTCTTGCGCGCCCGCGACAGCCGGGACCTGACCGTGCCCACCGGGATGCCGAGCGCCTCCGCCGCCTGCGCGTAGTCGAGCCCGGCCCACACGCACAGCGCGAACACGTCCTGCTCCTGGCGCCGCAGCCGCCCGTACGCGCGGCGGACGCCGGCCAGCCGTTCGGCGTCGTCGATGCGGCCCACGACCTCGTCGGCGAAGTCGGGCACCTCCTCGCCCCTGGGCAGCCTGGCCAGGGCGTCGTCATGGCGGCGGGCAGCCCGGCGGACGTTGCGGGCCACGTTGGTGGCGATGCCGAGCAGCCACGGCCGCAAAGAGCCGCCCTCGGGGTCGATCCGGCCCTTTAATCGCCAGGCTTCGAGGAACGTCAGTGCCATCACGTCCTCTGCCGTGGACCAGTTGGCGGTCAGGCGGAAGGCGTGGTTATAGACGGCTTTGGAACATTCGTCGAAGAGTTCGCCGAACGCCGCCTTGTCCCCGTCACGTATCCGGGTCCGTAATGACATGTCCACATATGATTACTGTCCGGCTGAACCCCAGGGTTCCCGTCTAGTCGGACATTCCGCGCCTGCGCCCGAGATCGTCCCGCCACGCGGCGATCCAGCTCCGCAACTCGACGGCCTCCGCCTCACCCAGCCCGTAAGGTTCGAGATCTGCGGTCGCGAGCTCGCCGCACGTGGCAGCCTGATCGCGGCCAGGAGATCCAGCAGCTCTGCAGTGTCGCGATCTTTGAGCCGCGCGGCGCCGAGAGCCTCCAACTCCTGCTGGCCCACCAACTCGGCGAGACACGCCTGGATCCGGACGAGCGCGAGCGCCTGGCCACCGCGCTGGAGGCGGCCGAGCTGGCGGTCGCCAAGGTTTAGTTGCAGCCGTTTGGTTGGGGAGCCAAGCAGGACGCCGACCAGCCGACTTGGAGCTGCTGTCTTTTGAGAGGGAGGACCATGTGAACGCAGGCCCGTACCGTGCCATGCACTACGCCAACGGCGAGTGGAGCGAAATCGACGACGAGGTCATCAACGCCTTCCCCGACGGCGACAGCGATGACTTGCGAAAGTTAGGCTTCGAGCCCTGGCTGACGGTCGGCGACTATCCGTTCACCCCCCTGGCGCTGGAGATCCACCGCCGACACAGGATCCGGGGTTGCGGGCGCGGGTAACTGCGGCGACCAACAAGGTCGAGTCCTACAACGGGTTCTCCAAGTGGCTCGGCTTCGGCGGGGTGCTGGCCGACAACGACCCCGAAGAGCAGGAGAAACTGATCAAGTTCAACACGTTGCTGGCTAACCTGGTCGTCTTCCACAACGCGCTGGACATCTCCGACGTCGTGCGGCAGTTGGTCGCCGAGGGCTGGAGCATCACTGCCGACCAGATCGCCCCGTACCTGCGGGCCCACATCAGCCGCTTCGGAGCGTACGCCACCGACGAGCTACGTCATCGGCCGGATCCGTTCGATCCCCTGCTGAAGGAGGTCGACTTCGCCGACGTCGAGCTGGCCGCTTGATCACCGAGGCGTTGGTGCCGTTGTCGAATGTGCTGGGCCGGGGTCTCGATGTGGTGAAGGTGCGGCGGGCGGCTGGAGCCGGTCTGGGACGATCTGAGGCATGGCGCGTGGTGACGGTGGCGGCAGGGACGGCTGGGGCGAGCCCGAGTGGCGGCCGGTGAGCGACGTGGTTTCTCGGAGGCTCGTCACTCAGCCTGGATTGATCGGCAAGGTGTTCCGATGTCGGCGCGTCACCTGAGATCGGTCAAGAATGCGGGCGTCCGCAGAGCCGGTACCGGCGCGGAGCCCGGCGGCCCGGGCGCGGGTCCTGTCGGCATGTGTCATGGGGGGATGGTCTCGAGTGCGTCCTTCAGGCAGCGCAACGCGGCCCCGAGCTCGTCCCGGGGCGGTGTGGCCAGTGCCAGCCGGAGTGCTCGGGGACGGTGGGGGCCGGTGGCGAAGGCGTCCGCGGTGGATACCAGGATGCCTTTCTCCGCGAGCACGGCCGCGACGTGATCGGGGCGCTGGTGCGGCTCCAGGCCGAGCCACACGATGTATGAGCCCGGGTGTGCCGTGAGGTCCAGGCCGGCGAGCGCGGCGCGGGCGATGTCCTGCCGGGCGGCTGCGTCCTCGCGGCGGTCTTGCTCCAGGCGCGTGACGGTTCCGTCGGTGATCCAGCGGGTGGCGAGTGCGGTGACGACTCCCGGGGCTCCCCAGGCCGCGGTACGAAGACCGCTCGTGGCTGCCTCCAGATGGCGGTCGGGCAAAACCGCGAAGCCGAAGCGCAGGCCGGGTGCCACGTTCTTGGACAGGCCGGCGACGTAGCAGGTGCGTTCGGGCGCGAGGGTCTGGAGCGGTGGTGGCGGGGAGGCTTCGAGGAAGGCGTAGGTGCCGTCCTCGATGATCAGGCATTTGTGTGAGCGGGCGAGGGCGGCCAGCCGGTCGCGCTGCTCCCGGTCGAGCACCCAGCCGAGCGGGTTGTGCACGGTGGGGATCGTGTAGATCGCGCGGACGGGCCGGGCGCGGCACAGCTGATCGAGCGCGTCGAGGTCCGGTCCCGTGGCCGTGACCGGGATGGGGGCCAGGTCGAGGCCGTGTGCCGAGGCGAGGAGCTTGATTCCCGGGTAGCTGAGCGCGTCGATGGCGAGGACGTCGCCGGGCCGGGTGAGGGTGTGCAGCACGATGTCGAGCGCCTGCTGGGTCCCGCTCGTCAGCAGGACGTTGCGCGGCACCGTGTCGATCCCCCGCCCCAGCAAGTAGGTGGCCACAACCGCCCGGTCGTGGCGGTGTCCGCCCGGCGGGTGCTGGCGCAGCAGCGCCTCGACGTCTCCCGACACCGCCATCGTGCGCAGGGCCTGCCGCAGCAGGTCGGCCTGCCCGGGGGCCAGGGGCTGGTTGAACGACAGGTCCGCCACCCGGGGCACCGGCAGAGTGCGCGACGGTTCGAGCCCGTCGTAGCCGGACCGCACCCGGACGAACGTTCCCCGGCCCGGCTCTCCCGCGACCAGGCCCAGGGCGGCGAGTTCGGCGTAGACCCGGGTGGCCGTGGCCAGCGCGATCCGCCGCTCGCGCGCGAGAGCCCGGTGGGTCGGGAGCCGGGCGCCAGCCGGGAGCGCCCCGGAGCGGATGGCTGACGCGAACTCGTGAACAACGGCCTTGTAGGACGACGGTCGCATGGCACACCTGCTGCCCGTTGCAGAACCCGTTGGGACCGCCCCATTGTATCTAGGACGATTATTGGATCGTCCTAGAACGGTGCTCGTAGCCTCAGGAGGTCGAACCCAGAGGAAACGGAGCACCCCGGCATGACCGTGCGCATCGAGCGAGAAGACCAGGTAGTGGTAGTCACCATCGATCGAGAGCAGAAGCTCAACGCCCTGGACTACCCGACGATCGACGCGCTGCTCGCGCAGCTCGACCTCATCGACTCCGACGACAGCATCCGGGCGGTCATCCTGACCGGCGCCGGGCGCAAGGCGTTCAGCGCGGGCGCGGACATCCCTTCGCTGGCCTCCAGCATCGCAGGAGGACCCGAACGTGCGCTGCGCGAGATCGTGCGCCGCGGTCACGGGCTGACGCGGCGGATCGAGGAGTTCCCCAAGCCCGTGATCGTCGCGGTCAACGGTCTCGCTTACGGCGGCGGCTGCGAGATCACCGAGGCCGCTCCGCTGGCGATCGCAGCCGAGCACGCCGCCTTCGCCAAACCCGAGATCACCCTCGGGTTCCCGCCCCCCTTCGGCGGCTCCCAGCGCCTGCCGCGGCACGTCGGTCGCAAGCGCGGCCTGGAGATGATTCTGACCGGTGACCCGATCCCGGCCGCCCAAGCCGCCGAGCTGGGCATTGTCAACACCGTCGTACCGGCAGACGAGCTCCTCGACGCCGCACGGGACCTGGCCGCACGGATCATCCGGCACGCACCGACGGCCGTCGCGGCGTGTCTGCGCGCGGTGACCCGCGGTATCAACCTGCCGATCGACGAGGGCCTGGCGGTCGAGGCGGCGAACTTCGCCGCCACCGTGCCCACCGACGGCGTGCGGACCGGCCTGCAACGATTCCTCGACCGGATGAGTGTGTCCGCCTGAATCTGGCAGAAGAGTTGGCGCCGCTCGCTCGTGACCGTCCGGCGCGTGCCTGAACACCACGAGCAAAGAAGACAGACGAGGACCGGGCCAGGAGGACACCGTTGATCGATCGTAATGCGACCTATGTGGACGGAAAGTGGACGCCGGGCGCGGCGGAAACGATCGACGTCGAGAACCCGGCCACCGAGGAGGTGATCGGTACGGTTCCCGACGGCACGACCGCTGACGCGGACCGAGCGGTGCGGGCGGCACGTGCTGCGTTCCCAGGCTGGGCAGCGGCGTCCCGCACTGAACGGGCTAACTGCCTGCGCAGGTTGCACGACGGTCTCGCCAAACGATCGGCGGAGATCGCCGAGACGATCGCCACCGACGTCGGCACGCCGATGCGCATCGCCAGCCGGGTCCAGGCCGCGGTCCCGCTGACCGACATCGCCAGCTACGTCGAACTGCTGCAGGAGGACGAGCCCGAGGAGCGGATCGGCAACTCGCTGGTCCTCAGGGAGCCCGCGGGCGTGGTCGCGGCGGTCACGCCGTGGAACTACCCGCTGCACCAGGTCACCTGCAAGATCGCTCCGGCGCTCGCCGCGGGCTGCACGGTGGTGGTGAAGCCGAGCGAGGTCGCTCCTCTTGCCGTCTACCAGCTGTTCGATGCCATCCACGAAGCCGGGTTCCCGCCCGGCGTGGTGAACCTGATCAGCGGCTATGGGTCGGGTGTGGGCGAGGCGCTGGTGACCCACCCCGAGGTGGACGTGGTCTCGTTCACCGGTTCGGGCCGCGGCGGTGCCCGCGTCGCCGAGCTCGCGGCACGGTCGGTCAAGCGCGTCACTCTCGAACTCGGCGGCAAGTCCGCCAACGTCATCCTCGATGACGCCGATCTCGGCACTGCGGTGAAGGTGGGAGTGGCCAATGCCTTCCTCAACGGGGGGCAGACCTGTACCGCTTGGACCCGCATGCTCGTTCCCGTCCAGCGCCACGACGAGGCGCTGGAGCTGGCGAAGAGTGTTGCGGAGGGCTTCGTGCCAGGAGATCCGCTCGATCCGAAAACCAAGCTCGGGCCGCTGGTGTCCGCTGCCCAGCGCGACCGGGTGCACGGATTCATCAGCCAAGGCATCGAAGGCGGCGCTCGCTTGGTGACCGGCGGGAACACGGCGCCTGACGGCTTTGAGCGGGGCTACTTCGTGCGGCCGACCGTGTTCGGCGGAGTCGATCCGGACTCGGTGATCGCCCAGGAGGAGATCTTCGGTCCCGTCCTGTCGGTCATCCCGTTCGACGGCGAGGACGAGGCACTGGCAATCGCGAACAACTCCGCGTTCGGTCTGCACGGCGCGGTCTGGTCCGCGGACCAGGATCGCGCGATTGCCTTCGCGCGTCAGGTCCGTACCGGGCAGATCGACGTCAACGGCGGCGCTTTCAATCCGCTCGCTCCGTTCGGCGGCTACAAGCGGTCCGGCATCGGTCGGGAGATGGGGCGGCACGGCCTGGCCGAGTTCCTTGAGACGAAGTCCATCCAGCTCTGACAGGACAAGGAAGACTTATACCCTTCGGTGTTCGATCAGCCGTCGTGAAAGGGTTGCTGGCTGACGGGGTCTTCGGGCGCGTGCCGGGCGGACGGATCGGACCCGGCCGCGTGGCGCAGGTGTTCGGCAAGCGCCGCGGTGGCCGTCGACCCAGTGTGGTCCTTCACCGTCCAGGTCAGTAGATGGTGGCGGCGAGCCCAGGGCTCCCGCAGTTCGCACACGTCGACGGGCTGGCGGGGATCGATGGCGCGACCCGGGACGACAGCGAGCCCGACGCCTGCGGCGGCCAGGGAGACGAGGACATTCAGATCGGCGACAGTGGTGCGGTGACGCACCACCGGAGCGTGGTCCCCCAGGTGTTTCTCGATCCAACGGCGCAGCGAGGAGTCGGCGTCGAGGCCGACGAGAGGGTGCTCAGCGACGACCACCTCGGGACCACGCAGCATTACCTCGCGGTGTTCCAGGAGGACCTGATGCGCGCTTACCAGGGTTTCCTCCGCGCGCGCCGGGCGATGCGCCCCTCGGAGGAATACCGAGAGCCGACCGATGAGGAGTGGGCTGAGTTCCAGCAGCACTTCCTGTTGCGCCGGGTCGAGCTCGGCAACTGCGGCCGCCCCTATGCGGCCCCTTGTCACCATGAATTCGCCTGCATCAGGTGCCCGATGCTGCAGGTGGACGCTCGGGAACGTCCCCGTCTGGTGGAGATCGTGGACAATCTCCGGGTGCGCATCGACGAAGCTCAGGAACGGGGCTGGCTCGGCGAAGCCCACGGGCTCAGTGCCAGTTTGGAGGCAGCCAAAGCCAAGCTCGCCTCACTTGACCGACGCGGGCATACCGACCTCGGTTTCCCGTCTATGCGGTGCCGGGATTGACGGGTGCTCGATGGTGCCAGGGGGCGGTAGCGCATGACTTGGAACGCCACGGTGGCTTCGCCACCGCTGCCGACCGCCGACCTGGAGCGTGTCGGCATCCCCGAGGGGCAGCGAGTACGCCTTCGGACGTTTGGGCATGTTCGACGCGTGATCCGGCAATCGCATTGTGTGGACCCTTCCCGGGATCGATGATGCCGGTATGCGCAGGCGTGGGCTGGTATGGGGCGGGGCCGTGGTCGCGGTGGCGGCGCTGGCGGCGCTGGGCGTCTACTTCGCGAAAGTGGGGCTGGCGCAGGCCGACCAGTTGGCCAGCGTGCTGGGCTTGTTCGTGGCGGCGGCGGGGCTCGGGGTGGCGATCTTCGGGCTGTGGGGCGGGGCCGGGGGCGGCGGTGTGCGGCAGGTGGCCAAGGCCAGGGGGAACAGCCGGACGTACCAGGCTGGCCGCGATCTCATCCAACGCCCGTCGGTGCGGCCCGAACCGGGGGCGGGCGACGGCGGCCTGGACTCCGATGGCATGGACCGTGATGTCTCGCGCCCTGTGCGGCAGCAGGCCAGAGCCGACGATGGGAGTCAGGTGCGTCAGGGCGGCCGGGACGTCATCGCGGACGCCGACGGTGATGGGAGCGGGCGGTGAGTGCGGCCTGGCGGCCGCGAACGCCGCGCCAGCACGCGCACGCGACGGGGCTGGCCCAGATCTTCCAGGCCGCCGGGGACATGATCGTCTACGAGGGCGGGGAGCCGTACCGGTGGGCGTCCTGGCTCGCGCCGGCGGCTCCGGCTGTCCAGGCGGAGCCGGGGACGGCGTGGAGGCAGCCGAGCGAGTTACTGCGAGCGGCCAGCGCGGTGGTCGACTTCACCGGCCGCACTGCCCTCCTGGAGGAGTTGCGTGCCTGGCGGGACGGGGCCGGGCCGGGGACGACCGGGCAGGACGAGGTTGCGGTCGAGCTGATCCACGGCCCGGGCGGGCAGGGCAAGACCCGCCTGGCCGGTCGGCTGGCCGAGCTATGGCAGGCCGAGGGGTGGGTGGTGCTGTCGGCCCACCACCGGCGTGACCGCTCTGTCGCCAAGGCTTTTGCCGTCCCGGATCTGGAGCGGGCGGGCGGGGTGTTGGTGGTGGTGGACTACGCCGAGCGGTGGGACACCGCCGATCTGCTGACCTTGCTGGGTGACGCGCTGATCCGCGGGCGGCTGCCGGTGCGGGTGCTGCTGCTGGCCCGCCCGTCAGGCACCTGGTGGCAGAGCCTGCACGGCCGTATCCAGCGTGACCTGGGCGTGACGGCGACCTCGCGTGAGCTGAAACCGCTGGAGAGCGAGGCGGGCATCACCCGTCAGAGCTTGTTCGCCGCCGCCCGCGACCGGTTCGCCGATCTGCTGCAACGCCCTGCCGCACGGCAGGTCGCACCGCCGGCGGCGTTGGAGCGTCACGAGGCATACCGGCTGGTGCTGAGCGTGCAGATGGCCGCCCTGGCCGCGGTCCTGGCCGAGGGCAGCGGCCAGGACCCGCCCGCCGATCCGGTCCAGGTCTCGCAGGTGCTCCTGGCCCGCGAACGCGACCACTGGGAGGCGCTACACGATCGACGGGAGCGGCCGCTGGCGACCTCGCCGGATGCGATGAGCCAGCTCGTCTACACCGCCACGGTGACCGGCCGCCTCGGGCACGCCGACGGCATGGCCGCCCTCGAAAGCGCCGCGATCGAATCGCGCGAACATCCCGGGCAACTCATGAAAGATCACGCGGTGTGCTACCCGCCCTCCAGGGTCATCAGCACCTCTCCCCTAGCGCTGGAGGCGGCGCGAGGTGGCGAGGTCACGGTGCTGGAGCCGCTGTATCCCGACCGGCTGGGGGAAGACTTTCTCGCGTTGTCCACGCCCGGCCACGCCTACGATTTCCCGGCCGACCCGTGGGCCGAAGCCGCCCCCGCCCGGCTCCTGACCGCACCCGGTGACGCGAGCGAGCAGGTTGCCGACAGCAGCGGCGTGCCGGTGTGGATCCGCCATGGGCTGATCACTTTGATCGAGGCCTCCCGGCGCTGGCCTCACCTGGCCCAAAGCCAGCTGTATCCGCTGCTGGCCGTCCGCCCCGACCTGGCACTGCACGCGGGAGGTGCCGCGCTGACCACGCTGGCCACCCTGCCCGGGATCGACCCGGGGCTGTTGGAGAGAATTGAGGCGGTGTTGCCCGACCATCGACACATCGATCTGGACATCGGTATCGCCGCGGTAGTCGTTCGGCTGGCCGAGCATCGGCTGACCGAGGCCGACCCCGCCGATCGTGCCCATATCCACGACCACGTGGCCATCCGTCTGTCCTATGCCGGACTACAGCCCCTCGCTCTGGAACAAAGCCGCCAGGCCCTCCAGCTCCGGCGCCATCTCGCTGGGGCTAACCGGGATGCCTACCTGCCCGGCCTGGCGATGTCGTTGAACAACCACGCGGCCTGGCTGGCCGAGACCGGGCAGCAGGAGGCGGCGATACCGGTCAGCGAGGAGGCCGTCCGCCTGCGCCGGGAACTGGCCGGGCTCGACCGCGCCGCCTACCTACCCGACCTGGCCACCTCGTTGAACAACCACGCGAACCGGCTGGCCGAGACCGGGCAGCAGGAGGCGGCGATACCGGTCAGCGAGGAGGCCGTCCGCCTGCGCCGGGAACTGGCCGGGCTCAACCGCGCCGCCTACCTACCCGACCTGGCCACCTCGTTGAACAACCACGCCGTCCTGCTGGCCAGGACCGGGCAGCAGGAGGCGGCGATGCCGGTCAGCGAGGAGGCCGTCCGCCTGCGCCGGGAACTGGCCGGGCTCGACCGCGCCGCCTACCTACCCGACCTGGCCACCTCGTTGAACAACCACGCGAACCGGCTGGCCGAGACCGGGCAGCAGGAGGCGGCGATGCCGGTCAGCGAGGAGGCCATCCTCCTGCGCCGGGAACTGGTCAAGCTCAACCGCGCCGCCTACCTACCCGACCTGGCGATGTCGTTGAACAACCACGCGGCCTGGCTGGCCAAGAGCGGGCAGCAGGAGGCGGCGATACCGGTCAGCGAGGAGGCCGTCCGCCTGCGCCGGGAACTGGCCGGGCTCAACCGCGCCGCCCACCTACCCGCCTATATTCAGAGCCTCACTGTCCTTGGATATGTGCTGGTCGAAGGAGCCCGATTCCGTGAGGCTGTTGCTCCTTTGGCCGATGCGTTCATCGCCGGGGAGCAGTTGCCTGAGTACGCGCAAGGCATCATCGACGTCATCGTCCATCTGCTACGCCGTACATACGCCGGGGACCCCAACGGGGTGAGCGAGGAGTTTCGTGAGGTCACCGGCCAGGATGTCCCCGATGGGATGATGAAGCAACCACCCGCAACTGAAGGCTGAGAGAACCCTCGTCGGCTGTGCCGCGACCTGCCCTTGGCCGTCAGGCGAGGTGTACCCCAACACCACACCCCCGGCCTCCTTTGAACGGCGTCAATGTAGGGTCCTCGCCCGAGCTTCTTGACGCCTGTCCGCTGGATATTGAGAGTTCAATCTGACGTTCCGGCTGATCAGCACCGCTACCGCCTCGGCCCTCCGTGGTTCCCGACCTTTTAGTCGCCGGAACTTACAGCCAGGGCGCCGGCGGGCTCAGCGAAACGGGCAAGCTGGTTCGAGCGGCGTTCGACGCGCTATGTTTCTATCTGGGAGTCAGGACGCGCACGTTCCTCGCCGCTGCCACCGCCGCCCACGCCGACGCCGACGCGGGAGCACCGCCGGCCAAGGTCCCTCGGGTCCGCGAAGTTCGCCTTCCTTTCTGCTGATCGCATGTGCATCCGCGAAGGTAAGGCAGCGTGGGGGCCCTGCCGGAACAGGACGACACCATGCCCAGGAACAGCAGCGCCGCCCGCCGCGAGCAAGCCCGCACTCTCGCGGCCGCCGAGGGGATCTCCTACACCCAAGCCCTCCGCCGCGTTGGTGAGGCCCGAGCCCCTGTCGACGAGGCCGACGGCGAAGAGATTGCTCCGGTAGTCCAGAAAAGCAAGAAGGAGATCCGCGCCCGCCAGGCCAAGACCGGCAAGGCGTACAACGCGGCCGCCCGCGCCCTCGACCACGAGCGCCAGGCCGACGCCGAGCCCGAGGTGTTCGTCGCGGGCTTCACCCGGAACGGGCGTCCCTGGGTCTCCTCCTGGGACGGCAACGAGCTGCACGACGTCAACCCGGCGTGTGGCCATCACCTGGGCGCGTTGTGCGGCGGTTACGGAGTCTGCACCACCTGTGACGCCTGCTACTGCGCCGAACTCGCGTACACGAACGCCATGGACGCCGAGTACGAGCGGGAGATGAACGAGCACCTGGAGCACGACCAGCACCAGGCCGACTGCGAACTCTGCGAGCGCGAGCGCCAGAAGTCCGCCGACTACACCCGCTGCCCGGAGTGCGGCCTGGCCTACCCGGACGGCATCGGCGACCACCACAAGCACAACCCGCCCTACTGCCGCCCGCTCCCGGCCTACCGGCTGGGCATCGACTGGGGATACCTGCGAGGCCAGCACGTGACCCTGATCGGCCCCAGCTACAACATCACCGGGTACGTCCTGCCCGACCAGCCGGCCCCCGACCCCCGCGCCTACCACCCGTACCTGCAGCTGCGCCGGACTGACCCCGGCTACGAGGGCGAGGTGGCCCCGTTCAACCCGCGTGACTGGCTGGAGGTCCACCCCGCCCCGGCGCAGTGATCTTCCTCATTCGCGGTCGGATTGTTGGAACCCTCGCCTGAGCTGCGCTTTAGCTCCGTCCCGAAAACGGGTAATCGGCGACGCCGATACAGTGCTCTTTGCGGCATCGTCCCAGGGACGGTGCCGCAAAGAGCATGAGCGCTGTTGGCTTCGACTGACAAACGCGGTCATCAGTGACGAACCCAGCCGCTCGTATCATCCGCGCGTACCGGTGCTCAGAACCCTGGGGCCACCCAGTGCGCCATTACTCCGGTACGCCCCTCAGTGTTGCTGCCGACGACGGCGGTGCCAGCCTGCCCTATGCGGTACGCATGGAGCGTCACGATGTCCCCGGCGGCGAAGGTGTGCAGGAACGTCTGTCCGGCGGTGTCCTGGCTTCCATGCGCCGATGTGCGTTGGGACCCCGGAGTTACCACTTCTCCCACTCGCTGGTCTCGAAGCACTTGTGCACCCACCACGTGAGCTTCGCAGGGCCCGTCCAGCCCAGGTAGGGCCCGTGCCCTTGCAGGCATCGCGCCTGCTTGGCCACCCTTGGTTCCCATCTCTTGCCGTTGGAGCACTGGGGGATGTACCTCTTCACGATCGGCTTGTTGCACAACCACTTGATGGTGGGGGTCCTGTCCATGGACACGACGGCGCTGGATGTCATTGCCGGAGTCATGGCCTGGGTTGCCGCCTCCGCCGTTCCGCCCGCGAGCACCAGGGCGAACGCACCCGCCGTGACTACGGTGCTGATCTTGGTGATGGCCTTCATGTCGTCTCCTTCGCTCGTGAATCCGCTCGTATCCGAGCGGGGGTTGCAGGAGTGAAGCTAGGCCTCGCCTTGTTGAGGTTTTGTTCAGGATCCGTGAAGCTGCCCCCCTTGCCCTGGAATTGCTCGAGCGACCGTCCCGAAATCGGTCTTTTGCGGGACGGTTGCACAGGCCTGCGCCGTGATCGCGTTTCCACATGAACAGCCGTCCCGAAACACGTCCCGAAGATCTTGATTCGACACTTGAGCTGCTGCCCTCTAAACAAGGGGGCCACTGTTGGCCCAGTGTGCCCCCGGCTGCCTGTGTGCGTTACCGCCCGGAGCTTCACGACGCGGGCTCGGCGCCGCGCCGAGGGAGCTGTAGTGGCATGGCAAGCCCCACGAGATCACACGGTCTATGCGCCTGGAGGAACACCGCGAGGACGGTCACTGGGTGGCGCTGTACGGCGTGTGTGGAGACGCACGCCAAGACCGGCATGTTCGACCGCATGCGCCACATCTCCGGCTCGCACCTGCGCCGCGATGACCTCGATATCACCCTGGCCGCGCTCACCGTGGCCAGGTCCTGCAACGTGGGCCTGGTGCCGGTGATCAAAGAGGGGATGCCGGCGCTGGCCGAGCACCGGCTGCTGGGCGTGGAGAAGGGCTACTTTCACGGCGAAGGCATCGCCGCGGCCTCGGCCTGCCTGGTCGACAAGCAGGCGGGCATCGACATCACCGCCGACTGGGGCGGCGGGCTGGTGGCCTCGGTGGACGGCATGCGCTTCGTCGTGCCGGTCCGCTCCCTGCACGCCCGGCCTTCGCCGCTCTACTGGGGGATCGGCAAGCGCGCACGCGGCTCGACCTGGCTAAACACCGTCTCGGACAAGGTGATGGGGCTCGGCGGGTTGCTGGTGCCCGGCACGCTGCGCGACTCGCTGTTCATCCTGGACGCCATTCACCGCCTGGACGCCGCCGAGCACCCCGAGGTGATCACCACCGATCAGGGCAGCTATAGCGACGTCGTGTACGGCCTGTTCGCGATCTGCGGTTATCAGTTCGCGCCGCGGCACGCCGACATCACCGACACCCAGCTGTGGTGGGTCGACACTGCGATGCTGGAGGGCACCCTGACCCGCGATCACAGGTCCGGCAACGCGTGGGGCGCCTTCAACACTCTGGGCCTGCGCCGGGTGTCGCTGCCGGCCATCGTGCAGCACTGGGACGACATGGTGCGGGTGGCCGGCTCGCTGGCCACCAATCAGGTCCGCGCCTACGACTTGATCCGGATGATGATGGCCGACGGCCGCCTGACCGGTCTCGGGAACGCCTTTGCCCACTACGGCCGGATCTTCAAATCGCTCCACCTGCTTCAGCTCATCCACGTCGAGGAGTACCGCAGGGTGATCGGAGCCCAGCTCAACATCGGCGAGTCCCGCCACACCCCGGCCCGCCGCGTCTTCTTTGGCAACCTCGGCCGCCTGACCAGGGGCTATGAACGCGGCATGGAGGACCAGGTGGGCGCGCTCGGCCTCGGGCTGAACGCCATAATCTGGCGGAATTCGCTCTATATCGATGCGGCGGTCAAAAAGCTGGACAGCGGCGCGCTGGGCATCAAGGGTGGGCAAGTCACCCCAGAGATCCGCGCCCATGTGCTGCCTCTGCTGTTCGAGCACATCAACTTCCACGGCTTCTACCCGTTCAACCGCCCCGAGGTCGGCGGAGAACTTCGCGAGCTTCACAACCCGGCCGCCGCAGAAGACGACAGGTAGCATGCCGGAGATCGCGAGAGCCGCTGGCGTCGGGGGCGCGGGGGTCAGAGTGCGGCGGAGCGAAAACGTACGCTAAGCCTGCCCTCGCAACTCGACATCTGACGGTGTCGAGGACCCCCTTCTCGGTCGACGTCACCAGGGTAAGTAACTCTGTGTGACGGTTGGCATCCGGGAAGGCTCGGTCCGGAATTTGATGCTTCAGGGTGAGGTTGCATTCGGTACCTGGGTACAGGTTTGCCGTCGAGGTATAACACAAGACATCGCCCCTGACCTGGGACGGCCCCCTCCGCCTGCACCTTGCCCACTGCCGAGCAGCCGCTTCGCGTGGCCGAGTTCGACGCGTTGTTCGCCGACGCGGTGCAGGGCATGGTCAGTGCGGAGCCCGCGGGTGCGAGGGAGCTGGGCGGTGCCCAGACGTCGGCCTGGCCATACTGCGTGCGCCGGCGGATCGCCCGGACAGGCGGCGCGCCGCCGCCATGTCCGGGTGATGTCAGCAGGCGCTACTGAGGCGGGAGGAAGGGCGAGCCGAACGCCGCCTCGGCGACCTGGTTGCAGACCGGGTACCAGTTCCAGTCGCAGTTGATGTTCATGGAGACCAGGCGTCGGGCGTCGGGGGTGCCCATGGTGAAACTGGCGGTGCCCAGCTCCAAGCCAGCCACGATGTGGAGGGTGCGGCCGTTGGCCAGCGTCCATTGGCTCACGCCGGTGCCGTAGCGGGTGTTGGGCATCCAGTCCCTGGTGGGGACCGTGCTCCACATCGTGCGATGCTGCGCGGGCGGCAATAGCGAGCCGGTGATCATCGCGTTGGTGAACCGGAGCATGTCGCTGGTGGTCGAGACGGCGCCGCCGGCGGCCCATCCCCAGATGGTCCTGTCGGTGACGTCGACCGGATCGGAATCGGGGCCTTCCAAGAGTGACTCGTAGTTGTCGGGCGTGAGGCTGTCCGGGTCGATGCCGTCCTTGAAGAACTGTCTCGTATAGATCCTGGCGTGCGGTCCCCGGACCCGCTGCTCGGCGAAGGGTCGCGCGTAGGTGCCGGTCAGTCCGAGCGGCTGGACGACCGTTCTGTCGACCTCGTCCTCGTAGCTACGCCCTGTCGCCTTCTCGATGATCGCCCCGACGAGGTGGTAGCCGCCGTTGCTGTAGGCGAAGTCCGCACCCGGTGCGTACAACGGCGGAATGGCCATCTGGAGCTTCAGCAGCTGCTCGACGGTCCAGACGTCGTAGCGATGCGCGGCGAACCCGGGCCGGGTGTGATACTTGCGCGCGATCTCGGCACTCAGCCCGGTGATCCCCAGGCCGCTGGTGTGGGTGAGCAGCTGCCCGATGGTGATCTGACGGCCGTCGTTGCCGTTGCCTCGCACCACGCCGGGCAGCCACTCCTCCACGGTGTCGGCGAGGCTCAGCCTGCCCTCGGCCTCCAGCGTCAGCATCGCGGCGGCGGTGAACGCCTTGGCGGCGCTGCCGACGTTGAACTGCTCCCCGGGTTCGCGGCGGCGGCCGGTGCCCAGGTCGGCCACTCCGGCCGAGCCGAACCAGGCTCCGTTCTCGTCCTGAATCTCGGCGACGACGCCGGGCGTGCCGTACTCGGCCACCGCACGCTCCAGCGCCTTCTGTACGTCTTCGCGCCTGGCGTTCGTGGAATCGGTCATGGTGCACTCCTTGTGGACGGGATTTCGCTTCACACGATGGGGTGCGCCCGTGACGTACGGGTGATAGACGCGTGACAGACCGCGCTGGTTCTGTAAGCGGCAACCGGCGCCCCTTCAAACTGCCGAAGTCACCGCGCCTGCCAGCCGGTCGATGGCTTCCTGCCGGGGTAGCCGCGTGCCCCTTTGGTACGCCGCGTCGTACACGGCCGGGCCGAGCCGTACGCTCAAGGCGGCGGCGAGCTCGCGGACCTCGGGGTCTCCGTGGTCGAAGGCGCCACGGATCGCCTGGCTCATGCCGAGCGTGGTGGCGGCGCCGCCCGGGTCTCCCTCGAGGGAGAGCAACGTGGCCAGCCGCTGAGCGGCGGCGGCCAGGTCGTGCTGCCCGGCCGCTGTCCGGACGACGTCGGGAAGGAGGTCGCGGGCCCGCTTCGCGTCTCGGGCCGTCAGCCGGTTCGCCATCCGGGCGGGGAGCACGAAGCCGTCGAGCGCGTTGGCGGTCGGGAGAAAAGGGCTCTCCTGTGCGATCCGCTCGATGCGGTCGAGTTCTCGGTCGGCCCGCTCCACATCGCCGGAGCGCCGGTAGAGCTCGACCAGAGCGGCCATGACCTCAATCTGCTGCGGCTGACGCCCCTTCTCCCAGGCCGCCCGCTCGGCGATCTCGAGGTCTCGCCTGGCACCGGCCAGATCTCCCGCCCGCATCCGTTCCTGCGCGAGGGCGATGCGATGAGTGATCTCATGATGGGAGGTCAGCGCGATGCTGTGCTCGTAGAGGGCGATCGCGCCGTCGTGGTCACCACGAACGGAGCGCGCTCGTGCCACCTGGGTCAGGACGATGGCCGTCAACAGCCGGTCGCCGGTCCTTTCCAGCAGGTGGTGCGCCATGTCCAGCGCCGTCGCGGCGGCTTCCCAGTCGCCGCGCTCATGACCGATCATCGCCTCCATGAAGAAGGTGCAGGCGATGACCCAAGAGTCGGAGCGGCTGCGCGCCCTGGCCGTCTCGCGTTCGACCAGGTCGTCCTGGCGGGTGAGGTGTCCGATGACGAGCGTCGCCAGCAACACCGTGGGATAGCGCTCCAGCGCGCCAGTGCGCGCGCCCTCCTCGATGAGTGCCTTCGCCCGGTCGGGGGTGACGTCCGGCGCGTCGTCCCCCAGCGCGTGCATGATGTCGAAGGCGGCGCGGGCGTCAGGGGAAAGCACGTCGCCGAATTCCAGCACCCGGGCGACGAACGCCTCGCTGCGCGGTTCGTAGCGCACCATCGTCCAGT
This sequence comes from Nonomuraea sp. H19, assembly GCF_052068215.1. NCBI lineage: Bacteria > Bacillati > Actinomycetota > Actinomycetes > Streptosporangiales > Streptosporangiaceae > Nonomuraea > Nonomuraea sp. H19. Next base: position 152,068 of record NZ_JBQHCV010000019.1, on the reverse strand, counting down.
ACCAGTACAGCGCGGCGAGGATCCGCGCCGCGGTCATGGCGTCGTCCTCGTCGATGGCTGTACGCAGCGCGTGGACGATGTTGTCGTATTCGGTGTCGAACACCCGCAGCGACGCCTCCTGCTCGTGGGAGCGCAGCAGCGGTTCGTGATCCTCGGCGAGGTCGGCGAAGTGTCGCGTGAACCGAGCCCGCGTCGTGTCCCGTTCGTCGGCGAGGTCGAGCTTTCCCCCGGCGTAGGCGCGGATGGTCTCCAGCATCCGGTAGCCGCTCCCGGTCCGCTCCACGATGGACTTGTCGACCAGGGAGTCGAGCACATAGGCGATGTCCCCCGGCGGCAACGTCTGGTCTGAGCAGATCGCTTCGATGGCGGCGGCGCCCGTTCGTGCGGGAAATATCGCGATACGGCGGGCGAGGGTCCTTTCCTGGTCGGTCAGGAGATCCCAGCTCCATTCGATGACGGCGTGCAGGGTTCGCTGACGGGGCTGGGCGCTTCGATTACCTGAAGCCAGGAGGCGGAACCGGTCGTCAAGCCGCCGGGCGATCTGATCGGCCTCCATGGTGCGCAGCCGGGCGGCGGCCAATTCCAGGGCGAGGGGCAGCCCGTCGAGGCGCCGCACGATGTCGGTGACCGTCTTCTCGTCCAGCGCTACGCCGGGCCGTACCGCCGTCGCGCGGTCGGTGAAGAGCCGGACGGCGGCCGGCTGAGGCAGCGGGCCGAGCCGGTAGAGCGCCTCGCCGATGATGCCGAGGGGCTCCCTGCTGGTCGACAGAATCGTCAGGTACGGCTGCCGCTCCAGCAACCGGCCGGCGAACTCGGCGGCCTCCGCCACGAGATGCTCGCAGTTGTCCAGCACCAGGACGGCCTCGGTGCCGCCGAGCAGCTCGGCCACCCGAGTCACCGGATCCGCCGACCCCCCGCCGAGCGGCCACGCGCCCGGGGAGCTCAGCGCGCCCAGAACGGCCTCGGCCACGACGTCGGTCCCGGATACGTCGGTCCCGGATAGGGAAACGAGCCAGACGCGGCCACGGCGGTGGCTGCGGTGACGGGAGGCGGTTTCCACAGCGAGCCTGGTCTTGCCGGTGCCGCCTGGGCCGACGACGGTCACCAGGCGGGAGCTCTCCAGCAGCCCGCCGAGCGTCTTGAGCTCGTCGTCGCGGCCGACGAAGCTGGTCAGCGGCGCGGGCAGCCAGCCGGGCTCCGGCTCCGCGCGTGCCCTCGGCGCCTCGCGCTCACCGCGCAGCACCGCCAGATGGGCGCTCCGCAGCTCTTCGGAGGGGTCGATGCCGAGCTGGTCGGCGAGGGTGCCCCGGATCCGCTCGAACACGCGCAGGGCGTCCGACTGCCGACCTGCGGCGTGGAGAGCGCGCATGTGCAGGGCGGCCAGTCGTTCACGCAGAGGGTTCGCGGCGCAGACCGCCTCCAGGTCGGGGAGGATGTCGGCGTGCCGGCCCAGCCGCAGCCCGGCCTCGAACCGGTCCTGCGCCGCCGCGATGCGCAGTTCCTCCAGCCGGGTGGCGGCTGTGGCGGCGAAGGGGGCGTCGAGCACGTCCGCCAGCGCCGGGCCCTGCCACAGCGCGAGCGCGTCATCGAGGAGCGCGGCGGCCACGTCCGGACGGTCAGCGGCGAGCTCCCGGCGAGCGCGGACGGCGAGCTCCTCGAACCGGTTGACGTCCACGTCCTTGGCCTGCAACCGGTAGCCGGTGGCCACGGACTCGATCGCCAGGCTGCCCAGGGCCTTGCGCAGCCGGTACACCAGGGCGCGCAGCGCGTTGGGGGCCCCCGCGGGCGGGTGCTCTCCCCACAGGGCGTCGACCAGCGACTCCGCCTGCACGACCTGCCCCGCCGAGAGGGCCAGGCGCGCGAGCAGGCGCCGGAGCCTGGGGCCGCCCAGGTCGATCGGGGTGCCGTCGTCGGCGTACACCTGGACCGGACCAAGCACCGCAACCCGCATGCACGCCCCTTCCCCAACCCGTCTCAGACTAGACGGGTGCGACATCGCGGTAGGCGACGGCCTACGACGATCTGCCCCACCACTAGTGTTGGGCACTCACCGAACGTCTTCGAGAGGGTCATCACTGGCGGCAACCTGGGGAAACAGGCTTAGCGTACGTTTTCGCTCCGCCAGTACTGACCTCCGAGCCTGCGCACCAGCAGCGACCGGATGAAGGCCGCCGGCATCATCCAAAGCGGCGAAGCGATCTTGTACCAGGCCGCCGCGCCCTTCGACCTGCCCGGCGAAGCCGATCAAGCCCGCGAGGTGATCGACGCCCTATTCGCCGCCCTGCAGCGCGTACGCGAACACCATGTCTTCGGGCAAGGGCATGGGACTGGCCGCCCCCCAGATCGGCCTGGGGGGCGCCGCCGCCCTGATCATCCCACCCGACGCCGACGCCGACGCCGAGCCGAGCCGAGCCGATCGTGCTGCTCAACCCGCGCATCGTGAACGCCACCACCGAGACCGACGAACAGTACGAGGGCTGCCGGTCCTTCTTCGACGTGCGCGGCATCGTCGCCCGCCCCCTGGTCCTGGAGGTCGAACACACCACCCTGGACGGCCAGCAGAAGATCACCCGCTTCGACCACGGGCTGGCCCGGCTGGTCGCCCACGAACTCGACCACCTGGACGGCCGCCTCTACACCAGCCGCATGCGCGACGGCCTCCAGCCCATCCCGGTCGAGGAATACCGCGGCATCGGCCAGCCATGGGTCCACGGGCGCCGCCCGGCGACCTGATCAAACGTGACGGTTTTCAGATACTTCCGAGAACGATGTCTTCCCGGAAGTAGAATCCCGACGTGACTTCCGAGAATCCGGCCCCAGCCAGGTCACAACCCCAGCTAACGACTTCCGAGAACACGGACCCCGTTGAGCCGAAGCGGCGAGGCGCCCGGCCCACGCCTCTCCCGGTGGACTACGCCGAGATCCTCGCCGGCTACGCCGCTGCCCTGCAGGAGATGCCGCTGGCGGCCGACACCCGCCGCACCTACGCCTCCCGGGTGCGGATGTACCTGGCGTGGCTGACCGAGCGGCCCGCCACCGGCGGTGACCCGCTCATCGATGCCCGTGCCCGGGACTGGGCGGTACGCGACTACCGCCTCTACCTGCTACGCGAGGCCGACCCCAAACGCTCGGTACGCTACGTCAACAACGCCCTGGCCGCACTCGACGACTTCCACCTGCGGCGCGGCCTGGGCAAGGCCGCCATCGCCCGCGAGGACATCCCCAAGACCGCGCCGAAGGCGATGGACGCCAACGCGCAGATCCGCTGGCTGCGCGCCGTCGAGGACTGGCCCCGTCCCCGTGATCGCGCGCTGGCCCTACTCCCGTTCTATGCCGGGCTGCGCATCGGCGACGCCGTCGCCCTGGACGTGCCCGACGTGCGCATCTCCGCCCGAAAGGGGATGCTGCACGTGTACGGCAAGGGCGGCAAGGTGCGCGAGGTGCCCATCCACCCCCAGCTGCGCCACCACCTGCTCGCCTGGCTGGATGAGCGCCGCACCTGGACGAACGCCGCCACCCAGCGAGCCCTGTTCCTCAACCGCCGCGGCGGGCGCCTGTCCACCCGCGCCGCCTCGGCCATCTTCACCGCCATCGCCCAGGCCGCCGGTTTGGAGGACGCCACCACCGCCCACATCGGCCGCCATACCTTCGTCACCCAGCTGATTCGCGGCGGCGAAGACCTCGTCACCGTCGCCGAACTGGCCGGCCACTCCCGCCTCGACACGCTGCGCATCTACAGCCAGCCCACCGACGACGACAAACAGGCCGCCCTGCGCCACCTCACCGTTGACCGCTAGCCAACTTGGGCGAGATGACCACCGACCCAGACGACACCAAACCCGCCGAGCAGAATCAACAAGCTCAAGGCCCCGGCACCCACACCGTGCCTGTCCGGCCCGACGGCTGGCCGGACTGGCTCGGACGACGTCCCATGACCAGCGACGACAGGGCCAAGATCCGCAAAGCCCTCGAAGCCGGGCTGCCCGAAGGACCGCTCACCGAATGCGGCCCGTTCCTGTGCTACCTCACCATCGACGGCCTTGAGCACAGCGATCCACGCAAGCTCATCGCGCTGCGCGGCCGCATCCACGCCGCCGCCCGCACCGCGGCGGAAGGACGCCAGACCGTCTACCACGCCACCGAGACCACCATCACCATCGGCATCCGCGGACCCGACGCGGCCGCCCGCATCAACCAACTCCGCCAGGCCCTCGCCAAACTCATCACCAAACACGGCTGGACCACCCGAGACGAACCCCGCTGACCTGCGGCTCAGCGCCTATCGAGAAGTCTCGTCGGAATATGACCACGACCCCGCTACGTCGCCGAATGGACGGCGGTCAAACGGCGGTGGCAACTCAGCGTGGACGCCGCCGAGAAGGCCAAGCTCGGCGAGATCGCCGAGAGCTACCCGAACGCTCCGCTGACCGGCGCATCCTGACCCACCCTCACCCGCACCCCGAAGCAAGGGAGCAAAGGAAGCAGCGTAACCTCGCGGAGGCCGCCAGCCCCCTGCACAGCGCCAAGCCCCACACCTGTTGGTGCGGGGATCGTCGTGACGAAGCCGGACCAGGTTTTCCAGGGTTGATAGGAACATGCTCTACACGGAGAACGCCCTGGTCCTGGGGTGGGATGACCTGGAGAGGCGCTGGAGAACCCAGAGACTATTTCTTACATGCGCTGCGCCCCGCCACCGGTTCACCGACAAGCACGAGTCCGGTGGCGGGGCGCAGGCCGGTCGGGCTGCCACTAGCTGCCGGTGCTCTCAACCCCGCGGATGAGAGCGCGGCGGAGCTGTTTTTCCATGCTCCAGTGCCAGGCGTAGTGCCGGTCGGCGTTGACGACCCAGGCGCCGCAGCCGTCGCTCCCGCCCTACCTTCGCCCATAGCTCGTCTCGATCCACGCTAAGGATCATGTCACCGGCCGCCATATGGTGTGCAGGACCCTGCACACGCTGGCGCCTCTGATCGTTCCCCTACTCCCGAGGGCCTACCAGCGGGTGTGCGTGGACCTGCGCACCCTGACCGAGGTCGGCCTGTTCGGCTACCACCAGGTGCCGCCCCCGCACCGGCTGTGGATCTGGGCCACCGACCTGGAACAGACCCGCAAAGACCTGCCCCTCACGTAAACCTGCGCCAGGCATGCCCCACCTGAACATCCCGTACCGCTAATGGCTTTCTCGTCGTTCCTCGACCCCGAAAACCAGGATCACGTGCGTTTCGAGCGGAGGGGCCATCAATAGCGGAAGGGCCAGGCTGGCGCGTCCGCTAGCAGATGTAGCGGGTCACGGTGTAGTACGTGAGGTTTGTGATCTTAAGCCAGATTGCGGACTTACCCCTGCGATCCCATGCGTGGGGTACGCCAGCCGAGTCGATCACCTCCAGGAGGCAACCGGCGCGTGCCCCGATGGCGTCGGTGTCGTAGTAGTACTGGAGATTCGTCGAGGCGTAGCCGACGCGAAGCGACCACATGGAGTTCTTGGCCAGTCCCCAGCTGTTCGTCGCGCACGGCAGAGTGTCGCCGGAGTAGGACCAGGAGTCGCCCGACCAGCAGTTCGCGATGGGCACGGAGAGGCTTCCGTTAGCGTTGAACACCTCCCCCCCACAGCCCGGTGTACCGCACGTGCCCGCTGGCTCAACAGGGGGTGAGACGCTCGCTTGAGCCGGAGCAGCTACCCCTGTGAGGGCGAGGGCTGCGATAGCGATGGATACGGCGATATGACGCATGCGTCTCCCTTTGTTCGATCTCTGTTGGCAGTGGTGTCGACGAGCCGGAGTCACGTTCGCAGCCGGAGGGGCGCACGCCGCCAGGAGTACCAGGCCCGGCAACACGATCCTCCGAACCGCCAGCGCACCTCCCGCCGGACCCGACACACCACGTCCGGTGGCGGTTGCTCTCCCCCGGCCGCAGGCAGCATGCCGCGACCACAGCCAACTGTTCCGGCGGAGGCCGCGACCGTGCAAGATCATCCGCATCCCATGACGGTTTGGGACGCGTACCACCCGCTTGACGTCCCATTTCTCAGACAGATTGGATGGCCCGGAGAAGCCGGGCCATACAGGAGGACGCTCTTGGATAGGGCTGAGGGGGCCGAAGAACTGGCCGCCGCACTCGCCCAGCTGAAGCAGCGCAGCGGTCTCAGCTACCAGGAACTCGCGGCAAGGGTCTACACGAGCGGATCCACCCTGCACCGGTACTGCAACGGCAAGGGAACCCCCGGCGACTACGACATCGTCGCCCGGATCGCTAAGGAGTGCGGAGCCCAGCCGGACGAGATGAACTGGCTCGTGCAGTGCTGGAAGGCTGCGCGCGGTGAGGGCGCGGAGCCCGACACGCCGGACGCCGTCCCTCGGGAGTCTCCGCAAGGCCCGCCGAACGAGCTCCCACGTCTGCTTCCCCGCGCCCTTGAAACCCCGGAAACGCGGCGCGCGCGCCGTACCGTCCTCGTCACCCTCCTCATGCTGACCCTCTTATGGACCGCAGTCGCGAGCATCCCGGTCGGCGGCGGGACGGAGGAACTCGGATGGGCCGCGTACTCGCCGGCGGGCTCGACGCCGTGGGCAGGGGCGTCGGCCCCCATCGACCCGGCGTTGTTCGGCGTGACCATGAACAGCAACAGCGGAGCCATGCCCACATTCGGTGTCGGCGCACTGCGGTTCTGGGACAGCGAGACACGCTGGTCCCAGCTCGAACCCGCACGCGGCAGATTCGACTGGTCCACGCTCGACCGGCTGCTCGACGGTGCCGAACGGGCGGGGCTGCCCACGCTGTTCGTCTTCGGAGGCACACCGGCCTGGGCCGCCCCGGCGGCGCGTAAGGCGGCCTACCCCGACGGGTCCCGAGCGGCGCCACCGGACGACCTCGACGACTGGGACGCCTTCGTCCGCGCCCTGGTACGGCACGCAGGCTCCCGCATCGATGCCTACGAGCTTTGGGTCATGGCCAACCATCGGCATCACTACAACGGCAGCGTCGAGACCCTCGTCGAGATGACTCGTCGCGCCACGGACATCATCCGCCGGGCCGACAAGCACGCCGTCGTGGTCTGCCCTTCCGTCACCGAGCTGTGGAAGGCACAATCGCACGAGTTTCTACGGCGCTTCGCCGAGCTCGGCGGCTACCAACATTGCGACGTGGCCGGTGTCAAGCTCTACCAGCGCCGCGTGCAGGATCCCCCGGAAACAATGCTGGAGGCGATCGAGAAGGTAGACCGGACCTTCCACCGTGCCGGCCTGCATCCGCCGGTGTGGAACACGGGCACCACGCAGTCCCTGCCGCTGAACGACCCACTTGAGCAGGACCGTGCGGCCGACTACGCAGTCCGCTTCTACTTGACCGGTCTGTACGCTCGCAAGTTCAACCTGCGGCGCATGTACTTCTACGCCTGGGGCAACGGCACGATCCCCATCGTGCTCCAGGCCGAGGACCAGCCGCCCACCCGGGCCGGACGGCAGGTGGAGCAGGTCCAGCGCTGGCTGACCGGCGCCGACCTACGCTCCTGCGGACGCGGCTGGCCGATAGGCATGCCGAGGAACGTGTGGCAGTGCGAATTCCACATCAAGGGGCACGACGGCCGGCGGCGTACGGCTCGCGTTCGTTGGGCCATCTCCGCCGCCGCGGACACCCCGGCGGGCGCCGAAGCGGAACGGGTCGAGTATCTGGACGGCACCGCCCGAGCCGTCGGCGCTCGGGACACGGTGCGGGTCACCGAGCGACCGCTGCTCATCGTGGACCGCGCGGGAGTGGAACCGGGCTGAACGTGGCTCACGTCCTCAGTCATGCCTGTGCCGGCGCGCGGGCACGCTAGGGGGTTCGGTGCCTGTAGGGGTGCCGGTAAGAAACCTAGGTGGGCGGCTTGCCCTTCCCAGACGTCAGTGCCCTGGTACAGGGAAGCGACCGTGGCCTGACGTGCGCTCGCCCCGCTCTTGGCCGGACAATCCGCCGAACAACCCGCGCCGTAGGGCGCCGTGCTGTCCTGCCGGGGCGGCTCTCAACATGAGCGCCCCACCCCACATGCCCTGGAGAGCCGGAGTTCGTTATCGCAGATAGTGAGCGCTTTCCGCGATGGCCCCGGGCCAGCTACCCGCGACATCGTGGTGAACCGCCTTGTGGCCTTGAGGGAGACATGGCGCGATCACGTCGCCGGCCGGACGACTTCTGGCGCTTGTCTGCGGTAGCGACTTGGAGGTACGGGAGGTCAATACGCACTCCAAGACCAAGATCGCCCGGCTACTGTCCGGAGAGGTAGGCCAGGAGGCGCGGGGCGGGGTGGCGGTCCAGGCTGTGCCGGGCGTGGTCGTAGGCGCGGGTGGTGCGGGGGGTCGGCGTGGCCCATGGCGTCCTGCCTCCAGGAGGCGGTCCTGAGCGTCCGCCTGGTCCCCAGACACGGAGCGTCCTGAAAACGGTCGTATACGGGACTCAGGTGAGATGGCTTGCAGGCGACTCGCATAGGACGAACGCTTCGATCCGTTAAGGGCGTGCACCTCGTATGATCATGTTTAGTCGGCCTGCAGGCGTTCGAGACCGGCGAACATGCAGCGAGGGCGGACCGCTCGGCCGTTACGGTCAATGCATGAGGATCATCGCCGTTGAGGATCACTGGCCGGAGTACGGAACGATCGTCGTCAGGGACACGTATGGCAGCGATCCGGCATCCATATCGCTGCCGGGGCTGCCCCTTCTCGACGAGCATGCGGTGAACGCCCAACCCGGCGGCACGATCGCCAAGGCGGGCGACGGATGGTTACAGGCATCGGCTCGCGACGCGCGCCATCACGTGCGCTTGGAAGCGCAAAACGGTCCCCCGCCGCTTGATGACGCCTGGCACGACGTGGTTGAGACTCCGTACCACGCCAACACCGGGGCCATCATGCTCACCACCGTGCTCAGTAGTAACCAATACGCCGACAAGCCGCTCAAACTCGGCATGCCAGGGATGTACCGGGTCCGCATCTCCTGCCGCAGGACCCCGCCGGAGATTCCCGGCTTCGAGGCCTCTCAGGGCGATCTTTGGCGGATGCAGTTCTGGGCCACTCCCGGACCTCCTCAGCCTCCCCAGTGGCTGGCCCGGAGCCGACCCGCCGTACAGCCGCCTGCGTGCACCGGCTGGAGGGCCGTCCTCGGGCTTGCGTGCGAGGAGGTGCTTTACGCCGTCCAACTGGCCGCCGCCACCGGTGAAGCTACCGGGGAACGGATCGCCGCCGCCTACCAGCCTTGGTCCAGCAGTTCAGGCGAGTGGAGCTCCGCACTTTCCGAGGACCTGTCGGAATACGCCGCCCAGCTGGGGGTGCCCGCACCGACCACGCGGCGAGAGCTGCTCTGGCTCTTGGTGGCGGCCGGCCTGGTGATCGCTGAGACCTCCGGCGAGGTGACCCGCTATGGCCTCTCCACAAGCCCACCGCATGTCGAGGAGGTGCTGCGCCTGCCGGACGAGGAAGTGGCCATGATTCGGCGTCAGGACGCATTTCACCGCTACACCTCCTTCGCGGCCGACCTGGCCGCCGTGGCGGTGTGGACCCCGGGCAGCACCGTCTCAGCGACGCCAGGAGAGCTCTCGAGCCAGTTGCTGGCCACAGAAGAAGAGATTCACGAGGCCATTCGCTATGGCGCCGACCGAGGACTGCTCAGCACCTCTGGCGAGGGCACGTTCACGGCGATGCCAAATCCGCCGCTACAACCCGAGGCGGGCCGGATCGCTCGGATGTGATCGTCTTACGCTGGCGGTCTCTGACCGCTGGCCAGCTCTTTGGCGTGGCCGCCTCCGCGGAACTGGCGAAGGTCGGGGATGTGGTTGTACAGCGTCCCCGGGCTGACACCGAGCAACTTGGCGATCGAGGTGATCGAGTTCTCCGGGTTGGGCAGCATGTCGCGCGCCGCGCGCAGCAACTCGGGAGTGATGACGGTGGGGCGGCCTCCAGTACGGCCGCGGGCCTTGGCGGCGGCCAGGCCGTCGCGAGTGCCGGCGACGATGAGCGCCGTAGTAGTCGTAGGCGTCACCGTCGACATATGCCTGGTAGTCGTCGGCGTCCATGAGGCAGACCCGGGCGGTCGAGCCGCGCCAGTCCACCACCTCGAAGATGGCGCCGGCCCCGGTTTCTCCGAGGTCCCAGTACAGATGCCTCACACATCGTTTGTAGCTGGCCACGTACGGGGCGGGAAGCCGCGTCCCGGAAACGGCGGCGTGGTCACCCGCCGGTCTGCGAATCAGCGATCGCGTGGTTCCGGTGCAGCTGCTTGGCCAGGGAGGCGTAGGAGGTCACAAGCGGGCCGCCGATGATGCCCGCGGCGCCGGTCCAGATCTCCCGGGCGGTGTAGCCGGTGACGTCGGTCGGGATTTCGGCCGGCGGGGTGGTCTCCAGCTTGCCGAGCATGGTGGCGGCCTGGCGAGCGCGGTGGCCAGGCGCTGGCGGGCGCCCAGGACGATGCTGGGGCGGGTGGCCGGGCCGCCGGCGGCGATGACGCCGATGAGGTGCTCGATGCGTTCGGCCCAGCCGGTCCCAGTCCAGCGTGTGCTGCTGCCCGGGCTGGAAGCGGGCGTCGGTGCGTTCGAGTTCGGCGACGCGGGCCTCGATGGTGTGCATTTGATGAGCCGGACGAGGCTCAAAAGTCGTAGACGAAGACGGATCCGACGCGGATGAAGGCGTCCTTGCCGCGATACACGGTGACGATGTGGTGCGCCGGATCGCAGTTGTCATCGGTGTACACGTCGACATGCGAACGCTCGAGGTCGTTCCGCAGATATCTGACGTCGCTGCCCGGGACATCCCTGCAGCCGGGGGGCGGGTCGACGATCGGCGTCCCGCTGATCCACAACGTCCCTCTCGCGGCGTGGGCAGGAACCGCCATCGCGGCCACCGCCACGGCCGCCACGGCCAGGGCAGCGCCGGCGCGGGCCATTCTTTTTGCCTGAGCGAACATACACACCTCCATCAGTTTAGCCACTCATAGTAAACAATCAACTACAGAGTAGCCATAGTTGCGGGAACCTGCCGTGCTGCACGCTCCAGGCTGAAGGTCGGCCTGGCATTTCGACCTGCCACGCTGAGTGGGCCGTCCCGCCGATAAAGGAGCGTCTCCAATCGTGGATCACCGGCAGGCGTCCCGGTTGGCCCCTCATTCGCGGTCGAATTTGTGGAACCCCTGCCTGACCTGCGCGTGAGGGCCGTCCCGCAAATGGGTCGTTTGCGGGACGGGTGGCGGCGGCCGCGCCCTGGTCGCGTTTCCGCAGGAACGATCGTCCCGAAACCCGTCCCAAAGATCTTGTCCGAGTCCTTGAGTTTCGGGACGGATTTCGGGACGATCTTTGGGAGTCGCCTACGACGAAAGGGATTGATCAGATGGGCCCGAACGCGATCCGCGTCGGCTACGCCCGGGTCTCCACCCGCGCTCAGGACCACGCGGCGCAACTGGCGCTGCTGAACGAGGCCGACTGCCGCGAGATCGTCGAGGAGACCATCTCCACCCGCCGCGCCGACCGGCCCAAGCTGGCCAAGACGGTGGCGTCCCTCAAGGCCGGCGACACGCTGGTCATCACCAAGCCCGACCGGGTCGCCCGCAGCATGAAGGAGCTGCTGGTCTTCCTGGAAGACGAGCTCGCGCCGCGCGGCATCAACCTGCACATCCTGACCGGCATCTGCGCCGGCATCCATCGCCCGAACGGGCAGAGGATCGCCGACAAGATGCTGTTCCTGGTCGCCGCGATGGCCGCCGAGATGGAGCGCGACCTGATCCAAGAGCGCACCCTGGAGGGCCTGGCCGCCGCCCGCGCCGCCGGCCGCACGGGTGGCCGCCCGGCCGCGGTGACCGAGGACGTGCTCGCCGCCGCCCGGGCCCGCCGCGCGCGCGGCCAGTCCGTCACGCAGATCGCTCGCGAGCTCGGCATCGGGCGGTCGACGTTGTACCGGGCGCTGGAAGACGACGACCCGCCTGGCTCAGCCGCCGGCACCACCGCGGCGGCCGCCGTCGACCACGCCGACGACCAGCCCGCCGTCCCGGCCGCCACGACAACGAGCTCGCCGAGCCCGGCGCCCCGGCCTGCCGACGACACGCGGCCGTGGACCTCCGACGCTGACCCGGCCCGGCGGACGCGCTGGTACACCGACGCCGAGCTCGACGCCGTCCAGGTCGTGGCGACCGGCTGCGGTGACGGCGTCTACCACGTCATCGTCGTCGGTGAGTTGCTGGGCACCGTCGGCCCAGCCCGCCATGGATGGCCGGCCCGCCGCCGTAATGGCACCGAGGTCATGCGCACCCCGGGCGTGCGGCGAACCCGCAACCAAGCCGTCGTGGAACTGGTCGCCGCCACCAAGTTCTCCTGGGAGATCCACCGCGACGCACGCCCGTGATGATCGAACTGAAGGAGCCCGACATGACGTCCACCGAACTGCACGCCGCACCACGCCGGTAACGCGGTGGAAGAAGCCGAACTGTTCGGTGATCCCGGCAAGGTCCAAAACGTGATCGACAGGCTTCAGGCGGAGGGGTTCGGGGCCCGATGGGTATCCCCTGCTCAAAAGCTCATAGCTTGGCCCCGAGAGCCCCCGGCCCCCCTTGAACAGGCGCATTCGAGGGGTCGTCGCAACACAGGTGATTATCTGCTGGCGGCAGTCAGCATAGCGAGGTGGTCACCGCTCGGGCATCCTTCCGCGGGCGACAGGTGAGCCCCGGAAGGATGCCCGCCATGCCTGTCACTCGGTCTCCCGGCCGGGTAGCTACCGCGGGGCGACGCGCGACCTTCGGGTCGAGCCGAGATAACGGGAATTCCGGCCATGGGTGGATCTTGAGCGCTCTGACCTGCTGCAACGTCGAGGGGGTTCGAGCTCCGCCGTACGACTCGGGGCCAGCCGTACTTCCGAGATCACGAACATGATCGACCGTTGGCCGCTTCTGCTCGTATCTCGGCTCGACCCCTCCGGGGCCGGGCCGCCGGTCCTGTCTATGCTCAAGCCCATGGCACTGGAATGGGAACAGATCATCGTCGACTCCGCCGACCCTGTCGCTCTCGGGCGCTGGTGGGCCAAGGCTCTCGGCTGGGTTGTGGTCGACGAATCTGAGGAGATCATCGAGATCCGGCCTGAGCCGGACCGGATGCCGGGGCTGCTCTTCGTGCCTGTCGCCGAGGGCAAGACGTCGAAGAACCGGCTCCACCCCGACTTCCGCCCCGACGACCAGGAGGCCGAGGTCGCCCGGCTGCTCTCCCTCGGTGCCCGGCGCGTAGACACCGTGCAGGACGAGCAGCACTGGGTGACCCTCCTCGACCCGGAGGGCAACGAGTTCTGCGTCCTGGGTGAGCGGAAGAGCTGAGCGGAAGCACTGGCTGTAAGTTCCGGCAGTAAATGGTTCTGGCGCACTTGATGGGGAGCGATCACAGAGCGCGATAAATGGCCGAGAACTACGAGCTATTTGGCCGTGATGGTGGCCGTCTTGATCAGCTCGGTCCGTCAGTTTGAGCTCTCAGAGTCCAGCAGGCAGGCGTCAAGAATCTCGGGTGCGGACCCTATCTGGACGGCGTTCGAGCAGGCTGGGGGGTGTGGTGTTGGGGTGCACCCTTGCCGGACAGGCCACGAGCGAGGGGCATTTGCAGGGCGGCGGCCGAGGACGCTGTCAGACCTCTGGGCTGGCGGGGGCTGCTTGACGCCTGGGACGTGGCCGGTGCGGGCGACGGCTTCACCTACAGCGTGAGCAGGCCGTACCAGCGCATCGACTACGTCATGACCTCTCGCGACATCAAAACGACCTCGGTGGCCGTCATCGGCACCGAGGCCTCCGACCACTTCCCCATCGTGGCCGACCTCGAACTCCCCCACCCCTCGCCCTGACCTCCGGCGCCCGCCGTCTCTCGCGACGGCGGGCGCCGAGCGGTCCGGATCAGATGACGCCGCTCTGCCCGACACAGCTCGTGACACCGTTCCTACCGGCCAGCTTCACGAAGACCCGATGCGCCATCGGCCGGGTCGCCGAGATCGCCCTGCTGCCGGAGTTGCCCGTGATCACGGTCGCCAGGAACTCGGCGTCCGGAAGGCCGCCCCGATCCTGGACGAGGCTGACCTTGACCGTGGTGGGGCCTCCGGAGGCCGTCCAGTGGACACGGCTGAAGCGGTGCCCATACGTCGTGTCGATGTAGGTGACGGTCACCTTCAGCCTGTAGGACCCCTTCGAACAGGTCGCGACGAGGGCCTTGGCTGCCGACGTGGTCACCGACGCCGCCGGCGCGGACGCCGAGGCGGACGCGGTCACCGACGCCGACGCGGGCGCGGGCGCGCCCATCATGGCCACGGCCCCCATGGCCCCGACGACGACCGCGGTACGCATGATCTTCATATGGTTCCCTCCGTTGATTTCCCGTCGAGGTGAGACCATACGGAGACGCGGTATGGCGGAGGTATGTCCCAATCAGACCACTCGGAGCGCGCTAGTGTGAAGCGCCCCGACTTCGCTGTAGGCTCGTTCTCTTGAGAGGATCGAGTCATGGCAGCCAAGTCCCCCTACCCGGCCGAGCTGCGAAAGCGCGCGGTGCGGATGGTCGCCGAGGTCCGCCCGGACTACCCGACCGAGTGGGCCGCGATCAACGCGGTCGCCGCCAAACTCGGCATCGGCACCGCCGAGACGCTGCGCAAGTGGGTCCGCCAAGCCCAGATCGACGAGGGCACACGCCCGGGCACCACCACCGATGAATCGGCCGAGTTGAAGCGGCTGAAGCGGGAGAACGCCGAGCTGCGCCGGGCCAACGAGATCCTGAAGGCCGCCTCGGCTTTCTTCGCGGCCGAGCTCGACCGGCCACACACGCACTCATGACCTTCATCGACGAACACCGCGAGCTGTTCGGTGTCGAGCCGATCTGCCGTGTGCTGACCGAGCACGGCCTGCCTGTCTCTGCCAGCACCTACTACGCCGCCAAAACCCGGCCGCCCTCGGCCCGCGCGATCCGCGACGCCGAGCTGGACGATCACATCAGGCGCATCCACACCACCAACTACGGCGTCTACGGCGCCCGCAAAGTCTGGCGGCAACTGCTGCGCGAGGGCCACCAGGTGGCCCGGTGCACGGTCGAGCGGCGGATGCGCGCCCTGGGCCTGCAAGGAGCCCGCCGAGGCAAGAAGATCCGCACCACCATTGGCCTCGAACTCGGCGACCATGGCGAGGGTCTGCAGGAACAGCCGCCCGAACGGGTCGTTCCAGTCGTAGACGGATGCGCCCAGCCCGAACAGGACGCCGCGGCCGGACAGGCCGGTGAGGATGTCGTTGGCCTCGGCCATGTTGCGGGCGAACCGGTCGAACTTGGTCACGGTGAAGACGGTGCCGTCCCAGACGGCGGCGAGGGCCTGGTCGAGTCCGGCGCGGTTGCGGCGGGTGGTGCCGGAGAAGCCGCGGTCGATGTAGATCCGGTCGGCGGGGACGCCGAGGGCCAGGAGCTGCTCGGTCTGGATGATGACGTCTTGTTCGTCGGTGGAGCAGCGGGCGTAGCCGACGCGGGTTCCGTTCACGCCCTCAAGTGTTCCGGATAGGGGGCCTTGACCGGAACGGTTCGCGGAACACCTATACGGAACACCCTGACCTGGGGCGCTGTCTCGGCTGGCGGGTGTTCCGGTGGGGGATCGCCTTACGGAACACCACCGGACCTCCCGCGCGAGATGCGACTGTTACCTGGCGGGGGGCGGCGTCCGGCTCCCAAAGCTGTCTCGAACCCCATGGCGGCTGTGAGCTAGATCACGGTTGAGGTTGACCTTGGGTCAGGGTGGAAGCTCGGCGCAGCGGCGCGACGCCGACCCGGACATCACAGCTTCGAAGGGCAAACCATCATGACGATCACGCTTTCCGACCAGGACAAGAGCACCCTGCGGATTGCCGCTTACGGCGCCGTGGCGTTGATGGCCGCCGCCGGTGCCGCCGGCAAGCCTCACAAGATCGCCACCAACGGTGGCATCGCGCTGGGCTCGGCCACCGGCCTGATCGGGCATGTGCTCGCTGACTACCCTGTGGGCAAGGACCTGACCGGCAAGTCCGTGGCCGAGATCGCCGACCGCGTGCTGCCGGCCCTGACCGCGGCCATGAACCTCCTGAAGCAGCAGGATCCGGCCGAGGCCGACAACTTCCGCAGCACCGTCCTCGTCGCTGTCGAAACCGCCCAGATGCACCAGAGCCAGCCGAGCCCCGCCACGGCCGAGATGGCCCGCAAGATCACCGAAGCCCTCGACGCCGCCAGGGCGGCCGCTGCGGACAGCAAGGCCGTGCCGGAAGCCGCGGCCGGGCAGGATCGCCCGGAGCTACAGAAGGCGATCGAGGAGATCGTCGAGTCCGGCTTCCTCGCAGTGTCGCTGCGCGTACACGATGAGCGGGGCGCGTGGGCCGGCAGCGCCGGGGTGGCCGAGCTGGGCGGGACCGCCAAGCCGCCGGTCAACGGGCATGCCCGGATCGGCAGCAACACCAAGACCTTCACCGCGACCCTGGTGCTGCAACTGGTGGCCGAGGGCAAGATCGAGCTGGACACCCCGGCGGCCGACTACCTGCCCGCGTTCGGGCTGGACCGGCGGATCACGGTGCGGATGCTGCTGCAGCACACCAGCGGGCTGTTTAACTTCACCGGCGAGGTCTACGACGACGGATCGATCGTGCACGGGATCCCCGTGCCCTACGGCACCACGGGCAAGGAGTGGGTGGACAACCGGTTCCGCACCTACCGGCCCGAGGAACTGGTGCGTCTGGCGCTGTCCAAGCCGGCCCGGTTCGAGCCGGGGACGGGCTGGAGCTATTCCAACACCAACTACGTGCTGGCCCGGCTCCTGATTGAGAAGGTCACCGGCCGCTCGCTGGCCGAGGAGATGCAGGAGCGGATCCTGGGGCCGCTCGGGCTGTCGGGCACGGTGGTGCCCGACGCCTCGCCGGAGATCCCCGAGCCGCACGCCCACATTTACTACCGCTACGAGGAAGCCAGCCAGCAGAAGACGATCGACATCACCCGCCACAACCCCTCCTGGGTCTCCACCGGCGGTGACATGATCTCGACCAGCCAGGACCTGGCCACGTTCATCTCCGCGCTGGTAGGCGGCAAGCTCCTGCCGGCCCCGCTGCTGGCCGAGATGTGCACCCCGCACCCGACGGGCATCCCGAACATGGACTACGGGCTGGGAGTGTTCGTCCAGAAAACGGACTGCGGCGGCACCGTCATCACCCACAACGGCGGCACGGTCGGCTCCATGACGCTGATGTACAGCACACCCGACGGCAGCAAGACCCTGACCGCCGTACTGAACTGGGTGGACGACGCCGACTTGTCCGTAGCAACAAAGGTCCAGAACGCCCAGCAAAAGCTCGTCAACGAGGTGTTCTGCGGCGAGCAGGCCGATCCGGCTCAGCCGTCGGGCTGAACACCTGCGACCCGCACGCCTCCAGAGGCACCCCTTCCGGTCGTGCACCAGGGAGAAACCCGAACGGGGCCACGCCGAGTTCGTCGATCTCGGCGTGGCCCGTCCACATGCTCGGCTGTGGTCTGCCTGGTCGCCGAGCTCGAGCACAAGGCAGGATTGCGCAGATGAACGGAGTCATGATCGGGCAGGCAGCGGCATTCGTCGGCGTCACAGTGAAGACGGTGCGCCACTACCACAAGCTCGGCCTGGTCAAGGAGCCGGAACGCGACAGCTCCGGCTACCGCAGGTACGGATCGGCCGAGCTGCTGCGGCTGGTGCAGGTCCGGACGCTGGCCGCCGCCGGGGTGCCACTGGCCGAGATCGGGCCCCTGCTCGACGCCGACGCCGCGCTGTTCGCCGCCGCGCTCACCGACGTCGAACGGCAGCTCACCGAACGGATCGAGGAGCTGACCGCGCGCCGTGACATGCTGCACCGGCTCGCCGACGGAGACCGGGCCCTGCTGCCCGACCGCGCTGTGGCGCTGCTGGAGCGGATGCTTGGCCGCGGCCTCCCCGCGGACGAGGTGGCGGCCACCCGGGAGGGCTGGGTGCTGGCCAAGGCCCTGGTCCCCGAGGGCTTCGACGACTACCTCACCCATGTCGAGCACGCCCTCGACGACCCCCGCTTCATCGCGTTGAGCAAGCGCGCCACCGAAGCCACGGCATGGGAGCCGGACGACCCGCGCCTGGCCGAACTCGCCACCGCCATTGCCGACCACTTCCTCGCCAACCCCGCACACCTGAAGATCGTGACCGGCCTGCAAGCCCGCACCGACGCCGCGGCCCGATACCACCTGATCGCCCACTACGGCGAAGAGCAGGGATCCGCCACGGCCCGGGGGGTCGCGCTCGTAGAGGCCAAGCTCCGCGCCGCGGGCATCCATATCCCCAGACCAGACACCCACTGACCGGCGGGATCTGCCTGCAGACGCCGCTGGAGCGGCTCGTCTCATGCTGGATGCATCGCCTCAGCCATCCACGCGTCCTTCGAAGGAGCGGCCAAAAGGACAGGATCGCGCAGCCAGGCCGGGCACGACGGACGATTCGCCGTCCAGCTCAAGGAAAAGCCTCAGGACAAGGACGCCAGCCGTTGGCCGCGATCCTGGCCGCTACACCCCCTCCTCGTCCACGCCGCCGTCGCCCTCAGGCACGTCGGGGATCTCGCCGAGCCGCCGCAGCCCTTCGGCCGGGGCGGAGGAGGCGATGGCGTAGCGGCCCAGGACGTTGAGGTGGGCGTGGCCAAGCGGGCTGAGCCGGGCGGCGTCCTCGTCTTTGACCGGGATGCCGTGGGCGCGCAGATGGTCGACCGCCGCCGACAGGTACTTCGAGTTCCACAGCGCGACCGCGTTGACGACAAGACCAAGAGCCGCTAGTTGGTCTTCTTGGCCTTCGCGGTAGGCCTGCCGGATCTTCCCGCCATTGCCGTGGCAGATCTTGCGGGCCAGCCGGTGCCGGGATTCCTGCACGGTGAGCTGTTTGTTGAGCTTGCGCCGGTAGGTGTCGTCGATCGGGTCCAGGATGGACAGCAGGTGCAGGGTCTTGTCGACGCGGCCGTACTCGGCGAACGCCTGCCCGAGCGGGGTCGGGCGCCCGTTGCGGGCGAACATGCGCAGCAGGTCGTAGGCGCGCACCTGGTTGGTCACCAGGGATCCGGCGACCCGGGTCATGTCCGACCACTGGGTGTGGATCTTCTGCCGGTTGATCTTGTTGCGGGCGATCGCTTCCAGCGGCCCGTATTTCGGTGTCGTGCCGTCGGGCAGGTCGGCGCGCCAGAACCTTTGGTCGCCCAGGTCGGCGAAGCGCGGTGCGAACCGGTAGCCGAGCATGGAGAAGATGCCGAACACCATGTCGCTGTCGCTGGCCTGATCCGTCGTGACCAGCTCGGGTTCCGGCCCGGCGTCGATGTTGATCAGGCAGTCCAGGATGTACAGCGAGTCGCGCGGCGTGCCCGGCACGACCACCTGCCCGATCCCCATCACTTGATCGTTTACGGCGTTGAGGAGTGTGAGGCCGCGTTTGTAGCCGAAGTACTTCGGCGAGGGGGCGGCGTTGATGGTTTGGACCGGGACGACGAAGCGCAGCCCGTCGACCGAGGCCAGCAGCCCGCCGCCCCACAACTTCACGATCGGCACGCCGCGCTGGGCCTCGATGAGAATCGCGTTGGCCGCGGCGTGGGTCTCAGCGCGCACGTAGTTCTGGTCGACATGGGACAGGCGGCCGCGCGTGAGCGCCTCGTCCCCGTCCTTGATCACCGGGGTGAGGCCGACGTTGCAGGCCTCGCTGATCAGCAGCGCCGCCAGCGATCTCGGCAGGTCGTGCATGCGCGTGTCAATGAGTTTGTCTGGGGCGACGCCATGGATTGCATGGCGGGCAGTTGGTCCTCGTGCATGGGAGGGGGAGTCCGGCAGCTCGCCTGCGTCGGCCTCATCACCGTGACGCTGGCTGGCCCGGGGGCTGCTGCTCGGCACCGGCGCCGGGGATGGGCACGAGCTGCGGCCAGCACGCCGAGCTGTCGATCGTGCCCCGGGCCAGCGCCAGCAGCAGCCCGGCGGCAGCAGCGGGGCTTGCCTGCCCGGCGCCCTGGACATCAGCAGCAACCCGCCGTCGGTCAGTCGGCCCGGCCACCGCGGCGACCAGGGCCCGAGTCAGCTGCTCGCGGCAGCAGAAGACGCCGGAGTCATCAGCACGGCTGCCAGGAATTTCTGCACGCCAGTCCGCCGGCCGGCAGACAAACCACGACTGACTTCGCAGATCAAATCGCGTACAGGTCTCGACTATTCCTCAGCTCCATACAGCGCGTTGTGGATGGCGTTATGCAACTCTCTCATCGCGCTTCGCTCGCATCCGGTTCTTGTCTGGAACTCCCAGTCTTCCAATTCTTGGTCTGCTTCACGCAGGCTCGCAATGATTATGCGCGTCTCTTTGACGGGCAGCTCGAGGGTGAGAATATCCGCGTGACGTGACAGTACCTTCATTCGGAGACCTCCATCGGCGTGTTATCACAGGCTATCCCAATACGATTGGCCCGTTTTGGGAACGAAGGCTGTGCCGTAATCCGGGTCGAGTCGATTCCAATAGACCACAACACCATTTTTCCAGAATGCGACCACCCCGGGCTCGAAAGAGTAGGAATCGGCGACACCGTGAACGTCGATGTAGTCGCGCGACGCGAAGCGGGAAAGGATCGCGACCATCTTCTGCCCGACCGCGTCTTCGCGCGAGACCGTGTGGACGCGGCTGCCCGGCCCGATCTCCACCTCCACCGGCGCCCCCGCGAGATCGAGCGTGTGGCTTGGACGCTGGATGACGTCGACGTCAAGGGTCTCGCCTTCGGGGAACCAGCGGGCGGCGACCTCCAACCGTGAAATGAGCGGACCCGCCGACACTTTCGCCGCGTATCCGTGCCGCTCGTATTCCGCCGCAAGCATGGACGCCAGCCGCGCGCACGGCATGTCGGACACCGCGTAGGCGAAGTCGAGATCGGTGGATGGACGCTCGACGATGCCATGGGCCTGCATGCTGTAGCCGCCGACCAGGAGCAGGCCGTGACAGTTCAGGAAGGGGACGACGTCTTCGATCGCCCTGGCATGCCAATCGGGAATCCGCATGCTCAGGAGGCCATCAGGCGTGGGATGCGGCGGATTTCGGCGAGTTCCGAGATCGCGCCAAGCTCGGGGAAGGTGAGCTCCCACATCGCCCGATAGATCGGATCGAGCCGCCACCACAAGTCGAACCAGTGGCCGATGAGGAGCGTGTGATTGAGCAGGCCGACGATGTCTTCCCGGGTGCCGGCCTCCAGCACGCGGGCATACGCCTCGAGACGCTGCTCATAAACCGACAAGTCATAGTCTTCTCGGCCTGACCAGGCGACCCGTCGTGGCAGCGACAGGATGCCGCGCGCGGGACCGCGTAGGTCGCAGAGGGATTTCGGGAGGACGGTTTCGGCGTATTCCCGTGACCCTGGCGGCAGATCCTCGAAGGTGGTCATCGACTGACCCCTTCCCGAGACATCTCTTCTCTCAGCGTATCCCCGCCTGGCCCCCAGATCACCTCCCGCAGGCCGGTCAGCGCCGCCATCCGGCCACGTCGGCGCGGGCGTGAAGGAGAGCTGTGGGGGCACTTAAGAATCCCTCGATGGACATGCCGGGAGTGGAGCGGGCACAGTGCGTTAGGTTCGACCTAGGGGGATGGAGCCACATGAAAGCGCTGGTCAAGGAGAGGGCCGAGCCTGGCCTCTCGCTGGTTGACGTGCCGGAGCCGGAGGTGGGGCCGGGCGAGGTGAAGATCCGGGTTCTGCGGACCGGCATCTGCGGCACCGACCTGCACATTCGGAAATTTGATGACTGGGCGCGGCACACCTTGACGCTTCCGCTCATCGTCGGGCATGAGTTCTCGGGCCACGTGGTCGAGGTGGCGCCGGGCGTCGAGGACGTCTCCGTCGGCGACCTCGTCAGCGGCGAGGGCCACCTCGTCTGCGGCAAGTGCCGCAACTGCATGGCGGGACGCAGGCACCTGTGCCGCAACACGGTGGGGCTCGGCGTCAACAGGGACGGCGCGTTCGCCGAATACGTCACGCTGCCCGCCTCGAACGTCTGGGTGCACCGGGTCCCGGTCCACCCCGACGTGGCGGCCATCTTCGATCCGTTCGGGAACGCCGTACACACCGCGCTGTCGTTCCCCCTGGTCGGCGAGGACGTGCTGATCACCGGTGCGGGGCCGATCGGGCTGATGGCGGCGGCCGTGGCCGCGCACGTGGGCGCGCGCAACGTGATGATCACGGACGTCAGCGACGAACGGCTCGACCTGGCGGGCAAGCTGGGCGTCTCGCTGGCGCTGAACGTCTCCAGGTCCTCGATCGAGGAGGGCATGCGACAGCTGCACCTGCGCGAGGGCTTCGACGTCGGGCTGGAGATGTCCGGCAACCCGGCGGCGGTGCGCGACATGATCGCGCACATGACGCACGGCGGGAAGATCGCCATGCTGGGACTGCCCGCCGAGGAGTTCGCCATCGACTGGGCGACCGTGGTGACGTCGATGCTCACGATCAAGGGCGTGTACGGCCGGGAGATGTTCGAGACCTGGTACAACATGTCCGTCCTGCTGGAGAAGGGCCTCGATCTCACCCCGGTGATCACCGACCGTTTCCCTTACACCGACTTCGACGCCGCCTTCGACACGGCCGCCAGCGGCCGGACGGGCAAGGTCATCCTGGATTGGAGCGCCTGATGTTCACGAACGTGCGCGAGCAACTGCGTACGACGCTCGACGAGATCGCCGAAGCCGGGCTGCACAAGCCCGAGCGCGTCATCAGCACCCCGCAGAGCTCGGCGGTGAGCGTGGCCGGGCACGAGGTGCTGAACTTCTGCGCCAACAACTACCTGGGCCTGGCCGACCACCCGGCCGTGCTCGAGGCGGCCAAGGAGGCGCTGGACCAGTGGGGGTTCGGCATGGCCTCCGTACGGTTCATCTGCGGCACTCAGGAGGTGCACAAGGAGCTCGAAGCGCGCCTGTCGGACTTCCTCGGCATGGAGGACACCGTCCTCTACAGCTCGTGCTTCGACGCGAACGGCGGCATCTTCGAGACCCTGCTCGACGCCCAGGACGCGGTCATCTCCGACGCGCTCAACCACGCCAGCATCATCGACGGCATCAGGCTCTCCAAGGCCCAGCGCCTCCGATACGCCAACCGCGACATGGCCGAGCTGGAAGCCAGGCTGAAGGAGGCGTCGGAGGCGCGGCGGCGGCTGATCGTGACCGACGGCGTGTTCTCCATGGACGGCTATGTCGCGCCGTTGCGGGACATCTGCGACCTGGCCGAGCAGTACGACGCCATGGTCATGGTCGACGACTCCCACGCCGTCGGCTTCGTCGGCCCGACCGGCCGCGGCACGCCCGAGCTGCACGGCGTCACCGACCGGATCGACATCATCACCGGCACGCTGGGCAAGGCGCTCGGCGGGGCCAGCGGTGGTTATGTCGCGGCCCGCAAGGAGATCTGCGAGCTGCTGCGCCAGCGCTCGCGCCCGTACCTGTTCTCCAACTCCCTTGCCCCCGTCATCGCCTCGGCGTCGCTGCGCATCCTCGACCTGCTGGAGACCTCGAACGAGGCCCGCGAGCGGCTGCGCTCGAACACCGCGCGCTTCCGCAGCGAGATGACCAAGGCGGGGTTCGACATCCTGCCCGGCGACCACCCGATCGTGCCCGTCATGATCGGCGACGCCGCCGAGGCCGCCGCCATGGCCGAGCGCCTGCTCGACCTGGGCATCTACGTGATCGGCTTTTCGTACCCTGTCGTGCCGCACGGACGGGCCAGGATCCGCGTCCAGCTCTCGGCCGCCCACACGGAGGAGGACGTGGACCGCGCGGTGGCGGCCTTCATCCAGGCCCGGGGCTGAGCACTCAGTATTCTCCTGCGAGGGAGTGCCGTCGCCTGGAGGAGCGGCGGGAGCGAAGCGACCAGAGCGGGGGAAGGCGGCGGCGTATGGCGACCGAGCCGCCGAACGGAGTGAGGCCAAGGAGCCGCGAGGGAGTGCCGTCGCCTGGAGGAGCGGCGGGAGCGAAGCGACCAGAGCGGGGGAAGGCGGCGGCATAGGGCGACCGAGCCGCCGAACGGAGTGAGGCCAGGGAGCACAGTGATAGACACGCGGCGGTTGCGTACGCTGCGGGCGGTGGCGGACCATGGCACGGTCACCGCCGCGGCGGCCGCCCTGCACCTCACCCCTTCGGCCGTGTCCCAGCAGCTCGTCGCGCTGGAGCACGAGGTGGGCCACCGCCTGTTCACCCGTGACGGGCGCGGCGTCCGCCTCACCGCCGTCGGCAAGATCATGCTCGGCCACGCCAACGAGGTCCTCGCCCAGCTCGAACGCGCCGAAGCCGACGTGGCCGCGTACACGACGGGTGAGGCCGGCGAGGTCACCGTGGCCTGCTTCGCCACCGCGATCAGCGCCGTGCTCTCCCCCGCGATCATCGCCCTGCGCGCCGCCGCCCCCGGCGTCCAAGTACGCGTGCTCGACGCCGAAGGCGACCACGGCCTGGCCATGCTGCTGGACTCCGAGGCCGATCTGGCCGTCGCGGTCGAATACCGGGGCGCGCCAGATGCCGCCGACCGCCGGCTGTCACGCCTGCCGCTGTACGCCGAGCCGTTCGACCTGGTGCTCCCCCACGACCATCCGCTGGCCGGGGCGGCCACGCTGGTGTCGCTCGCCGCCGAGACCTGGATCGGGCCTTATCCGGGCAATCCGGTGCACGATGTGATCACGTTCGCGTGCCAGCAGGTGGGCTTCACGCCGAACCTCGCGCACTGCTCCGACGACTTCCGCGCCGTGGTCGCCCTGGTGGGCGCGGGGGCGGGGGTGGCGCTGGTGCCGCGGCTGGCGCTGCGGGACATGGCGCTGGCAGGGGTCGTGGTGCGCCACACGCCGGGGCCGGAGCGCCGCGTCTTCGCCGCCGTACGCCGGGGCGCCGACGCCCACCCCCTCCTGAGCCCGCTCCTGTCGGCGCTGCGCACGGTCGCGGCCTCGCTCGGGACAGGGTGAAACATCACTCGCTGCGTTCAGACTTGGCTCAGGCGTGGGCTCGGGCCAGGTCGAGTGCTTGGGTGAAGCGGGCGTACCGGTCCAGTTCCGCCTCCACCGGGTCCAGGACGTACTCCCTGCTGACCTGGCCGATGGCCGTACGCAGGGCTCTGGCCGTACGCCGGGCTCTGCGCCGGCCACCCGCCCAGGCGGCCGCTCGCGAGAGCATCGCGATCAGCACGCCCGCGAGCGCGCCGCCCGCCAGCAGCATGGTCGGCCACGGCACCTCGCCCACGGTCGGGAGCGGCGGCTGCGGCAGGCGCAGGTAGTCCATCCCGAACAGCACGCCGAGCCAGCCGGCGCCGGCCACCATGGCCGCGAAGACCAGCCACTGCAGGACGTTCACGGCCCGCCACCACCTGGGGCGCCGGGTGGCGCCGACGGACGTCGTGGCCAGCGCCCGGTCCACGGCGTCCGCCAGGTCATGGGAACGGGAGCGCGCCGCCTGCCGCACCGCCGCCGCCCACGGGCCCGGCAGTCCCGCTGCGGCCGCCTCGCCGACGTCCCTGATCGCCGTCTCCACCTGAGCCCTTTGTACGGCCGACGCGGCAGGCACTGAGGTACGGCCGACGATCTGCCCTTCCTTTGGCGGGGCCATGGTGTCCAGGCGCAGCCTGCGGAGGGGGTCGGGCCTGAACCTGCGGATCCATCTGGTGACGGGCCATCCGGTGGCGACGATCGCGCGATGCCTGTGCCCCTTGGCCACCGCCTCCACGACCAGCGGCACCCCGGCCGCCTTGGCGAGCGCGGCCGTGAGCGCCTTGTCCAACCCCGCCGTACGCTCGGCGCCGGCCTCCACCGCCCGGCTGGTCGCCGCACCGGCGCGCCCGCCCGTCCCAGGATCCCCGGTCACCATCGTGTTCGTCCCGGCTGCGGTGGCCATCCGAGAGTGCGCAGAGCCGACGAGGGCGGTGAGGTGGTGTTCACCGATCGCCTCTGGTGCGCGGCCGGTCGCGGTATCCGCCGTGCCATCGGCCGGAGACGGCGTGGCTGGGCCGGCGGCGGCGAGGAGGTCGGCGGCGGCGGTGATGTCGGCGGCCAGGCGGGCGGACCAGGACGTGCGCGCCGCGACCCGGTCCCCGAGGAGCGAGCGGAACTCGGGCAGGCCGGTGCCGGTACGGGCCGAGACGGCGAGCACCGGTACGCCCGTCAGCCCGTCGTCGTCCAGCAGGCGGCGCAGGTCGCGTACGCACCGGTCCACGGCGGGCGGAGGCAGGCGGTCCACCTGGTTGAGGACCACCAGCATGACGTCGCGGTGCCCGGCCAGCGGGCGCAGGTAGCGGTCGTGGAGCGCGGCGTCGGCGTACTTCTGCGGATCCACCACCCACACCAGCAGATCGACCAGCTCGACCAGGCGGTCGACCTCCAGGCGGTGGGAGAGCCGGATGGAGTCGTGGTCCGGGAGGTCGAGGAGGACAAGTCCGGAGAAGTCAGGGGTTGGGGTGGTGGTGTGGCGTTGCGGGATCTCCAGCCAGTCCAGCAACGGGCCCGCGCCGGCGCCGTCCCAGAGTGCCGCCTGGGCGGTCGAGGTCGTGGGCCTGGTGACGCCGACGGCCGCCAGCTCATCGCCTGCCAGCGCGTTGTAGAGGGATGACTTGCCGCTGCCCGTCGCCCCGGCCAGCGCCGCCACGGTGTGGTCGATGGAGAGCGTACGCCGTGCGCCGGCTCGCTCGGCGACCGCCCGCGCGCCGGACACCGCCTGCTCGGACAGCCGCCCTTCACCCAGTGCGGCCGCCTCTCGCAGAGCTGCCAGCCGGGAGTCGAGTGACGGCCCTTCCTTGCGACGCAGCAGCTTCACGGCCCCTCCCCCTCCCGCGAGCCATCACCGGGCGCGGCATCACTTCGCGTGCCGTCGCCCGGGAGGCCATCACCGGGCGCGGCATCACTTCGCGCGCCGTCGCCACGGGTGCCATCACCACGCGCGGCATCGCGGTCCGTGGCCGGGTGGGGTGGAAGGGCCGCCGCCGGAAGCTCCGACCGATGCTCCTGGACTGCCCGCGCCGCCGCCACCAGCACCTCCGCCGTCCCCTTGGGCGGCTCGACGGCTTCGAGCCGGGCGGTGAACCGGGCGGCCTCCTCCTCCAGCAACCCGCGCACCCGCTCACGCAGATCTTCCCGCGCCCGCACCGTCAGCGTCCGCACCGCCTGATCCCCGAACACCGCCTCCAGCAGCTTCTGCGACAACACGCTCGTCCCGCCCGCGATCCCCACCTCGATCCCGGTCAGCCCGCCGGTGGACGCGAACACGGCCAGCATGAGCAGCAGTCCGGCCCCGTTCACGCCGAACGACGCCACCCGGGCGGCCGTCCGCTTCTCAGCCCCCTCGTCCCGTACCAGGTCCAGGACGTATTCCTGCCATCCCCGCACCGCCGCCTCGGCCCGTTTGCCGAGCTCGGGTGAGGCGCGGCCGAGCCGGGCGGACTCGATGGCGCCGAGCCGTTCGAGGAGTCCCGGCCCGCCGGGCGCCGCCGACCAGCCCTCCAGCGCGCGCTCGGCGGCCGCGTCGGCGGCTCCCTTGATCAGGGTCTCGACGCCGCTCTCCAGGGCCTGCTTGAGCTGGACCTCTGGTGCCCGCCCGGTGAAGAAGCCGACGACCCGGTCGCGCAGCCAGCCCACCCGGCTCTCCAGGGAGCGCATGAGGTCGCCGGTGCCGATGAAGTCCTGCCAGCGCGCCAGCACTTCGCCCCGCAGCAGCGACCCGTCGCGCATGCCCGCGTCGAAGTCGGCCAGCCCGCCCGCGTACGCGGCCGAGACGATGGAGCGCAGCCCGTCGAAGGCGGCCTGCTGGCGCGAGACGGCGCCGGCCAGCGCGGGCACCCGGGTGGCGAGGCTGTCGAGCGCTCCCGACAGCGTCTGGCGTACGACACGGGATCTTTCCGCGGCGTCGGCGGCGAGCCCCGTGAGCCAGGAGGTGATGGGCTGCACCAGTTCATGAGGCAGGCGGGCCTTCTCCGAGGGGAGCGCCGCTTCGGTGACGGTGAACAGGCGGGTGCCTTCGAGGCCGTTCTCGGTGAGAAGGCGGGCGAGGTCGCGGGAGACCGGTTCGACGGCCTCCGGCGGCACCCGATCGAGTACGACGGCCAGCGCGGTGCTGCGTTCACGGGCCGAGCGCAGGAAGCTCCACGGCACCTCGTCGGCGTACCGGGAGGCGGTCGTGACGAACAACCACAGATCGGCGGCGGCCAGCAGTTGAGCGGCGAGCTCCCGGTTGGCGGTCACCACCGAGTCGATGTCGGGCGCGTCGAGCAGCGCGAGACCGGCGCCCAGAGCGGGCGAGGTCACCAGGCGTAGCCGGCCGGGGCCGTCGCCGGTGGCGCGGGACAGGCCAGGCAGCACGTTCTGGCCCATGAACCAGGTGCGGTCGGCCGGGCTGACCACGAGCGTGGGCACGAGCGTGGTGGGCCGCAGCACGCCCGGCTCGGCCACATCGGCCCCTACCAGCGAGTTGACCAGCGTGGACTTGCCCGCCCCCGTCGACCCGCCGACGACTGCGAGCAGCGGTGCGTCGAGGGCGCGCAGCCTGGGGAGGAGGTAGTCGTCGAGCTGCCCGGTCAGCTCCCGCAGCGCACGCCGGTCGGCCGCCGCCTCGCCGACCGCGAGCGGGAACAGCTCGCGATCCAACGGCCAGCGCACCGCCTCGAGCGCGCCCAGGAGGTCCATATGCCCACGCTACCGTTGGGCCGCGTTCAGCCGGTCCACCGCAGGCTGCGGATTTCGCGCCTATCCGCCGTGCGGCTCCCTCAGCACGTAACCGACGCTGCGAAGGGTGTGGATGAGCCGCGGCTCGACGTCGTCCACCTTGCGTCTGAGGTAGGAGATGTAGGACTCGACGACGCCCGCGTCGCCGCCGAAGTCGTAGTTCCACACGTGGTCGAGGATCTGCGCCTTCGACAGCACGCGCCCGGCGTTGACCATGAAATAGTGCAGCAGCTTGAACTCGGTCGGTGACAGGCGTATCTGCCGCCCGCCCCGCCACACCTCGCGGGCGTCCTCGTCCAGCTCCAGGTCGGCGACCTTCAGCTTGCTGGCGGGCGCGCCCTCCCCGCGGGTGCGCCGCAGCACGGCCCGGATCCTGGCCTGGACCTCCTCCAGGCTGAACGGCTTGGTCACGTAGTCGTCGCCCACGCGCAACCCAGTGATCTTGTCCTCGGTGGCGTCGCGGGCGGTCAGGAACAGTACGGGTGCGTCGATCTGCTTGGCCACCTCGAACCCGTCCAGGTCGGGCAGCATCACATCGAGCACGACCAGGTCGGGCGAGGCCCTCTTGGCCACCTCCACGGCCTCCTGGCCGTCGGCGGCGGTCAGCACCTCGAACCCGGAAAAGCGCAGGCTGGCGGAGAGCAGGTCCCTGATGCTGGGCTCGTCGTCCACCACCATGATCAGCGCCTCGGGTGTCGTCACCTACTTAGAGTGACTCAGGCACCTGAGGGTTAGCTGAAGGCTCACTCCAAGGCGAGTGGGAGTTCGGCGGGGACCGTCAGTCCAAGGCGAGCGGGAGCTCCACCCGGAACGTGGAGCCGGCTTCCGGCGAACTGTCGACCGTCACCGCGCCGCCGTGGGCCTCCACGAGCGCCCGCACGATGGCCAGGCCGAGCCCGCTGCCCCGGTCCTCGGCCGAGCGGCGGCGGGACCTGGCGGAGTCGGCGCGGTAGAAGCGCTCGAAGACCCGCTCGACCTGCTGGGGAGTGAGTCCGGGGCCGTTGTCGATGACTTCGAGGAAGAGCGTTTCCATGCCGGCCCCGACCCGCACGATGATCGGCGAGCCCGGCTCCGTGTGGACGATCGCGTTGGTGACGAGGTTGCTGATGACCTGGCGCAGGCGTACCTCGTCGCCGGAGACGATCAGCGCGGCGCCGCCGACCACGTCCAGCTTGATCACCCGTTCGGGCGCGAGGATCCTGGCATCCTGTACGGCCTCCGCGGCCAGCGCCAGCATGTCCACGGGCCGCATCTGCAGCGGCCGCTGCTGGTCCACCCTGGCCAGCAGCAACAGGTCGTCCACCAGCAGGCTCATCCGCCCGGCGGCCTTCTCCACGCGCTGCATCAGCTCGGCGGGGTCGGCGCCGGGGTTCTGCCTGGCGTACTCGGCGAAGCCCCGGATGGAGGTCAGCGGGGTACGCAGCTCGTGCGAGGCGTCGCCGACGAATTCGCGCATGCGGTCCTCGGAGCGGCGGGCCGCGGCCTCTGACGCCGACCTGGCCGTGAACGCGGCCTCGATCTGGGCCAGCATGCCGTTCAGCGACCTGGCGAGGCGGCCCACTTCGGTACGGGGGTCGCCGTCCGGCACCCGCCGGCCCAGCTCGCCGCCCGCGATGGCCTCGGCCGTGCGCTCGATCTCGCCCAGCGGCCGCATACTGCGCCGCACGATCGTGACGCCTCCGACGCCCAGAATGAGCAGGATGCCGCCGCCGCCCAGGAGTTCGATGAGCACCAGCCGCCGGGTGATCGCGTCGACCTCCTCCAGGTCCACCGCGACCACGACCGTGCGCCGCCGGACCTGGCTCTCCAGGACCCGCCATTCGCCGTGGCCTTTGAGCGCGGACGTGGTGTAGGGGTCGGTTCCCGGCGAGGGCGACAGGACCGGTTTCGGCTTCATGTCGACGTCGCGGTCGGACAGCATGGGCTCGTACTCGCCGCCCGGCTCCTTGACCAGCACGATGGCGTCGGACTCGATGAGGATGGGCCGGTCGGAGGTTTCCCTGTCCTTCTTCCAGTCGTTCACGACCTTGTTGTGCATGCGCACGCTGAGGAGACTGAGCTGGCCGTCCACCCGGGCGACGAGGTAGCCGTGCAGCACCGAGACGCTCATCACGCCGATGAAGGTCATGCCGAAGCCCAGCAGCGCCAGCATCGATGCGATGAGCTTGATCCGCAACGGCAGGCGGCTCATTAGGGACTCGGTGGCAGGCGGAGGACGTACCCGACACCCCGCAGGGTGTGGATGAGCCGCGGGCTGCGGTTGTCGATCTTGCGGCGCAGTACGGAGACGTACGACTCCACGATGCCCACCTCGCCCCTGAAGTCGTAGTCCCACACGTGGTCGAGGATCTGCGGCTTGGACAGGACCCGCCCCGCGTTCGTCATGAAGTAGCGCAGCAGCTTGAACTCGGTCGGCGACAGCGCCACCGCGTTGCCCCCGCGCCACACTTCGTGGCTCTCCTCGTCCAGCTCGATGTCGGCGAACGTCAGCCGTGGCGGCGCCGCCTGCGCCTCCCCGTTGGTACGGCGGAGCACCGCGTGGATCCTGGCAACGACCTCCTCCAGGCTGAACGGCTTGGTCACGTAGTCGTCGCCGCCGATCGTGAGCCCGCGGATCTTGTCCTCGGTCTCGTCACGGGCGGTCAGGAACACCACCGGCGTGTGCAATCCGCCGCCGCGCAACCTCTTGACGATCTCGAAACCGTCCAGGTCGGGCAGCATGACGTCGAGCACGACGAGGTCAGGGCGGTGTCGTTGCACGGCGGTGACGGCGTCGAGGCCGCTCTTGGCCGTGGTCACGTCGAAACCCGCGAACCTGAGGCTCGCGGCGAGGAGTTCGAGGATGTTCGGATCGTCCTCGACTATGAGCAGGCGTGATTCCATCACATCCAAGGATGCACTCATTGGACGAGTGCTGGGACAATTCCGGCAATGTGCCTGGCAATGGCGAGGCTGGACGTGGCGGCCGGGGAGGGCGCGTTGCGTACCAGGACGACCTTTCCGTGGACGTCCACCACGAAGTCGTCGAGCAGCCGGCCGTCCCTGGCCACGGCCTGGGCGCGGACGCCGCCGGGAGCGCGTACGAGGTCGGCGGCGGTGAGCTCGGGCACGTAACGCTGGGCGCCCCTGAGGAACGCGCCTTTGACGAGGGACCCGTAGATCTCCTTGAGCCCGGTACGCCAATGCTGCCGGGCCATGCGCAAAGTGCCCGGCCAGCCGAGAATTTCCCGAAAATTCCCAATATTTCGCCACCTATACCCTTCGTAGGCCAGGGCCAGTACCGCATTCGGCCCCACCAGCACCCCGCCATCGGTCTGCCGGGTCAGGTGGACACCCAGGAACGGGTACCGCGGATCGGGCACCGGATAGATCAGCCCGCGAACGAGCCCCTTGGCCGCGCCCCGCAGCGCATAGAACTCCCCGCGGAACGGGACGATCCTGACATCACCCGGATGCCCCGCCATCCTGGCCACCGCGTCCGTCCCCAGCCCGCCGCACACCACCAGCCGGTCGAAGGTCAACCTCCGCCGTCCCGCCAGCACCTGCACGCCTCCCGAACGCTCCCTGATCGCCCGGACCGGTTGCGAGAGGCGTACGGACCCGCCGAGCTCCGCCACGTCCAGCGCGAGCCGGCGCGCGACGGCGGCGAAGTCGCAGATCGCGGTGTGCGGTGAGTGGATCGCGCCGACGCCGACCGCGTGCGGCTCGATCTCGCGCAGCGCCAGCCCGTCCAGCTCGGCGATGCCCGGCACCCCGTTGGCCCGCGCCCGCTCGGCCAGCGCGCCGAGCCGCGGCCGCTCGGCGCCGGTGCTCGCCACGACGAGCTTGCCGACCTCGTCGTACGGCAGCGCGTACGCGGCGCAGTATTCCTTGAGCAGCGCCACGCCCTCCCGGCACAGCCTGGCCTTGAGCGAGCCCGGCGGGTAGTAGATGCCCGCGTGCACGACGCCGCTGTTGTGCCCGGTCTGGTGGGCGCCGACGTGGCCCTCCTTCTCCAGCACGGTCACCTCAGCGCCCCTGGTGGCGGCCAGCTCGCGCGCCACCGCCAGCCCGACGATCCCCGCTCCGACGACGCCGATCTTTTCTGTCACACGATGATTTTCCGACTAACCAGCCGTCCCCGCCATATCTGGACGAATCGAACATGAGTACGATGGCCTCCCCGTTCAGCCTGCGTCGTCTGAGCGACATCCCTGGCTGAACCTGCTCCGGCAGGCAAGTCACGAGGCCGCTCCCGTGATCGTCATGGGGGTGGCCTCGCGCACTGAGCGCCTGCCAAGGACCGCCGGGAGCGACGATCGAAGACGATCGTGATGTTGCTCCAGTAGGTGTTGCAGGCCGGCCGACATCGTGTTGTGTTCGCGGCCGACAGTGCGAGTACTTCGCCTTCACCCGGGCGCGTTATTTGAAGGCCGCGATGTTGCGCTCCGCCCACTGGGCGAAGGTGCGGGGCGGGCGGACGAGGAGCCGCTCGACATCTGGGCTGACGCGCTGCTCGGCCGCGGATGGTGCGCCGAGGGCACCGAGGGTGGCCTCCACGACCGGCTCGGGCATATATCGCAGCATTTGGTTGCGGCTTCTGGTGATCGTAAACGGACCGGCCGGGCAGGCGCGTTGGCCGGGAGCGCCCTCCCGTAATTAATCGAACCTAAGTACGATTGACGTATGTATCTCCCGCCGGAGTGGCCGCCCGAGGTCCGCCCACCCAGCGTCCCCGACTGGGAGACCACGGCCGTGACCTGGTTGCTCGACGCCGTGCCCCCCGACTACAGGGCCTACGAGGTTTTGAAACGCCATCCGATCGCCCTGGCGAGGATGGCTATCCACCACGTGAATGCATCTGTCGAAGCAGCAAGAGCGGGATACCGAAGCGCAGCTGTGGATCTCAAGGGCCATCTCCCTCCTCATGCTGTCGAGGCGGTGCTCGATGTCTATCGCGAGGAGGGTCCTCGCCTGGTCCGCCTGGCCCGCTCCATCGCCGTCGTCGAGCAAGCCTTGCGCGGTGACATGTTCACGGCGACCATGCGCAACTTTCGATGACGTACGACATGGTCATCTCCGAGCAGGGAGCTTGATCAGCTAGAGGGACTGAGCGGCCTGATGGACGAGCCCTTCTTTCAAGTTCCTTGATCTCCTCGCGTAGTTTCCGCTCTCGGTCGGGGACACCGTCGCGGGCCTTGACCTCGGCATAGAAAAGATCTTTGATCTTTGTGCTCATGGGTGAGCTTGTTGCGCTTCAGCCCTGAGGTTCTACCGGGTGCGGCGGGCTATGAACGTGATCACGCCTACCGCCGTCACCGCCGCCGCGAGCCAGATCAGGATGTCCTTGAACGTTAACCCGCCCGTGCCGGTGTCCGCGCCGGCCTGCGGCTCCGTGGTCGGCTGGGTCGTGTTCGCGGCCTTGGCCGGACTGGGGGTCGCCGCGGGCTGGGCGGCGGCCGGGAGGGGGACCCGGTATACCGGGCTCTTCGGGCCCTCCGTTCCCGTCAGGAGGGCCTTGCCGTCCGGCGTGTAGGTGATCGACTCGGCCTGTCTCAGCTCCGGCATCGTCACCTTGGCGATCGTCTCGCCGGAGGGCTTGTAGAGGGTGGCGGAGAAGTAGGTGCGGATGATGTACGAGGAGCCGTCGGGTGCGTAGGCCGCGTCCGTGGCCATGAGGGGGGCGCCGGCGACCTTGCGCAGGATGTTGGTGCGGTCGGTGCGGAGTTTCTTCGGTGCCGCGTAGACCGAGGCCGCGAACTCCTTGGAGACCACGTAGAGGCGGCCCGTCTTCGGATTGATCATGATGCCCTCGGCGTTGCGGCCGCCGTCCGCGTAACGGAAGCGATAGCGGGTCGCGGGCAGCGTGGCGTCACTGACAGTCTGCGACTCCATCACCTTGTAGATGGAGATGTCCGGCCAGGCCCCGTCCAGGTTGTCGCCGATGTCGGCGAACCAGAGGACCCCTCGCCCCGTCGCCGCGTCCTTGGTCGCGGCCATGGCCTCCCAGTCCCTGGCCTGGGCGCCCCGCACCTGGAAGGTGGCCTTGGTGCGCCCGCTCCCGTCGACGGCGTAGAAGGTCGGGGCGGCCGCGCTGTCGTTGTGCGTGTAGTAGACGTCGCCGTGCGTCGGCGACACGGCCAGGCCGCTGGACTCCGTGATCTTGGGATCCTTGAAGGTGAAGAGCTTTTCCATGCCCTCGTCCTCCGCTGCCGCATGAGCCGGGACGGCGGGCAGCAAAAAGGCCGCCGCCGCGACGGCGACCGCCCTGACCATGACATTTCCCATGACGCCCGGTGCCCGGGCCACCACATCCCCCACGCCGTCATCATGCCCCACCCCATCGCCTTCCAACGCCGCCGCTCCCGTCCACGTTGTTAGCGGGTGGAAGGAGAAGCATGGACCCATATGAGGGCTTCCGGGAGTTCGTACGAGGCCGCCAGCGTGCGCTGATGCGGACCGCGTACCTGCTCACCGGCGACGCCCCGCAGGCTGAAGACTTGCTGCAGACCGTGCTCATGCGGACGGCCAGGCATTGGGGGAGGCTGGCCGACGGCGGCAACCCCGACGCCTACGTGCGGAGGGCACTGATCAACGAGCACATTTCCTGGCGGCGGCGCGGCCGGCCGGAGACGCCCACCGCGTGGCCGCCGGAAACCCCGTCTGGTCCCGACCCCGGAGACGAGAGCCTGCACCGCATGGCGTTACAGGGAGCGCTCATGCGCCTGACCCGCCGTCAGCGGGCGGTGCTCGTGCTGCGCTACTACGAGGACCGCAGCATCGACGAGACCGCCGACCTGCTCGGCTGCTCGCCGGGCACGGTCAAGAGCCAGACCAATCACGCGCTCGGCCGGCTGCGCGTCCTCGCCCCCGAACTGGCCGACCTGCTCCGCGACGTCGATCCCGAGGAGGTTCCCCGATGACCAGGTTCCGTGACGAGCTCCGACTGCTCGCCGACCAGGCGCCTGACGTCGATCTGGCCGAGCGCGCCGTGCGCGGGGCCCGCAGGTGGAAGGCGACGGCGTTCGGCTCCGTGGCGGCGTCGCTGATCGCGCTGGCGCTCACCGCGGCCGTCCTGACGGGCGGCTCGGGTGGCGGCGGCGCCGCGACCACCACCGAGATCACCGACGTGTTGCCCGCCTCCGGCGTGGACCCGGCCGCCTACGCCTACTACGACTTCTGCGGCAGGCAATGGGACCCCAGGAAGAACACCCATACCTTCGCCGGCCGGGAATGCGCGCAGTGGCGGCTGGTGACCCAAGGCGGCCAGAGCTTCAGGATGCCGCAAGCGCTCAGCGTGTACACCGAGCAGTCTCCCGACGAATACATGAACACCGGCGGCCCCCTGGTGATCTCCTCCGACGGGCGGAGGGTCGCGTACTACAGCGAGAAGGACCAGAAGTTCGCGGTCCGCGACCTGGCCGACGGCCGGATCTGGCTGACGCCCCAGACCATCACGCGAGAGACGATGGTGAAGAGCGACGGCCTGCTCCGGCTGTCGCCCGACGGGCGCTTCCTCAGCCTGAACGGCCACGGTCAGCCGGACGCCGTCGTGGACATCGAGACGGGGCAGGTCACCGAGATCCCGGCGAACTGGTGGGTGCAGCGCGTGGGCAACGGCGGCAAGCCGATCATCGTCGAGAACGGCAAGAACCGGCTCGGGGTGCTGGACGGCGGACGGGTGGTCCCGCTCACCCCGGTGGACGACGCTGTCCGGACGTTCAGCGAGCCGTCCTCGGACGGGCGTACCCTGGCCTACTTCAACGGCGCCGTGTTCAAAGACCACATAGGGGTCCGCGACGACGACACGATCGTCACGGTCGACGTCACCACCGGCGACATCCGGTCCAGGGTGAAGTTCACGGACGTGCCGAAGGGCTTCCGCGCCTCGCGGATGGGCGGCTGGCTCAACACGACCGAGGTCGTGATCACCGGCAGGGTCGACGGCGATCCGACGTACCGCTGGAAGGACGGCGTGCCGACGCTGGGCGAGACGACGTACGCGATCGACGTCAACACCGGCCGCATCCGCAAGCTGGACGACTACACGTACCGGGCCCACGCCGGCAACCTGGCGCTGCCGGGCTTCTGAACCGGCGCCCCGGCCGGGTGGATGATCCGGCCGGGGCAGAGGCGAACCGGGGCGGGGTCAGGCCGCGCAGGTGGTGCCGGCGGCGGGGACCTTGCCTTCCAGCAGGTACGCGTCCACCGTCTCCATCACGCACCCGTTACCGCTCAGATAAGCGCCATGGCCCTCGCCCTCGTAGGTGACCAGGACGCCGGTCTTCAGCTGCTCCGTGAACGTCGTGGCCCACTGGTAGGGCGTGGCGGGGTCCCCCTTGCCGCCGATCACCACGATGGGCGCCGAACCCGTGGCGTCGATGCGCTTGGCCGCGTCATCCCCCTTCACCGGCCAGTGCGCGCATACGCCGCCCGACGCCTCCGTCGCCAAAATCGGAAAGATCTTCTCGATCTGCTCGTTGATCTCGGCGGTCTCGGCGGCGGTCGGCCGCTCGGCGTTGTCAGCGCAGTTGATCGCCTGCAGACTCGTCATCGCCGTCGAGTACGTCCCGTCGGCCTTGCGGCCGGTGTAGGTGTCGGCCAGGGAGAGCAGTGCGGCGCCGTTCCCCTTGATCGCCGCCGCGGCGGCCTGCTCCAGCATCGGCCAACTGACCTTGGCGTACAGCGGGGTGATCACAGCGAGCTGGCCCAGCCCGTACGTGAGCTCGCGGTCGCCCACCTTGAGCGGCTTGTCCTTCAGCCCTTCCAGCAGCCTCTCCACCGCATTCTCGACGGCGGGCGGGTCGGCGCCCAGCTCGCAGCTCTGCGCCACGCAGTCCTTGGCGAACGCCTCGAACGCCCGGTCGAACCCGCTCGCCTGGGCGACCGCCCGCTCCTTGAACGTGACCGTCGGGTCGAAGGCCGCGTCCAGGACGAAGCGGCCGACGTTCTTGGGGAAGTGGGTGGCGTAGACGGCGCCGAGGTGGGTCCCGTACGACAGGCCGAAGTAGTTGAGCTGCTTGTCGCCGACCGCGGCCCTGATCAGGTCGAGGTCCTTGGCGGCATTGACGGTGCCGACGTACGGCAGGATCTTGCCCGAGTCCCGCTCGCACGCCGCCGCGAACTCCTTGGCCAGCCTGTCGCCGTCGGCCGCGCTCTCCGCCTCCAGCAGCTTCTCGACCTGGCCTCCGCACTTGACGCCGGCGCTGCGCTCGACGCCGCGCGGGTCGAAGCTGACCAGGTCGTAGCGGCCACCCAGTTTGCCGAACGCCTGCGCGGCCATGGCCAGCGTGTCCACGCCCGACCCGCCGGGGCCGCCGAAGTTGAACACCAGCGAGCCGAGGCGGTCGCCGGTGGCCTTGACGCGGATCAGGGCCAGGTCGATCTGCTCGCTGTCGGGCTTGGCGTGGTCGAGGGGGACCTTGATGGCACCGCACTCGACTCCGGGGCCTGGGGTGGCAGGCTTGCCGTCAGGGCCGGTCAGGCCGGTGCACTTGGCCCACGAGACCGCGTCCGACCCCTTGGCGGCGCTCGCCGCCGGCGTGGCGGCCGGCTCGCCGGTGGTGCCGCAGCCGGCGAGGACCGCCGCGCCCAGGAGGAATGTCACGATGGTCTGCTTCATGCAAACAAGCATGGTCGCTACGACATGTGCCGACGTAGTGGGGGGAAACACCACTTACCGATGACTTCGGGGAAGCCCTGGAGATGACTAATGTCAGTTGCCTCTGGGCCGGCGGACCATCCACATGCCCAACAGGCCGAAGCCGACCCCGGTCACGCAGGTCCAGATCCACCACGTGTTCTCGGGAGCGGGGCGGAAGATCAGCAGGACGACCAGCGCGACGGCCCACAGTGCGGTGCCCACGCCGACGGCGGCCAGGTCATTGGTCTTGATCGGCTCCGGGTCGGGGTGCCACTGCTTCTTCACGTGTCCAGCCTAGCTTCCAATAGGGTCTCGATCTCATCACTGGCACTTTTCGCAGCTCACGACGACTGTCACTCTTCGCGTCGTGAGCGACATACGCAACTCAATAGACCGTTTCTTCGCAATCACCGCACGAGGTTCAACTTTCTCCCGTGAGGTACGAGGCGGCCTGGCCACGTTCTTCACCATGGCCTACATCGTGGTGCTGAACCCGATCATCATCGGCACCGGCACGGACGTGACCGGCCAGGTCATCGGCGACGGCACGACGCCCAACGTGGCCCTCGTCGCGGCCGGTACGGCTTTCGTGGCAGGCATCCTGACGATCCTCATGGGCATCATCGGCAAGGTGCCGTTCGCGATGGCGGCCGGGCTGGGCCTGAACGCCTTCGTCGCCTTCACCATCGCCAAGGTGATGACCTGGGAGGAGGCCATGGGCCTGGTCTTCCTCGAAGGTGTCATCATCGCCATCCTGGTGCTGACCGGGCTCAGGACGGCGGTGTTCCACGCCATCCCGGCCCAGCTCAAGACCGCCATCAGCGTGGGCATCGGGTTGTTCATCGCGCTGATCGGCTTCGTGGACGCCGGTTTCGTCCGCAAGGCCGCAGGCACGCCCCTGGAAATGGGCATCGCGGGCAGCCTCACCTCCTGGCCGATCTTCGTGTTCATCGTCGGGCTGCTCGCCACGGCGATGATGGTGGCGCGGAAGGTCAAGGGCGCCATCCTGATCGGCATCGCCGGCACCACCATCCTGGCGATCATCGTGGAAGCGATCGCCAAGGCGGGCGTCGCCTCGGCGAAAAACCCCGGCGGCTGGCAGCTCAACGTCCCAGCCGTGCCCGACCAAATCTTCGGCTTCCACAACCCGCTCACGCTGTTCGCCGAGTTCGACCCATTCGGCGGCTTTGTCCGCGTCGATGTGCTGCTGGCCGCGCTGTTCGTCTTCACGCTGCTCATCACGGACTTCTTCGACACCATGGGCACCATCGTGGGCGTCGGCCGGCAGGCGAACCTGGTCCAGGAGGACGGGACGCTACCGCGTACCAAGGAGATCCTGCTCGTCGACTCGCTGGGCGCGGCGGCCGGCGGCGCGGGCTCGGTCTCGTCGAACACCACCTACATCGAGTCGGCCGCCGGCGTCGGCGAGGGCGCTCGCACTGGCCTCGCCAGCGTGGTCACGGGGCTGCTGTTCCTGGTGGCGATCTTCTTCGCGCCGCTCGTCGAGATCGTGCCGTACGAGGCCGCCGCGCCCGCGCTGGTCCTGGTGGGCTTCCTCATGATGACCGCGGTCCGCGACATCCAGTGGGACGACTACGAGATCGCCATCCCGGCGTTCCTCACCGTCGTGATCATGCCGTTCACGTACTCGATCTCGAACGGCATCGGCGCCGGCTTCATCAGCTACGTGCTGATCAAGGTCGTACGGGGCAAGGCCGGGCAGATCCACCCCCTGCTCTGGGGCGTCAGCATCCTGTTCGTGCTCTACTTCGCGATCGGCCCCATCCGGGCCCTGTTCGGAGTCTGACGACGCAGGCGGGAGCCGCCCCCGCGCACGAGTGGGCGGCTTCCGGGTATCAAAGAGTGAGACACCTCAGTTAGGGAAATATGCCGCCTTCTTGTATAGTTAGCAAAGGTAATGACTCATGCTAACCAACACCCAGCCCAAGATGGACCTGCGCAGCGACGCAGGCCTGGCTTCAGCCCTGCGCGTGTCGCTGGCAAGGCTGACCAGGCGCCTACGACGACAGGCGGCGGCGCACTCGCTGACGCCCACCCAGTTCGCGACGCTGGCCGCCGTGGATCGGCACTCCGGGATAACCCCCGGCGAATTGGCCGAACTCGAGAAGGTGCAGCCGCCCTCGATGACGCGCGTGATCGCCGCGCTCGAGGAGCGCGGCCTGCTCGCGCGCACCCCGCACCCGACCGACCGGCGCCAGGTGACCGTGACCGTGACCGAGGCCGCGCAGAAGCTGCTGAAGGAGGAGCGACGCCGCAAGGAGGCGTGGCTGACGCAGCGGCTGAAGGAGCTCTCGCCCGAGGAGCGGTCGATCCTCAGGCAGGCGGCGCCGATTCTGGAGAAGCTCAGCAAGATATAGAGCCTGAAGAACCCAAGACCGGGATGTTC
This sequence comes from Nonomuraea sp. H19, assembly GCF_052068215.1. Taxonomy (NCBI): domain Bacteria; kingdom Bacillati; phylum Actinomycetota; class Actinomycetes; order Streptosporangiales; family Streptosporangiaceae; genus Nonomuraea; species Nonomuraea sp. H19. Next base: position 111,364 of record NZ_JBQHCV010000019.1, on the reverse strand, counting down.
CGGTCACTCAAGATTCGCAACTACCGCATGTTCGCCGCCGGCGGCACCGTCTCCAACGTCGGCACCTGGCTGCAGCGCACCGCCCAGGACTGGCTGGTGCTCGACCTGACCGTCGGCAGCCAGACCCACAGCAGCGCGGCGGCGCTCGGCACGGCGACCGCGCTGCAGTTCCTGCCGATGCTGCTGTTCGGGATGTTCGGCGGCGTGCTCGCCGACCGCTACCCCAAGCGCCCCATCCTCATCACCGCCCAGATCCTCATGGCCGCGCTCGCGCTGACCATCGGCGTGCTGACGATGACCGGCTCCGCCGAGGTGTGGCACGTGTACGTGATGGCGTTCACGCTCGGCATGATCTCCTGCGTCGAGGTGCCGACGCGGCAGGCGTTCGTGGTCGAGATGGTCGGCCGCAGGGACCTGCCCAACGCCATCGCGCTCAACAGCTCCATCTTCAACCTGGCCCGCGTGGTCGGCCCGGCGCTCGCCGGCGTGCTGATCTCCATGCTCGGCGGCACGGGGCCGCTCTTCCTGATCAACGCGCTCACGTTCGGCGCGGTCATCTCGAGCCTCGTCTTCATGAGGAAGTCCGAGCTCAACCCGGCCGAGCCGGTGCCGAGGGCGAAGGGGCAGCTCAGGGAAGGGCTGCGCTACGTCCTCCGGCGAGAGGAGCTGCTCATGCCGGTGCTGCTGATCGGGTTCGTGTCGGTGTTCTCCCAGGCGTTCTCGATGTCGATCGCGCTCATGGCACGCGAGGAGTTCGACGCGGGCGCGTCCTCGTTCGGGCTGGCCTCCAGCATGTTCGCGGTGGGCGCGCTCGGTGGGGCGCTGCTCGCGGCGCGCCGGGTCCGGCCGACGAAGAAGGTGCTGTTCGCCGGGGCGCTCGGGTTCGGGCTGTTCCAGATCGCCACCGGGCTGGCGCCCGGCTACCTCGCCTACTTGCTGATGCTGGTCCCCACCGGCATCGCGCTGATCACCATCAACACGGCCGCGAACGCCAGCGTCCAGCTCGCCACGTCCCCCGAGATGCGGGGGCGGGTCATGGGGATCTACATGCTGGTCTTCACCGGAGGCGCCCCGCTCGGCGCGGCGCTGGTCGGCTGGCTGTCGGAGCTGGGCGGGCCGCGCGCGGGCGTGATCCTGGCCGGCGCGCTGGTCCTGGTCGGCACCGGTCTGGCGGTGCTCATGACGCGGCTGATCACCCGCCGGGTGGGAGCCCGGCCGGCGCTCGCCATGGCGTGAAGGCGTCCGGACCAGGGGAAGAATTGGGTGGCATGAGGCTTTTCGCGGCCCTGGTGCCGCCCGACGAGGTGCTGGACGAGATCTCACACGCGATCGCACCATACGTAGGGCAGGTGCCGGGGTTGCGCTGGCCCGACCGTGCCACCTGGCACATCACGCTGGGGTTCTTCGGCGAGGTGCCCGAGCAGGTGCTGCCCGAGCTGGAGGTCCGCCTGGCCCGCGCCGTACGCCGCCACCCCGCCCTGGACCTGACCTTCGAGGGTTTCGGCGCCTTCTCGTCCGCACGCCGGGCCAGGGTCTTCTGGATCGGCGTCACCGGCGACTCCATGACCAGACTGGCCGACTCGGTCAAGGCGGGCGCGCGCCGGGCCGGAGCCGTACAGACCGATGAGAAGCGCTTCCACCCGCATCTCACGCTGGCCCGCGCCAAGGCCGAGACGGATCTCCGCCCGCTGGTCGAGTCGCTGTCCGGGTTCAGCGGCTCACCGTGGCGGGCGGAGTATGTCCGGCTTGTCCGCAGTCACACGGGGCCCCAGGTGAGGTACGAGTCACTCGCCGAATGGGCGCTCGCACTCCCCGAGCGGGATTAGGCTCCACATCGTGGACCGTCCTCGCCCCTGGCTGCTGCCCATCGTGCTGGGCCTGCTCCTGCTGATCGTCGTCATCGGTGCTCTGTTGACCTGAGCATTACCAGGCGTAGTCCTCCGGGGCCGTCTTGTGGCCGGGGAAGATCTCGTCCAGGCGGGCCAGGGTGGCGTCGTCCAGGTCGATCTCCAGGGTGCGCATGCTGCCGTCGAGCTGCTCCAGAGTGCGCGGGCCGATGATCGGCGCGGTGACCGCACGCTGCTTGAGCAGCCAGGCCAGTGCCACGTACGCCGGATCCTCGCCCAGCTCGTCACAGAGCTTCTCGTACTGCTCGATCTTGTCGCGGTGCTTCTCGAGCTGCTTGACCATGTGGTCGGCGGCCGAGCGCCCCTTGTCGATCTTGCGCAGCACGCCGCCGAGCAGGCCGCCGGCCAGCGGGCTCCACGGGATCACGCCGAGGCCGTAGTCCTCGCACGCGGGCAGCACCTCGAGCTCGACCGTTCGGGTGAGCAGGTTGTAGTGGGACTGCTCGCTGATCAGCCCCATGAAGTTGCGCTTGGCCGCCGACTCCTGGGCCTTGGCGATGTGCCAGCCGGCGAAGTTGGACGAGCCGACATAGACGATCTTGCCCTGCTGCCGCAGGACGTCCATGGCCTCCCAGAACTCCTCGTACGGGGTGTCCCGGTCAACGTGGTGGGCCTGGTAGATGTCGATGTAGTCGGTCTGCAGCCGCTTCAACGAGGCGTCGCACGCCTTGCGGATGTTGAGCGCGGACAGCTTCTGGTCATTGGGCCAGTCGCTCATCGAGCCGTTGAGCTTGGTCGCGATGACCGTCTTCTCCCGGCGCCCGCCACCCTGGGCAAACCATCGGCCGATGATCTGCTCCGTGATGCCCTCGCCCAGCTTCCAGCCGTACACGTTTGCCGTGTCGAAGAAGTTGATGCCCAGTTCGAGGGCCCTGTCCATGATCGCGAAGGAGTCTTCCTCCGAGGTCTGCGGGCCGAAGTTCATGGTCCCGAGGCAGAGCGGACTCACCCGGAGGCCGCTGCGTCCGAGGTTGACGTATTCCATGTGGTCAACCCTAAATACCTGGAGTGCACTCCAGGCCATAGGGCGACTTCATGATTTCGGGTTAAGGTCGACCTGCTGCCACTGATGCTGCTGGCATCCCTGGCCGATGCCACGCAGGCGGTCAAGGGCATCGGGCTGACCGGGCTCAAGCGGTCGAGCGCCAGCCTGCGTTACTTCGCCGTCGGGTACGGCCTGCTCGTGCTGGCCACCGTGCCCGTGGCCAGGACCTGGGGGATCACCGGGCTGTGGGGTGGCCATGGCGGTGGCCAACGGGCTGCTGGTCGTGCTCCAGGGTGTCGGCTTCCACCGCCACAGCGCCAAGGTCGGCGCGGTCGCCGAGCGTCAGCAGCCCGGCCGGCGAGAGGTCGCGTGAACAGCGCTTCACCGATGGAGGCGGCTGGCCTTGACGGAGTACATCAGCGGGACGCGCGGCCGCCCTTCCGGCAGCCGGTAGCTCCCGCCGCGGGCTTGCAGGCTTGTGAAGCGCTGGAAGAGCGTGTGGTCGTGCTCGTGCAGGAAGTCGATGCGCAGCCCGGCCGCGGCCAGCGCGGAGATCACCTCGCCCAAGGCGTGCTGGAACTGGACGGAGGTGGTGTTCGCCAGCTCTTCGGAGCCGGTGTAGGTGTACGGCTGGTCCCAGATCTGCGGACCGCTCTTGAAGTAGTCGAACGTGACGGTCGATCCCGTGGCGTCGTCCAGCGTGTCGGCGAAGGGGTGGAACTCCGACAGGTACAGGAACCCGCCCGGCTTCAGCAGGGCGGCCACCACCTCGGCCCAGCGCCGCATGTCGGGCAGCCAGACGAGCGCGCCGATGCCGGTGTAGACGATGTCGTAGGCGCCACCCAGGGCGGTGGGCGCGTCGTAGACGTCCGCGGCGACGAAGCGCGCCTCCAGCCCGCACTCCTGCGCCAGTGCGGTGGCCGTCTCGATGGCCTTCTCCGACAGGTCGAGGCCGCTGACCTGCGCGCCTCGCCTGGCCCAGGAGAGGGTGTCGAGCCCGAAATGGCATTGCAGGTGAGCCAGTGACTTGCCGGTGACGTCCCCGACCTCTTCGATCTCGAAGTCCCGCAGCGAGTCCCTGCCCGCCTTGAAGCCGGGGACGTCGTAGAAGTCGCTGGCCACGTGGATGGATACGCGGTCGTTCCAGTTGGCACGGTTGACGGCCAGGTAGTCGATCTCGCTCATGGCCGTCGAGCTTAGGGTCGCCCGTGATGGTGACCCAACCGAATATCTCGGACAGCCGGCGCACCCCCGCGGAAGCCGGAGCCGGTCATGGGGGGCGCAGCCGTACACGACTGACGCAAAGTCAGGTGTCTTGCTGATATGAAAGCTCGTAGAGATGGCCGCCTTTAATGAGGATCGAAACTTCTACCGGCCGCCGAAAGTCGCTGTAGACGACACGAAATTGCCTGAATACCGGTACATCGGCTGGCAGGTCCAAGCCCTCGACCTCCTTCGTGGTGGGTTGCCGAACGGAAATGCGATCCTCAAAGTGCCGCTCCGGGAAGCCAAGGTCGGCCAGAGCCTGGGGTGCGCCACCGCGGATCTTTTTTCGGCCTTCCAGAGGACTTCCAGCAGCGATGGCAAGCGGATAGTACGACCAGGACAGCTCTACGGGTTCGCCGTCGTGCAGCAGCAGCCGATGCCGCATGATGACGCGGTCACCGCCTGGGACGGCGAGTGCCGTAGCAACATCATTCGGTGGTTCAACTTCGTCCACTTTGAGCAATTCATAGCTGTAGCCACGCGAGCCTGGGAACTTGTAGGCGGTGGCCTCCACGATGAATTGCTGCTTCTCTCGTACGAAAACGCCTTTACCGGCATGGCCGCGTACGAAGCCCTCATCCTTCAACGATTGAAGGGCTCGTTGGATCGTCGCGTTGGCTGCCTCGAATCGCCCAACGAGATGTGGTGTCGAAGGGAGTTGCTCGCCTGGCCTCAGCGCGCCGGACATGATTTCGGCTCGCAGCTCTGCGGCGATCTGCTGATGACGTGGACGTGGGTCCGGCCGCCTTGCCAAAGTCGTCAAGTCTCCTCGTGAATGATCATTTGGTAGCGTAGCTCCCGCCCGTCGGCGACCATCGTCATGACGGTGACCTCGATCGGCGCTCCCGTGTCCGTTCGCAATATCCTGGTGAGGACCAAGACCCAGTCTTCCTGCCGGATATCAAGAGCGTCTTGTTCGGCCTTGGTCGAGGGGCGTGCTGTAACGCGTTCCTCTGTGCTGTGGGGCCGGTAGCCGAGTTCGGCCAGCGCGGTGAGCGCCCCACCCCGAATCTTCCGCTCCTCGGCCAGTCGCGTGTTGCGAGCAATCACCCCCGGATAGTAGGAGTCGGCAAGTTCTGTCGGCCGCCCATCCAGGAGTACCAGCCGTCGTCGGATTACGGCTGTGTCTTCTGGGCCGAAGCCGAGGATGTCAGCCACCTCGCGCGGCGGACGAGCCTCCTCCACCCCGCGTAGTTGATTCGTGCCGACATGACCATGCGCGGCGGCCTCCTCCGTCCAGGCGTCGGATTCTCCAGGGCGGCGCGGCCTTAGGTAAGGGATGGAAACGCTGGCCCAGCCTGTGTCTGACATGTGCTCCTCCATCGCCATGAAAGGGGCCCATCGGCATGCCACCGTACCGGCTCTACCTGGCGCCTCGATCAAAGAGTACTCACATCACTTCACTCGAACGCCTTGCTGCCTTTCGGGAATGGCATTATGGTTGTGGCTACGAAGTGTTGAGGCTACGTCACAGGGTTGAACGTTGTCTGCAGCACTCCAGACAAGGTCGGGCCCGCTCGGCGGTTGCGACCACCGGGACGGGCCTTGATCAGGAAGTGAGCCGTGACCCATGGAGAACCTTGGATCGTCACCGAGACGGCGAACCGCAACCGCCATGATCGAGGTTCTCGAGCCGCCGCCTGCCTGACGAGCAGCATGGCCGCGCTCTGCAATCCACCCACCGCCAGGAGAGCCCCGAATGGACCTCATCATTCTCGCCATGCTGCAGAAACACCCATGGGTCCCCCGCTGCGAGATGCCCCCGGATGAGACAGATCCCGCTCAGCAGAGACCCGCACGCCCGACCAATGCGTCGGAGAGGAGGCGGAACCCGGCCCCGAGCCGCCAGACGACCGTTCGTGACCACCCGTGATGGGAGTTTCATGTCCACCCAGACGACCGACCGGCCAGCGGCCGACGTCGCCCCTCGCGAGCTGATCCCTACCCCTGTATTCCACCGGCTCGTGACGCGCATCGCCGACGAGCACGACCTCACCCGCGAGTACGCCGAGCGCATCATGGAGCAGACACTCGGATTCCTGTACGCCTGCGCGCTCAACCCCGACCGAGCGCTGTCCCCCTCCCAGCAGGTGGATATCGGCTGGCACACTTTCATCCTGCACACCCGTGCCTACGTCACCTTCTGCCAGAGCATCGCCGGGTGGTTCATCCACCATGCACCCGATGAACCCGGCAGCCTGGATCCAGCCGCCCGCCTCGAACGGATCGGCGCGACCATCGCCGCTATGCGCGCGGCCGGCCTGCCGGTGGACATGGATCTGTGGCAGGCCAAAGCCGAGTGCAGCCAGTGCTACGCCGGCTGCGCCGACGATCCCAGCCCCGCCACCAGCCCGGCAGGAGGATCCGCGTCATGACCCGACCTCAATGGGAAGAACTGCCCGAGGTCGTCCGCGACGCCGTCCAGACCGAGTGTGGGCCAGTCCTCAAGACCGAGTCGGCAGCCAGCGGCATCATGCCCGGCCTGGCCGCCTGCCTGCACACCGAAGACGGCACCCGCGTATTCCTCAAAGCCATCCCGACCAGCCACCCAGCCGAGGCACTGCACGTACGTGAGCAGTGGGCGGCGCATGCGCTGCCAGCGGAGGTGCCCGCCCCGCCTCTGCTGTGGAGCACCACGCTCAAGGGCTGGCACGTCATGATGTTCGAGTACGTCAACGACAGCGCCCACGAAGCGGACCTGTCACCCGGCTCTCCCGATCTGCAGCCCGTGCTCGACACGCTGGCCCTGCTTGGCGACCTGCTCACCCCGTGCCCAGGGGGAGCGGAACCGGTCGCCGTCCACATCGCCCCCCTGCAGGCCAAGGGCCGCCGCCTGCTCAACAACGACTCCCTCGACCTGGCCGACCGCTACCTGTACGGCAGGGCGCTCGACCGGTTCCACATGCGACCGCTATTCGGCAAGACCCTCCTGCACTACGACCTGAGCGCAGGCAACCTGCTGGTGACCGGCACCGGGATCAAGGTGGTGGACTGGGCGTTCGCCGTCTCAGGCGCGGCCTGGGTCGAGGCCGCCATGTTCGCCCCACGCCTGGTGCAGGCCGGACACACGCCCGAGCAGGTCGACCGGTTCCTGTCCACGGTTCCCGCATGGCAGGCCGCGTCCAACGACGCCGTGACCGGACTGGCCGCCCTGTGGACCCTGTTCCGGATCTACAAGGCCAAATACGGGCCGAACGAGCACCGACGGGCGCGCGCCGAGGCCGCCGCGGCGGGCCGCGCCTGGCTCAATTATCGGATGAACACCGCCTGATCTTCCTCGGCCGTGGCCCCACCAGGCCCGTACAGCCACGGCACCCTCGCCTCGGTTCCCCTGCCCGGGCCGAGGCGAATATGCCGTGGGGCTGCGCGGCGAGTCGCAGCCCCACGGCCGTTCGCCGACCTTCCGGCCCCTCAGGGCGAAACAGCGGATGTCGTCAAGCGTGATCACAGCCGGAATCCTTCGCACCGGAGGCAGCCGGGCTTCGGGTCAGCGCGCCACGCGCACTCCACCCCGTCCACCAACAGTTCCTCGTGCTCCACATACGTCGAAGGCGCCGTCGGCAGCAGGGAGCGCACCTCGGCCACCGCCTGTCGCTCCTCCCCCCGCGAAGTGACCGCCCCCGAGGTGAGCTCGCCGACCAGCGGCAGATCGAGCAGCTCGGACAGGGCCTCCGCCAGAGCGTACGGAGCCAGCACGAGAGGCCGCTTCGCGACGCGCACCACCGTGATCGTGCCTCTCAATCTTCTCGCGTTCTTCGCTCCTGCGCCATGCTTGCTGAAGGTATGACCAAAGTCGAATCACCATACCGGTCAAAGACAATTACGCGGGTCAATAAATCTATCCGGCACGCCCTCTCCCTCCACATTTATCAAGCGCGCTATATCGTCACCTCTTGGAGTCGTAGCAAGCCATATATCCGTCAACCCGAGGATCCATCCTCTTGCCTCACATTCGACCCGGATGCGATCCACAGCCTGGCCAGGCTCCAGGTCCCAGGCTTCAAATCCGGAATCTCCCATATTTCCTGCAACCACCAGTCCGTTGCCAATAAGAATCTCCAATGTCGCCATTGTGATACTTCTTGCATTGAACTGATCTGTTCTCGACAGGACCGACGCACGATGGAGGACATGGCCCAGCGTAACCCAGTCATCAAGCCCCTCATCCAGGACTTCCGCCATCAGAGAACGGACTTCATCGTTCAATGGACATGCACCTTGAGTTGACTTCCATCGGAGAGAGTTCTCCAGGATTCTGACCCCATCGCTTCGCGTCAGCCGGAGAGCAACACCAACACCGCCCAGCCGTCGAGCGGTCACATCATTTGAAGGACTGCCTGCTTCCCCGGGTCGTGGGCACGGACCGCACCACCACTCCCATCCCGACGTCGGTTGCGGCGGACACGCCCACGAAGGACTCAAGCCTGGGGTTGCGCCGTACCCCGCTAAGACCGCTCGGGGCCAGCGCAACCCGGGCGTTCGAGAGACGTGACGCGTACGGTGCTCAGGCCAGAGCTCGGGCGGGCGTGAGCACCGTACGTGGTGACCGAAGGTGCGAAGAAGCCAGTCACGAGGGCGCCGTCACGGCGGTGCGGCGGTGAGGCTGGTAAGCGTCTCCCTGGAGGGCCGGCCGCCCGCGTCGGTGGGTGGTGCCCACCGTGCGCAGCCGTAAAATCGGAAGGTTTTCGGCCCTCGAAGAGGGCCGTCAGGACAGGTCGGCCTCCGCCAGCAGGAGTGGCACCGCTTCAGGGTCGCGGAGGAGGGCGGCGACGGCGAGCCGGTCGTTCCACTGGCCCGTGGCCCAGGCCAGCCCTCTGGCCAGCCCGTCCACCCCCGTGCAGTGGACGGCGCCCTCGAAGAAGCGCCACGCGCACTCCACCCCGTCCACCAGCAGCTTCTCGTGCTCCACATACGTCGAAGGCGCCGTCGGCAGCAGGGAGCGCACCTCGGCGGGCACCTGCCGCACCTCTCCCTGCGAAGTGACCGCCCCCGAGGTCAGCTCGCCGGCCAGCGGCAGGTCGAGCAGCTCGGACAGGGCCTCCGCCAGATCGTACGGAGCCAGCACGAGAGGCCGGTCCGCGACGAGCTGCAGCAGGTCGGGCGCCTCCACGACCACCGCGTCCTCGGCCGCGGCCACCACGATGTCGCCGCGCAGCACCGAACGCACCCGGGACGGCGGCGCCACCCGCGACGGGTCGACGCCGGCCAGTGCCACCCACAGCGCCCGCAGCTGGGCCCGGTCCACCTCGATCGACGAGTCGGCCATCAGGTCCAGGAGCTCCTCAGGGCCACCGTGAGAGGCCAGCAGCTCGGTCAGCGTGGTCCGGGCGCCCAGCAACGACAGCGCGCCTTCGTCGAGCCCTGCGGGCGCGTCGGTGTACAGGCCCTGGAGCAGTGGGTCGGCTCCCGGGAGCCGCAGCTCCAGCGGCTTGCGCCCGCCGAGCACCGGATGGTTGGCCAGCCACCACGCCGTGTAGGACGGGACCTCCATGCCCTCGACGCGCAGCGGGTGGAGGGCGGAGCGCAGCGGCGGCGTGGTGAGCAGCTTCAGCGCAGCCGGCCAGTCGGCCACCAGCTCCAGGTCCCGCACCGCCGTGAACTCGGGGATCAGGGGCGGCACGTCCAGCTCGGGCAGCAGGTCGAGAACGTGGTCGAGCCAGTCGTCCTCGCCGTCGAGATCGTGGTCGCACTCGTCGTTGTCGAGCAGCACGTCGGCGTCGTGGACCACGGCGAACCCGTCGAGCACACCCACCGCGGCCAGCACCCGTGCGCCGTAGGTCTCCTCCAGCTCGGGCGCGGCCACCCCGAGGTGGGTGTCGGGCTCCAGCACCGCCGCCAGCGCCCCGTCGGCCAGCATGAGCTCACCGGCCGGGTAGAGCTCGCCGTCGGTGCCGCGCAGCGCCAGCTCGGCCAGCCACGGCGCCTCGCCGGGCGCCAGCCCCGCGGCCTCGACGAGGGACAGCACGGCCCGCGCCACGGGCTCAGGGTCCGGGCTGTCGAGCGATTGCGAGACGGCGGCCTTGGTCAGCGGGTCTTCGAGGATGGTCCTGGGCGTGGCCTCGGCGGCGCCCAGCCGGAGCAGCGCGGGATGGGCGGCGTCGGGGTGCACGATGCGCAGGCCGAGCGGCGTCAGGTCCAGCTCGGCCCCGCCGTCGGTCACGATGAGCGTGCCGCGCGGCCCGCGTACGAGGCGCCCGTCGGTCAGCGGCACCGGCAGCGCGCCCAGCGACTCGGGGTCGTCGGCGGGCAGCACGCCGTAGAGCGAGTGCCACCACGACGGCTCACGCGCCTCCACGGCGTCGCCGGACAGCAGATCGACCACGTCGACCAGCTCCACCCTGCGCACGCCCAGAGAGGCCATGGCCGGATGCCTGGGCGGCCACCCGGCGGGCAGCAGCCCGGGCACGAAGTCGGCGATCGTCGCGAGGAGCTCCGCCGAGCCCGCCGCCACCACGGCCGCCTCCCGGCCCGCGACCACCCAGCCGTCGCCCTCGGACTCGCGCGCCGGGTGCTCGATGAACCACTCCGCGTCCGGCTCGTAGACCTCGGCGTCGGCGAACGACGGAGTGCGTACGGCGGGGGCGGGCGCCGACAGCGCGGGCAGCAGCGGCGTGCCCGGCAGCCGGTCCAGCACGGCCCGGCGGATCTTGGCGTCGAGCTCGCCCTTGCCCATGAGCGAGGGCACCAGGTCGAGCAGCTTGGAGGTGCGCGGCAGCTCCCGCAGCAGCCGGACGTAGGCGTCGGCGGCCCGCTCGACCAGGAAGTCGGTCAGCGGCCCCTTGGCGACGTGCCGCCGGTCGGTGGCCATCGGGAACGACGCGATCAGCAGCGCGGGCAGGTCGATCGGCTCGTCGCTGGGCGTGGGCGCGTGCACGACGGGCGGCACCGTGGCCGGCAGCGGCCCCGGCTCCCCGGTGCCCGTGACCGGCACCGCCCAGCGCAGCGCCCAGTAGGGGCGGGCGCGCTCCTCGGTGGGCCGGTCGGCGAAGAGCCTGCCCACCTCGTCGGGGCCGAACTCGCCGGACTCCGACACCACGTGCCACCCGTCGGCGATCACGTTGCGGATCGACCCGTCGAGGTCGATCTCGATGGCCTCGAGCGCGGGCAGGCCGAGCAGCAGCGCGGGGCTGGTCTCGGCCAGCATGCGGCGGACCGCCTCGACGCAGGCCTGGTCACGCAGCGGGAGGCGGACGAGCGTGTCGAACCCCTCGGGGATGTCGACGAGTGGCGGCTCCTCGAACGGCAGCCTGAGCAGCGGTACGTGCCCCGAGCGGTCGGCCAGCTCGCCCGCGAGCGCGGGGACCTCGGCGACCAGCGCCGCGGTCTCCGTACGGGACCAGCGGACCGCGCCGGTGCTGCGCGAGCCGATCGAGGGCGCGTCGCAGACCGAGACGACCGCCGCGAATCCGACGCCGAACCGGCCCGCCGCGCCGGCCTCGTCCCGCTTGCCGGAGGCGCGCAGCGTGGACAGGCTCTCCACGCCGGTGGCGTCGAGCGGGGCACCGGTGTTGGCGGCCGTCAGCACGTCGCCTCGCAGCGTCAGCCGCAGCACCCCTGGCACGCCCGCACGCAGCGCCGCGTCCGCGGCGTTCTGCGCGAGCTCGACGATCAGCCGGTCGCGGTAGCCGCCGAGGGCGAAGTCCTCTTCGGCGTTGGCGTCCTCGCGGAACCTGGCGGGCGAGGCCGTCCATGCGGCGAGGACGGCCGCTCGCATCCGGTCACAGCCAAAGGTGTCGGTCATCGGTCACGATCCCGGTGTTGAGGAGAGGGGGCCAGGGTAGGTTAGCGGCCCTGGCCGACAGGAAGCCCCGCGCAACGGACCTCCCGACGCCGCACGCCCGGCCGGGGCCGGGGCAGTGACGCGCCCGACGGACACCGCGCCACCACGCCCACACCCGCCCGGGGCCGGGGCAGTGACGCGCCCGACGGACCCCACGCCACCACGCCCGCGTGCGGCCGGGGCCGGGGCGGCGCTCCGCTCAGTGGAACGTCTCACCGGCTCCGGCGCTCACGATCAGGAATGGCCGAACTCCTCCGAGGCGGATTCGTCGACCGAGCCCGCCTCTTCCGCCAGCGAGCCCGCCTCCTCCTCCATCAGGTCGTAACCCAGGTCGTCGAGGATCGGGATGGCCTGCTCCACGGGCGGCGGCAGGACCGCGGCCTCGGAATGGGCGCCGCAGCCGTGGTCGGCGGCGACGACCTTGCCGTCGTCCGGCGCGTATTCGTTGGCGCAGACCCCGAACGACAGCCGGAGCTCACCTGCGAGCAACCAGTAGAAGCCGCAGGTGGAACACTGCGCGGGAGCGGCGTGTGCGATCGGAGTATGCGGCCCGTGCTCGCCCGCGTGCCAGCGCCTGGCAGCCCGGTCTCTGCCGATGGCCGAGAGCACACGGGCTCGGCCCAGGCCGTACTCGAAAACCATCTGACGATCGGTGTCGTCGAGGACCTCGGTGAAGCCCGGCGCGAGCCTGTCGTCGTCCTCGGGACTCGGCAGCAGGTCGCCGACGCCGAGATCACCGGGGCGCAGGCGCTCGCTCCACGGCAGCCACTCGGGCGCCAGCAGCGCGCCGGCGCCGGGTAGCAGGACGGCCTCGCTGACCGTGACCTTCTTGGCGCGCGAGGCGCGGGTGACCGTGATGGCCCACCGCCAGCCGCGGTAGGCCCGGTCGAGGCAGGCGAAGTAGTGAGTGACGATCCGATCGCCCTCACTTTCGAAGCCGAGGTGCTCACCGGGCTCGCCCGGCCGCGCGAGCTCCTCGGCCGCGGCGCGCGCCAGATCGACCGCGGCCGCGCAGGCCTGGTCGGGAGCGGGGACGCGGGCCCTGGTGCGGCTCATCGGGCCGCCTCCGCCGAAAGGTGCTGTTCGCTCACACTTCATTCTCACCCATGACTGGACCTGGACGGTCCCAGAACTGGGTATCCCACTCCGAGTACGCAGACGAATCGGGTAAGACTGGTAGGCGTGGAGGGTGGCTGGGAGCGGGCACGTGAGATCACGCGCCGCGTGGGGCGCGGAGTCGCCGACGCGGGCCGCGCGACTGTGCGCGCCGGAAAGGCCACGGCGAGCGGGACCGCGCGGGCGGGCAAAGCCACCGCGAAAGGTGCCCAAAAAGTCGGCAAGGCCACCCGCCGGCTCACATACGCCAACGGCGCGGGCCGCACCGGGCTCGGCCGGCTGATCGAGCTGTCGGCGGGCAACAGCGCGAGCGACGCGCTGGTCACGGTGGCACTGGCGAGCACGGTGTTCTTCGGCGTGCCGGTCGGCGAGGCCCGCGGCTCGGTGGCTCTCTACCTGGTCATCACGATGCTGCCGTTCGGGCTGCTGGCGCCGTTCGTGGGGCCGATTCTCGACAGGTTCAGGTCGGGCCGCCGCTACGTGATGGCGGGCACGCTGTTCGGCCGGGGCCTGCTGTGCTTCGCGATGGCCGCCGCGGTCGGGCCGGGCGACCTGCCGACGCTGTTCATCGGGGCGCTGGGCGTGCTGGTGCTGTCGAAGGCGTTCAACGTGTCACGGGCGGCGATCATGCCGAGTGTGCTGCCCGCCGACATCACGCTGGTGTCGGCGAACGCGCGGGTGGCCCTGTTCACGCTGGTCTCCGCCGGGGTCGCGGTGCCCGTCGGCGCGGGCCTGACCGCGTGGCTGGGCAGCGCGGCGGTGCTGCGCCTGGCGATGGTGGCCTTCTTGCTGCTCGGGGTCGTCGCGGTACGCCTGCCGCGCCACGTCGACTCCCCCGACCTGGAGGAGGAGGGCGCGGCGCCGCGCTGGCGCACCCTGCTCAAGGTGGGCCCGGCGGTCGCCGAGGCCGTCTGGGCCAACGTGGCCATCCGGGTCTACTCCGGGTTCCTGCTGTTCTTCCTGCTGTTCCTGGTGCAGGACAAGGCGGTGCCGTGGCTGGCGGTGAACCAGTCGTGGGCGCAGGACCCCTTCTTCGACATCCCCAAGACGATCGCGTTGCTCGCGGCCGCGGCCGGGCTGGGCGGCCTGATCGGCGCCGCGGTGGCCAACTGGACGCGCAACCACGCGCCGCAGCTCATCGTGCTGGTCACGCTGGCCGTGACGAGCGTGACGACCGTCGTGACCGCGATCTTCTTCGGCCTGTGGGCCGCGCTGGCGATCTCGCTGATCACGGCCTTCGCGCAGGAGCTGGGCAAGCTCGCGCTCGACGCGATCGTGCAGCGGGAGATCGGCGAGGAGGTGCGCTCGTCCACGTTCGGCGTGGTCGAGGCGATGCTCCAGCTCGCCTGGGTGTTCGGCGGTCTGGTCGGGCTGGTGCTCTCGCTCACGCAGAGCAGCATGGGCGGGCTGGTGACGCTGGCCGTCGTCTTGACCGCCGCGCTCGGCTGGCTGCTGGTCGCCAGGGCGAAGCGCGTCCGCGCCGCCAACGCCAAACTGGCCCGGCGGCGCGCCGAGGCGAGCGAGCAGGAGCGGGCCGAGCCGAGCGAGCCCGGCCCGCACCGGAGCGACACCCTCGACTCCACGAAACCGCTGACCAACCCGCACGGGTGACCAGCCCGCCGTGCGGGGCTCAGGCGTCCAGGTCGTCGGCGACGGCCCGCAGCACCTGCGCGATCTTCTTGGCGTGCGCCGCGTCCGGGTGCTTGCCGCGCCGGTAGGAGCCCGAGACGTCGTCGAGCAGCTTGATCAGGTCCTCGACGATGATGACCATCTCGTCCGGCTTCTTGCGCTTGGCCTTGGGCTTCGTCTTGGCCAGGGTCGGCGGCTGCTCCAGGATCCGCACCGAGAGGGCCTGCTGACCGCGGCGCCCCTCCGCCACGCCGAACTCCACCTTTTGGCCGGGCTTGAGCGGGCCTGCGCCGGCGGGCAGCGCGGAGGAATGCACGAAGACCTCACCGCCGTCGTCGCGGGTGAGGAAGCCGAATCCCTTGTCGGCGTCGTACCACTTGACCTTGCCACTCGGCACAGGAGGACCTCGTTCAAACAGTCGAAAAGCTGGATGGATGTAGGTTATGCCCCGAAGAGCGCCGGGGCGACCGGGTAAATGCCGGGGAATTACCGGAGTTCGTCATGCGGGCGCCAACTGGTGTACCACGTGGCGAATTCGGTCAGGTCGGCCAGGGCCACATCCGCTCCGTGATCACGCAGCTCTCCCACTGTGTAAGGCCCGGTCGCGACCGCCACGCTGACGGCGCCGCCCGCGCGTGCCGCCTCGATGTCCGCGACATGGTCACCAACATAGGCCGCCGCGCCGAACCGCGCGAGTGCCGATCCCTTGCGGGCGCCGAAAACGGAGCCGACGACCTCGTCCACCTCCAGGCCCAGCACCTTGATCGTGCCGATCGCGTCCCGCAGGTTCTTGCCCGTCACCACGATGACCCGGCCGCCCGCGGCGCGTACGGCAGCGATCGCCTCGTACGCCCCCGCCATGGCGGTGTGCACAGGAACCCCCAGGTGCGGATAGATCTCCCGGTAGAGATCGGCCGCCGCGGCGACCTCCTCGGCAGGCAGCCAGTTGGCGAGTTCCACCTCCAATGGCGGGCCGAGCCTGGAGACCACCATCGCGCTGTCGATGACCACGCCCAAACGCGCGGCCAGCTCGTCGTAAGTCGCCGCGATACCCGCCCGCGAATCTGCCAATGTCATGTCGAGGTCGAATCCCACCGAAGTCATCACATGTGCAGGATGCCAAACGATCCTCTGGCGCCCGTAACGGCCCTTGTGGTGGAAGCGTTGGAATGGGAAGAAAGGAATTACTTATCGGAGAGGAGCGGCCGTGACCGACACCCCCAAACCGCCGCCGCATGCCGGAGACCGGCTCGTCGCGTCCTCTGCCCCCGCTCGCCCCCACAGGCCGGCCAGGCCGGGCGGATCGCCCGTCACGACATGGCAGCGGATCGTGTCGTCCATGTCCTACCTGGTCAAGGTGGCTTCCCGGGTGGCGGCGCTGTCCCTGGCGCTGTACGCGGTCTTCACGGTGTTACGGGCCAATCCCGCCAACATCTGGTACCAGTTCGTCGAATCGCTCGCCTCGTCGCTGTCCCTGGGGCTGGCCACCCTCTTCCAGCTCGCCGACCCGCGCTGGACGACGCTGGTCAACTACGGCCTCGCGGCGCTGGTTTGGCTGATCATCGGCTCGGCATTGGCGGGCCTGATCCGGCGTGCCGCTCGCTAACGACTAGTCTTTTGGCGGAGGTACCAGGATAGATATGACCAGATCCACCCGTGAGCGGATCATCGATGAGGCCCTGCGGCTGTTCGCCGAGCGGGGCTACTCCGCCACTTCGGTGGCCGAGATCGAGGCCGCCTCCGGGCTGTCTCCCGGCGCCGGAGGGCTCTACAGACACTTCAAATCCAAGTACGAGGTGCTCGCCGCGGCCATCAACGAGCACGCCGCCCGTACCCGGGTCCAGGTGGCCGAGAGCCTGGCCGAGCTGGGCGCCATGGAAGCCTCGGTGGACCTGGAGGAGCGCCTGTCGCTCGTGTGCCGGGCCGGCCTGGCCAAAGTACGCGAGGAGTCCGAGCTGACCCGGGTGTTCTTCCGCGACCTGAGCCAGTTCCCCGAATTGGTCGCCGTCGTACGCGAGGGGCTGCTGCAGCCCATGTACGACGCGATCGTCACGTGGTTCCAGGCGCAACCCGAATACGGCGACGCCAAGCTCGACTGGACCGGGATCGCGGCGGTCCTCGGCGGCTCCGTGGTGCAGTACAGGCTCTTTCAGGAGACCGTGGGCGAACTCCCCGGCCACGCGGAGAAGGACCAGTTCGTCGCCGCGTGGGTGCGCCTGGCGGTCGGTCTGATCCCCAGCCCGGCGCCGGTCAGCTGACGTCGAGCAGCCGGTAGGTCAGCCAGACCACGCCCAACGCCGTACCGATCATGAACATGACGCCGCTCACGGACCAGAACTGCGTCAAGAACGCGTCCAGCCCCGCCGCGCTCCCCACGCGCAGGCCGCCGACGAGCACCCCGCCCACCGTGTAGCCCAGCAGCGGCGCACTGATCCCGAGCAACTTCTCGCCCAGTTGCCAGCTCTCGCTGAACAGCACCAGCACGGCGCCGGCCGCCCACACCACCACGGGGATCTGGAAGATCGCCACCGCCGGCAGGTTGACCGGCACCAGCAGCGCCGCCACCATCAGCAGCACCATCGCGGCCGTCTCGCGCGGGTGATCCTTGACGATGGTCCTGGCGTCCCTGCCACCGGTCGCCATCGGGTTGGCGCTGGACATCGCCGCCCTGCGCAGCCCCGCGAACGGCAGCCCCCGCGACCGCTCACGGGCCAGCCTCCGGTACGTCTGGACGCCGGGCGGCGCGTCCCGATCGTCCACGATCGCCGGAAAGCGCTCAGTGGCGCCCTCGCGCTCGGCGGGCGCCCCGGCGTCCGGAGCCTCGGCCTCGTCGCGCGCCGCCTCGGCGAGCCTGCGGGCCTCGCGCTCGACCAGGGCGACCGGGTCGCCGAACCTGTCCAGCACCTTGGACACCTGGCGAGCGTTCTGGCTGCCGCGGCGCTCGACCTCGATCCTGGCCCGCAACCGCCTGGCGAAGTCGAGCCGCTGGTCAGTCGTGAGCACGCCATGGGCCGCGTCCGCGGCCTTGGAGACGTAGTTCAGCACGAGCTGGTCGGCGCGCTCTATCACGTCAAGCAATGCTGCCCCAATCAGGTGGGACATACCATGGCAACGATGGAGTTCACGGAGTGGATCAGGGGGCGCACCGACGACCAGCTGCGGGCGCTCGTCTCCGCGCGTCCCGAGTTGATCACTCCGGTGCCCGCGCATCTGGAAGGCCTGGCGTCGCGGGCGGGCAGCCCGTCGGCGATCGGCAGGGTGCTCGACCGGCTCGACCGTTTCACGCTCGCCGTCGTCGAGACGCTGGCCGTGCAGTGCGGCCCGGTGCCGAAGAAACGCCTGCGCGAGCTGATCGACGCGGCCCTGGAGACCGCCGAACGCGACCCGGCCGGCACCGACGCCAGGGCCAGTGCCGGCGCCAGTGCCGGCGCCGGCGCCGGCGCCGGCGCCGGTGCCGGTGCCGGTGCCAAGCGTGGCCGGGCCAACGGCTCCGCCGAGCGCGGCCGGACCGGCGGCCGTGCTGAGCAGGCGCTGTCCGCGGCGCTCGACAGGCTGCGTGACCTCGCGCTCGTCTATGGCCCCGACGACGCGCTCGACCTGGGCCCTGGCGTGCGCAAGGTGCTGGAGGACCCGGCCGGGCTCGGGCCGCGGGCCGTGGACGCGTTCCGACACCACCCGCCCGAGCAGCTCGACGAGATGGCCGACGACATCGCGCCGGGCACCCCTGGCACGGGCAAGGAGCGGCTGGCGGCCGCGCTGGCCGATCCCGCCGCGCTGGTCGAGTCGGTGTCGCCCGAAGCCAGGAACGCGCTCGACCAGCTCGCCTGGGGCCCGCCGGCAGGCCGCGTGCCCAACGCCAGGCGCGAAGTACGCCTGGCCTCGGCCCGCTCCCCCATCGAAGAGCTGCTGGCCCGCGGGCTGCTGGCCGCGACCGGCGAGGAGAGCGTGACGCTGCCCCGCGAGGTCGGCTTCTACCTGCGCGGCGGCCGGGTGCACCGGGGCCTGCTGGCCGTGCCGCCGCCGCTGGAAGGGACGCAGCGCGACCGGGAGCTGGCCGACCGGACGGCGGCGGGGCAGGCGTTCTCGTTCGTCAGGTCGGTCGAGGAGCTGTGTGAGCGGTGGAGCATCGAGCCGCCGGGCGTGCTGCGCACCGGTGGCCTGGGCGTGCGGGACATGAAGCGCACGGCGGGCGAGCTCGACCTGCCCGAGTGGGTGACGGCGCTGGTCGTGGAGGTGGCGCACGCGGCCGGGTTGATCGCGGCCGGCGGCGGCGTGGACGGTGAGTGGCTGCCGACCCCCGGCTACGACCTGTGGCGGGTCAGGGGGATCGCGGACCGATGGGTGACGCTGGCGGCCACGTGGCTGCACATGGACCGGGTGCCAGGGCTGGTCGGCGAGCGGGACGAGCGCGACAGGCCGCTCAACGCCCTGCACACCGACCTGCGCCGGGCGTCCGCGCCGAGCGTACGGGCCGCCACGCTGGGCGTGCTGGCCGCGGCGCCGGGATTGGCGCCCTCGCGCGACTCCGTGCTCGAACGGCTGGCGTGGGAGCAGCCCCGCCGCCGCGGGCCGCTGCGCGAGCAGCTGACCGAGTTCGCGCTGCGCGAGGCCGAACAGGTCGGCATGACCGGGCTGGGCGCGTTGTCGGGGCACGGGCGGGCGCTGATCGAGGGCGGTGAGCCCGCGAGCGTGCTCGCGCCGCTGCTGCCGGAGCCCGTCGATCACGTGCTGCTCCAGGCGGACCTGACCGCCGTCGCCCCCGGGCCGCTCACGAGCGAGCTCAACCGCTGGATGACGCTCACCGCCGACGTCGAGTCCAAGGGCGGGGCCACGGTCTACCGGTTCAGCGAGGGCTCGGTCCGCCGCGCGCTCGACGCGGGGCACGGCGCCGAAGAACTGCTGTCGATGCTGGCCCGGCACACGGCCACGCCGGTGCCGCAGGCGCTGTCGTACCTGGTGTCCGACGTGGCCAGGCGGCACGGGCGCATCCGTGTGGGGACGGCGAGCGCGTACATCCGCTGCGACGATCCCGCGCTGCTCGACCAGATCACCGCCGACCGCCGCTCCGCCGCGCTGCGGCTGCGCAGGCTCGCCCCCACTGTGATCGCCTCCCGGTCGCCCAGGGCGGCGCTGGTCGACTCGCTGCGCGCGATGGGGTACGCCCCCGTCGCCGAGTCGCTCGACGGCGATGTGATCATCTCCCAGCTCGACAGCCGGCGGACCGAGGCGGCGGCGCCGGTGCGCGCCGTGACGTCCGCCAACGGCGTCGACCCCGAGGTGGCGGCGGCGGCCGTACGCGCGCTGCGGGCCGGGGACGCGGCGCACCTGGCGCGGCGCGAGCCTGTGGACGCGCCGGGCGGCCAGGTGCCGCGCAGCCCCGCGACGGCCACGATCTCGGCCCTGCAGGATGCGATCAAGCAGGGCGTGCGCGTGTGGATCGGCTACCTCGACTCGCAGGGCAACGCGACCTCGCGCATCCTGGAGCCGGCCAGGATGGAGGGCGGCTACCTGACCGCGTACGACGAGACCCGGGCCGCCGTCCACCGCTTCGCCCTGCACCGCATCACCGGCGTGGCGGGCCTCTGAACCCCCGACCGCATCACCGGCGTGGCGGGCCTCTGAACCCCTGGCCGCTTCACGGGCCCGGCGCGCCCTCCAGCTCCCGCGCCGGCTCTTCGCCCCGCACCAGCCGCTCGGCCAGGCGCACGACCTGCGCGGGCGTCGGCAGGGTCACCGCCCGATCCCTGGCCCGCGCCACCTCCTCGGAGGTCAGTCCCGCACGCCTGTCGAACGTCGTCAGGCACAGGTCGAACAGCTCCCCCGGGTCGGGCGCGGCCCACGGCTGCTCCACCTCGACCGCCTGGGAAGGGACGCCGTTCCTGGTGATGACCAGGTACGAGCCGAATTCGGCCAGCTTGCGGGCAAGATTGATCAGCTCGATCCGCTCGGCGCCGGCCGGGATCCAGTCGTGCACCAGGTACGCCCGGCCGGGTTTGTACTCGGTCCTGGAGAGCAGGTCGGCGGCGGTGCGCGCGGGCGGCAGGACCGTGATCGTGCCTTCCGCCAGCGACATGCGCGACAAGAGGGCGATGGCGCCCAATCGCCGGCCCGTCTCCTCCTGGCCCACGAGGACGAGCAGGTGGCGCACGGCGAGCCGGCGCACCGCGTCGGGGAAGCAGGGCGGCTCCAGATAGGAGCACAGGAGGGTGTCGGCCTCCCGCCGGTTCAGGTCTCCGGTGACCGGCGCGGCCACCGGCCGTAACCGGTCGTTGATGGCCAGGATGCTCTCGGTGAGCGTTATGTTGTCGAGGTCGAACTCGCCCGGTTCAGGCGTGTCGGTCACGAAGTCACCTCGGTGCTTAATGGGAAACTTTTCTACGAAAAATATCTTGACCTAACGAGTTTCTTCTTTTTAGCGGAATAGTTGCGCTCCGTCACCAAGCCGCTCCGACCAGCGATTTCGCGCCATTCTCACGGGCGGGACCACTGACGCGGACATGTCGATCATGTCCTCCATCGCACTCGGCAGGCCCAGCAAACCTTGGCCCCCCACGTTTACACGATCGAGGGCGACAAGAAAACACAAATGGCTATAGAGACAATTTATGGCTATTTACCGTGCAGTAACACACCGTCCACAATGACTAGTCAGGGCTTGACGGCGTGTCCTTCCGCACATCAGGTTGTGCATGTGACCGAGCAAACGCTGGGCCAGCTGGCCGAGGAGTCATGGAACCGCTTCGACGACCACGAGTCGATCTTCTACGAAGGGGTCTGGCACCGCAGTCACGCGCTCGCCGAACGCGCGCGCAGGATGTGCGGCGGATTCGTCGCGGCCGGGATCCGGCCAGGCGACCGCGTCGTCGTGATGATGGCGACCTCTCCCGAGGTGCCGCTGATCTATCAGGCGCTGTGGGCCGCGGGCGCCGTGGTGACGCCGGTGGTGTACCTGGTGGGGTCCGAGGAGCTGCGGCACATCCTCGTGGACAGCGGCGCCACCGCGGTCGTCACGTCGCCGGAGCTGGCGGAGACCGTACGGGCCGCCGCCGTGGACGTCCCGGTCTACATCGACACGGCCGACCTGGAGCGCGCGTCCGAGCACGGACCGGTGGAACGCGATCCGGGCGACCTGGCCGCGCTCATGTACACCGGCGGCACCACCGGCAAGGCGAAAGGCGTCATGCTGAGCCACCGCGGCCTGTGGCGGGTGGGCAAGGCCGCCTGGGAGGCGTCCCACCAGGAAGGCAAGAACCGCGTGCTGGTGCCGGTGCCGCTGTCGCACGCGTACGGTCTGATCACCTCGGTCGCCTCGATGCACGCGACGGAGCCGCAGCAGGCGGTGCTGATGCGCTGGTTCGACCCGAAGGCGTTCCTCAAGCTGGCCGCCGAGCAGCGCGTCCAGTACGGCACCGTCGTGCCCGCCATGCTCCAGACGCTGCTGGCCGAGCCGCTGGAGTCGCACCGGCTGCCGGACCTGGCCTTCCTCACCTGCGGCGCGGCGCCGCTCGGCAGGGACGTGCTGGAGGAGTTCGAGCGCAGGATGCCGGGCGTGCAGATCCTCGAGGGGTACGGCCTGACCGAGACCAGCGCTGTCACCACGTTCAACCCGCCCGGCAGGCGCAAGGCCGGCAGCGTCGGCCTGCCGCTGCCCGGCTACACGATCATCATCCGCGACAGCGAGGGCCAGCCGATGGAGGTCGGCGACGTCGGTGAGATCTGCGTGACCGGCGAGTCGCTGATGCTCGGCTACTGGGGCGAGCGCGAGCCCGACCCGGAGGGCACCGCCCTGGTCGACGGCGAGCTGCGGACCGGCGACATCGGATGCCTGGACGACGACGGCTACCTCTACATCGTGGACAGGAAGAAGGACCTGATCATCCGCGGCGGCTTCAACGTCTTCCCGCGCGACGTCGAGGACGCGCTCAACCGGCATCCCGACGTGGTGATGTCGGGGGTCGTGGGCCGGCCCGACCCGCGCGTCGGCGAGGAGGTCGTGGCGTTCGTCCAGCTCAAGCCGGGCAGTACGACCACCGCCCAGGAGCTGATGGAGTGGGCCCGCGAGCGGGTCGGCAGGGTGAAGTATCCCCGCGAGGTGCGCTTCGTCGACGACATCCCGGTGACGAGTGTGCTCAAGCTCGACCGCAAGGCGCTGCGGGCCCGGCTGAGCTGAGTGATCTAGGGCAGGATCGTCAACCGTGGTCAGGCACGAGTCAATTCCGTGATAAGTGTTGACGTGTCTGGAGGTGACGATGACTCAGCAAGACCCGTCGGGGTATCCGTACCAACCTTATGGCGCCCCCTACGGTGAGCAGCCTCCACCGGGATACGGCTATGGCTACGGCCATCCGCCGCCGCCGCGCGACGAGGGGCCGTTCGCCAACGCGATCGTCTCGCTCGTGCTCAACCTGCTCACGCTCGTCTCCTGCTGCAACATCTTCGGCCTGCCCGGCGCGATCCTGGCGGGCCTGGCGCTCAGCAAGGCCCGCACCGAGCCCCAGAGCGCGCGCACGATGGTGATCTGGAGCTGGGTCCTGTGCGCGCTCGGCTTCGTGCTCGCGATCGGCATCATCGTCTTCCTCGGCGTCACCGGCGAGCTGGACGACTAGGCACGCTCAGGCCCAGCGTCCCGGTGAACCGGCCGGGCTCCAGCAGCGCCTTGCGCCCGATGCCGGCCGCGGCCAGGTCGATCGCCCGCAGCCGGGTCTGGGTCCCCGCGGTGGCCAGCAGCCTGTCCAGGAGGTGCCAGCCCGCGTACGCCGTGGACCGCTCCGCCAGGTCGGCGTCCGCCTGGGCGCCGCTGTCGAGATAACCGCGCCAGAACTCCGCGATCAGGGGACGCACCCGCGCGACCTCCGCGCTGCCCCGCTCCACGATCAGCTCGTGCGAGAGCGTCGTACCGGGGCCGTAGACCTTGTCCACCTCGGAGTTGACCTTGCGGATCGCGTGGTGCAACCACTCGCCGGCGAACGCACCGACGTCGCGCGCCGGATCGGCCATCCTGAACTCCTCCCAGTCCAGGACGTAGAGCCCGCTCTGGTCCAGGAGGAACTGGTCGAGGCGCAGGTCACCGTGGCAGGGCCGGTGCTCGACCAGGGACTCGCGCTCACGCAGCGCCTCCAGCGCGGCCACCAGCGGGCGGTCCTTCTGCAACAGCGCCCAGTACCGCAGCTCGGCGATGCGCGCGGAGGAGAACATCGTCAGCGGGATCGCGTGCAGCGCCCAAACCGGGGGCAGGGGATGCGGCGAGGTGTCGGCCGCCGCCGGGAGCAGGTGCAGCGCCCCGATGCCGCGGCCGCACAGGTAGGCGAGGTCCGGCTCGAACTCGCCGTCGGTCGCCATGACGTTGCCCGCGCGCGCATCCTCCAGCCAGGCGAAGACGAGCAGCCTGGCGTCCTCGTCAGCACCCAGGAGCGGCGGGCAGCGCAGGTCGTCACCGGAGGCCGAGAGCAGCGCGGCCTGCAGGTCGAGCGCCCGCCTGAAGCGGAGCAGCGACTCCTCGCGGTCCCCGTCGAGCCGCTTGACGAAGACGGCGGAGCCGTTGCTCGTGCGACCCGCCCAGTTGTTGTTGCGGCCGGCGAACGCGCTGACCCCGCCACCGTCCAGAACCCCCAGGCCGAGGCGCTGGAGCACCGCGTTGACCTCGGGGGCGGCCACCAGCGGGGCGGCCTCGAGCTTCTCTTTTCTCAGCATACTGAGCCACGCTAGAAACCGGCCGCCACTTTTATCAATGGCGCTGGCACCATCCGGCATCCGATGACGCCAAGCTGCCATTCGCTTGCGGCCCGAGCCCGCCGCGGGTCATTCTTGAGTTGTCCAAGACGGACACCGAAAACAAAAACAAAACTCCACTAGGGAGAAATTATTATGGCTGAGAAGGACCTGGTCGACGGTTACGAGGCCTACACCGACGCCGAGGAGCTCGCCTTCGACGAGGCGGGGGACGAGGAGTCGCCCAGCACGCCGTGGTGCATCGCCAGCATCGTCATCACCGCTTCGGCCGGCTGCTGACCCAACATGACCGGTGAATCGGCCGGACCGTTCCCCCGGTCCGGCCGACCACCCCAGCGGGACCTTCACCTCCACGCGCCAGGCGTGATCACATATTGATACGACCCTTTCAGTGAGGTTCGATCCGGTGGATCGAGGTTCGCTGAAGGGGCCGTTTTTCTGTGTCGTCGCAGTCAGTCGCAGTCGGCCGCAGGTCATGGCCGGCTGCCTGTGGGCGGACACGCCAGTGCGCACGCGCACCCGTCGGGGTGCACGTGCGCACTAGGAGTGAGGCGGCGTCAGCAACCGGCGGACGCGGTGATCACGATGCTCGCGATGCACCACGGGGTGCTGGGCGACTCCTCGTCGCCGGCCTCGTCGAAGGCGAGCTCCTCGGCGTCGGTGTAGGCCTCGTAACCGTCGACCAGGTCCTTCTCAGCCATAATAATTTCTCCCTAGTGGAGTTTTGTTTTTGTTTTCGGTGTCCGTCTTGGACAACTCAAGAATGACCCGCGGCCGCCGCGGCACGCAAGGCAATGGCACTCTGCTGTCAATCCGCGGCCACTGAGTGCCAGAAAACTTCGCACAGAACAAGACGGCCCCTACCCTCCGTTAATGTGCAGACAATTGACGAAACAGCGTTGGACGCCAGGCTGGCGTCAGTGGTGCAGGCGGTCGAGATGGCCGCCGGCGGGCTCAGCGCGCGGATAGGCGAGCGGACGGTGGAGGCCGACGGCCCCCGCGCGCTCCTGCCCGCGCTGAGCGCGGCCTTGTACGAGACCTTCCACAGCGGGCACGCCCACGACCCGGCCACGCGGCCGGGCGAGCGCCACCTCCCGCTCGAGGAGGCTCTCACCGCCGGGGTGCCGCATCGGCACACGGCCGTCTCCGTGCCCGTGCATGAGAAGGGCGCGCGCGAGTGGGTCGTGGACCTGCTCGACGTGCGCGTACGCGTACCCGCGCAACGCGTGGCAGAAGGCGACCGCGACGGCTGGGCGGTGGTCCAGGCGGACGCGATCCGGCCGGCGCTGTCCCCCGGTTTCTTCCTGTGCGACGGCTCGGCGGGGTCGGTCCTGGGCGGCGGCCCCATCCTGCGGCTCTACGTCCACCTGGCCGACCCGTCGTTCACGCCCGGGGCGTGGCGGGTCGCGCTCGGCGTGCTGGAGGGGCGGCCGGTCCCGTACCGGGCCAAGGCCTTCTCCCGGCCCTCCGGTTACCCGCGGCGCGACGCCATGGTGATCTATGTGGAGGAGGCGGGGTGGCCCGTGCTGCCGGAGCTGGTCGCGGCGCTCTCCGCGCTCCCGGGGCTGGTCGACGACGTGTCCTCCTACGCCAGGAGGGTCGGTCCCGGCCTCGCGGTCGCCTGGGACCCGGCCGACGACAGGACCGGCATGCGCCTGCTGAGCTTCGGCGAGCATCGTTCGCGGGTCCTCGCGGACGGGCTCATCATGAGCGCCACGCAGGGGGTTCCGGCGACCGTCGCCGTCCTCGACGCCCTGCTGCGTGGCGGGGTCGACCCCGCGGCGCCGTTCCGGAACCGCAACTCGCCGCGACTGCCCCTGGAGACGTGATGGCCATCGCATCGGTGATGTTCCCCGGGCAGCCGGGTGCCGTGGCCGACGTGGAGCCGTACGCGGAGCTGGTCAAGCGCGGCGGGGCGGCGCGGCTGTGGCTGGGACAGTCGCTGCGCGCGGAGGCCCAGCAGGTGGTCGCGTACCTGGCGGGGGGAGGCCGCCAGGTACCGACCGGCACCTCCGTCACGCTGATGCCGTTGCGGCATCCGCTGCAGGCGGCACTGGAGGCCCGTTCCATGGCGCTGATGACCGGCCACCCCGTGGTGGCCGGTTTCGGCGCATCGGCGCCCGAATTCGTGAGCGTGCTCAACGGCGCGCCCTACGAGCGTCCCGCCGCGATGGCCCGCGAATACCTGTCCACCGTCCGCGCCCTGCTCGACGGGCAGGGGCTGCGTGGCTTCCGCCTGCCGCCGCTGCGTCACCCGCGCGTCGAGCTCGGCGCGGGGGTGCTGCGCCCCGGCATGGCGCGGGTGGCGGGCGAGTGCGCCGACGTGGCGATCACCTGGATGACGCCGCCGTCCTACGTACGCGACGTCCTGCTGCCCGCGCTGCGCGAGGGCGCCGGTGACGTCCGCGCGACGCCGCGGGTGGCGACCGTGGTCCACGTCGCGCCGGCGCGGCAGGGCCGCGACGCCGCCCGGCTGGCCGAGCTGGCGGCCGGCCACCATCTGCGGGCCGCCCACTACACCGACATGCTGCGCAGGGCGGGGCTCGAGCCGAGCCCGCGCGCGATGGTGGACAGCGGCCTGTTCGTCACCGGCTCCGCGCAGCAGATCGCCGAGCGGCTGCGCGACTACTTCCTGGCCGGCGTGGACGAGATCATCCTCAACACCTCTGGAGTGTTCCTGGCGGAGGGACGCGCGGCGGCGATCAGCGACGCCGAAGAAATCCTGACCGCGCTGGAGGACCACAATGACTGACCGAACATATCCGCCTTTCACCGGCGAACGTCTCTTACTCATCGTCACCGGAGCACTGTCGGCGGCCTTCATCCCCGGCTGGCTCGTCTGGCTCCGTACGGGCTACCCCGACCTGGTCATCAAGCCCGTCGCGACGCGCAGCGCCCAGCGTTTCGTCACGCTCGACGCGCTGAGCACGATCTGCGGGCACCAGGCCGCGTCCGACGAGTGGCCCGAGCACGTCGCCCACGGGGCGCCGCACGTCGAGTGGAGCAACTGGCCCGACTCGGTCCTCGTCTACCCGGCGTGCCTGAACTTCCTGGCCCGCCTGGCGCTCGGTCTCGGCGACACCCCGGCGATCCTCGCCCTGCAATGCACGCCCGCACCGATCGGCCTGGCCCCCTCGCTGCCGCCGCACGGGCTGAGCAGCCCCGCGTACCTGAGCCACAAGGAGGCGCTCGAACGCCGCCCCAACGTGGTGATCGCGCCGCCGAAGCCCGGGCTGAGCGTCTCCACCGGCAAGCTCGACGCGTCCGTCGCGGCGCCCATGTCCCTCATGCTGAGCCTCCTGGAAAGCCGTCGCAATCATGAAATCAGTCAATGAGTTCGCCACCGCGCATGTGATCACTCGGGTCTACCGCGACGGCAGGGGGTTCACGTGGGTCCGTGAGCCGGGGCCCGCCTACGACCTCTCGCCACCCGCCGTCCGCCTCGGCTCCCTGCATCCCGCGCTGCGGTTCCCCTTCGAGCCGCACGCGTATCCCCGTTCCACGGCGTACCGGGCGGGCGGGGCGCTGCCGGCGGCGGGCTGGCTCGCCTTCGGATCGGACAAGGCGGGGCCCGTGCTGCTGGAGGCGCTGCGCCGCACGGGCGAGGCGCTGGCGGCGTTGCACGCCCAGCCGCCGCCCGCGGAGGTCACCGGGCCGCATCCCGGCCTCGCCCGGCTCACCTCCTGGCTCGCGGCGCCGCTCCCCGCCGAGGCCCCGCCCCCGCACGATGACGGCCGTGCGACGGGTGCACACCCGCGCGAGCACGACGGTGCCCCGGCCGCGCGTCTGAGAAGCCATGCGAGGGAGCGGATCGGGGCGGCGCGCCTGGCGTCCCTGGGCGAGCTCTGCCGGGAGCTCGCCGGCGCGGGACCACCCGTCCTGATGCACGGCGCCGCCACTCTGGCGCTGGTCGTGCCCGGCCCCGAGCCCGTCCTGCTGACCGGCGAGGCGCTCAGCCGCGGCCCTTGGTGGCTCGACCTCGGATGGCTCGTGGCCGAGCTGATCGAGCTCCAACAGGCCGTCGCGGCCGGCATCGCGCCGGGGCTGGCCTTCGACTACGACTCCCTGCGCGATGCCCTGCTCGACGGGTACGGCCGCGCGCCGGCCCCCGAGACCGTGCACACCCTCGCCGCGCTGCGGGTGCTGACCCACGCCAGGGATTACGCCACGTACGTCGGCTGGGACGACCAGCTCCTGACCTATGTGGACATCGCCGCCAGGATTCTCGAGGAGAAACGTATGTACCCGCCCGCTCCACGGCTGGACCTCGTCGAGCACCTCCACGGGGTCCCCGTGGCCGATCCCTTCCGCCCGCTGGAGGACCCCGATGACCCCGCCACCAAACAGTGGCTGGTCGCCCAGGACGATCTGTTCCTGGAGCATGCGAGGGACCTGAGCCATCGGGAGCGCTTCCGCGAGCGGCTCGCGCGGCTCCACAGCGCCGGATTCGCCGGCCCGCCCTCCTGGCACGGCGAGCGCGGCTTCTTCGTCCGGCGCGCGGCCGGCCAGGAGCATCTGGCGCTCTACACCGTGGACCCGGACGGCACCGAGCGGGTCCTGCTCGAACCCGAGGGCACGACGGTGCTCGACGCCTGGCAGCCCTCGCCCGACGGAGGGCTCCTGGCGTACCAGCTGTCCAGCGGCGGCCGCGAGGAGTCGCTGCTGTCCGTCATGGACGTCGTCACGGGGGAGGTCGTCGACGGCCCGATCGACCGGTGCAGGTCCACGCTGATCGCGTGGCTGCCCGACGGCGCGTCGTTCCTGTACGTCCGCCGGCTGCCGCCAGAGCGCGTTCCACCGGGTGAGGAGCGTTACCACCGCCGCGTCCACCTGCACCGCGTCGGCACCGATCCGGACGACGACGTGCTGGTCTTCGGTGAGGGCCGGGACAAGGCCACCCACTACCGCGTCAACGCCGCCAACGGCTGGCTCACCATCTCGGCCTCCCTGGGCACCTCGCCGCGCAACGACCTGTGGATCGCCGACGTGTCGGCCCCGTGGCCGTGGGAGTTCAGGGTGGTCCAGGAGGGCGTGGACGCCCACACGGCGCTACGCGTGGGGCGGGACGGGCGGGCGTACATCATGACCGACCGCGACGCGCCGCGCGGCCGGGTGGCGGTCGCCGACCCCGCCGACCCGCGCCACGAGAGCTGGCGCGAGCTCATCCCGGAGGATCCCGAGGCCGTGCTCTCGGACTTCGCGCTGCTCGACGGCCCGGACGGGCCCGTGCTCGTGCTGAGCCGCACCAGGCACGCCGTCACCGAGCTCACCCTGCACGATCCCCGCACGGGCGCGCGGACCGGCAGCGTGCCGACTCCCGGCGCGGGGACCGCGGCCGCGCTGTCCACCCCGGGCGGACCCGAGCTGTGGTTCGCCTACACCGACACCACCTCGCCCGTGTCCGTCCAGCGCTACGACGTCAGGACCGGCGAGACCACGCTGTGGGCCGCCCCGCCCGGCTCCGCCGAGCCGCCGCGCGTCGAGAGCCGCATGGTCGAATACCGCTCCAAGGACGGCACGCCGGTGCGGATGCTGGTCATGTCCGCGCCGGGTGTGCCCGGCCCGCGCCCGTGCCTGCTGACCGGGTACGGCGGGTTCGGCATCTCCATGGCGCCCGCGTTCAGCCCGCAGGCGCTGGCCTGGGTGGAGGCCGGCGGCGTGTACGCCGTCGCCCAACTCAGAGGCGGCGGCGAGGAGGGCGAGCAGTGGCACCGGGCCGGGATGCGCGGCGCCAAGCAGAACGTGTTCGACGACTTCCACGCCGCCGCGGAGACACTCATCGCCGACGGCCTGACCAGCCCGGACCGCCTGGCCATCATGGGCGGCTCCAACGGCGGCCTGCTGGTCGGCGCCGCCCTCACCCAGCGGCCGGAGCTCTACGCCGCCGCCGTCTCCTCGGCTCCTCTGCTCGACATGGTCCGCTACGAGCGCTCCGGGCTCGGCGCCGCCTGGAGCGTCGAATACGGCTCCGCCGCCGACCCCGAGCAGTTCGCGTGGCTGTACGGCTACTCCCCCTACCATCACGTACGCCCGGGCGTGGACTACCCGGCGGTGCTGTTCACGATCGCCGAAGGCGACACCAGGGTCGATCCCTTCCACGCCAGGAAGATGTGCGCGGCCCTGCAGGCGGCCGCACAGGAGCGCGTGGCGCGTGGCCACGCCGCTCCCGTGCTGCTTCGCACGGAGACCGACGTCGGCCACGGAGCCCGTGCCCTGACCAGCACTATCGCCCTGGAAGCCGACGTGCTGGCGTTCTGCGCAGCGCACACGGGACTGCGCTGAGGACGGCCCCGCGACGAACTGTCGCGGGGCCGTTCTGTTCACTTCGTGCCAGGTGGCAACTCCTCCCTCCTCCAGCGCATCGGCACGGCCTATCTTCTGAATCACGAAGGCACCAAAGGCCAGTACGAAAACGGAGGAAACACCATGAACAAGTTCCGTGGCCTCTTCTTCGCCATTGTCGCCGCCGTTATCGCGCTCGGTTTCTCCGCTTCCCCTGCGCACGCGGCCACCCCGAACGTGATCATCGACATCTGCGTCCGGTACCCGCAGCTTTGCGTCGACATCGAACTGCCCGGCGACGACAACCCCGACGACGAGGTGCCCGACGAGGACGACCCCTGGGTGTGATCAGTCGATCCAGCCCCGCTTCGCCGCCGCCACCCCCGCCGCGAACCGGGTCTCCACGGAGAGATCCTCCATGACCGAGGCGATGTGCCTGCGCACCGTACGCAGGCTCATGCCCGTCCGGTTGGCGATCGACTCGTCCTTCAGTCCCAATGCCATCATCTTGAGCAGCTGCAGCTGCAGCTCGCTCGGCGAGCCCGAGCGAGCTGCGGCCGGGCTCGCCGCCGGAGTTTCCGGCGTCCCCACGGACGTCGCCCTGGTCCACAGCAGCTCGAAATACTGCCGCAGCGCCTTCACCACGACGGGGGCCTTGATCAGCACGATCCCCGTCGCGCCGCTCGGCGTGAGCGGGAGCATCGCGGCGTCCTCGTCCACGAGCTTCATCTTCATCGGCAGGTTCCGGTAGATCCGGACGTCGAAGCCGTCGTTCACCGCGTTCTGGATGATGTGGTAGCCCACCTCGTTGTCGAAATACTCCGTGGAGTAAATGGAACGGCGCCGCACCTTGCGATCTACGACACTGGCCGGCGCGGAAAGGGCCTCCTCCTTGCGCAGCGGCCTCGTGAAGCGCCAGGTATGGAGCCCCAGATAGTCGGACTGGGCGGTGTTAATGAAAGATATCGACAGGGACTGGATCTCGTCGCTGTCGGTAAGCACCCTCACCGCTTCCTCGGGTTCGTGCTCGAACATCCGCCGCGAGAACGCCCGCTGGATGTCGTTGATGCGCTGATGCGCGTCGATGAGCCGGCTGCTCGACTCGGTCAGCCGCTCCTGCAGACCGTGCAGGACGTCGCGGAAGGCGAGCGTCGGATCCGTCGGGCGGATCACCGTCTTCCCCCACTCGGTGCGTAACGCCCGATGAGCCAGCCCCCGTTCCAGCAGCTTGTCGAGTAACTCCGGCGAGCCCACCAGGCGCGCAGCGGCGCCTTCCTCGCAATCCCCTTGATCGATCAGTACGGCGTAGCCATGGACGATCTCGCTAGGCAGTAGATCAGCGAGGAGTTCAGCGACTTGCGCCGCCGAAGCCTCGCCACCCCCGTGTGCCAATTCCATCAACCCCAGATCGGCTAATCGACTGCACGGACGACAAAGCTATAGCGAACCGATCAGGGCTTTCAATGATCGTAACAGTAAGCAACCACAAGAATACACATAGTAATTGAACGACATTCGGTGTCATCCGGCAGCTTTTCCCTGCCGGGCCGGATCCAGCGAAGATAGGAATAGCGCTATGAAAACCGCACTCGACTGTCCCATCGCGATAATCGGCACCGGCTTTCTCCGCTCCGCGATTCTGCGCCGGATCGGCGCCGTCCGCCCCGGCGCCACGGTCCGCGTCCTGAGCACCACGCCACCGGAGCCCGTGGAGGGCATCGACATCGAGCACGTCAAGGGTCCGCTCACCGACCTGAACGCGGTCTACACCGCGATCAGCGGCGCGGACTCGGTCATCCACCTGGGAACGGGCGAGGCGGAGCCGTACGGGGCGAACGCGAGCGGCACCGCCACCATCACCTCGGCCGCGATCAGCCAGAACTGCCGTCACGTGCTGTTCTGCTCACTGCCCGACGTGTACGGCGACGGCGCCGGCCGGCTGCTGGACGAGAGCGACCCCCTCGTTCCCCAGACCCGCCTCGCCCGCGCGAAGGTCATCGGTGAGCGGCTGGTCGAGCAGTTCAGCATGATCCCCGGCCGGGCGTCCACGGTCATCAGGCCCTTCGGCCTGTACGGGCCCGGCCAGCCGGCGGAGTCGACCATGGGCCGCGTGCTCGCCGCCGCCCTGACCGGCCACCCCGTCATCCTGCCCGGCGGCGGCACGCAGCTGCGTAACTTCACCTACTGCGACGACGTGGCCGCCGGCATCGTGGCGGCCCTGTGCCGGTCCAACACCGACACCGCGCCGCACGCCTGCTACAACATCGCCTCCTGCGAGACCTTCAGCCTCAGGGACGCGGCCAAACTGGCCATCAAGCTGCTCGGGAGCACCAGCATCATCACCGCGCCGCCCACGCGCGAGCTCCGGCGCCGTGGCGGTTACGGCCGTCACCGGCCGATCAGCGTACAGATCCCGTCGATCGAGCGGGCCGCGAGCGAGCTCGGCTTCCGCGCCACCACCCTGCTCGCCGAGGGCCTCTCACGGTGCATCCTGCACGACCACGCCACCGCGGCGACCCTCGACCTGGTCACTGCCTGACAAGTGACATCTTCTCCCTCCCCGCCCAATCCGCTGCTGGCTACCTTCAAATGACGAAGGAGGTGTATCGATGAGTCTCTCCGTCGCAGAACTCACGTCGGAGCTGGTCAGATGCCATCCCACGCATCGGAGCCAGGGCGTGGCCGCCGCGATCGACCTCGCCGCGCATGCCCTGAAAGCCATCGGCCTCGACTGCGAGATCCGCCCGTACGAGGGAGGCCCGCAGATCACCGCCACCCACTCCTTCCCCGATGACGGCCCCCATGTGATCGTCCACGGCCACGTCGACATCGAGGACGTCGCCGACGAGGGCGGATGGTCCGCCCCCGGCCTCTGGCAGACCGGCGAGGTCCGCGCAGGGCGGGTCTACGGCGCGGGAACGAGCGACATGCTGGGTGGAATCGCCGCCCTCATCACCGCGATCCGCCGGCTGGCCGGGCAGGCCGAGCTGACCGGCCGGATCACCGTGCAGATCGCCGTGGACCGGCACCTGGGCGGCAGCGGCACCAAGGCGCTCCAGAACGCCGACCTGCCCCGCGCCGACCTCGCCATCCTCGCCGAGCCCACCAACCGGCACGTCTGCACCACCGCGTACGGATTCGCCCGCTACCACCTCACCGCGCACGCCGACGGCGGACCGATGGCGTACGCAGCCGACGAGAGCAACGCCGCGACGCACGCCGCGACCGCGCTCCTGGCACTGGACAGCGCCAACCGGACGCTTCAGGAGCTCTACCCCACCCGCCAGCAGATCCGCTATGTGCTGCCGAGCGCCATCCACGCCGGCGACCAGTACTCCGCGGCGGCCACGACCGCGACGGTGGACTTCGCCATGGCGCTGCCCCCGTTGCTGCCCGAGGAGACCGCGCTCTCCATCGTCACCGACACCCTGATCCGCCGGTTCACCGCGGCCGGCCTGCCGATGCCCGCGTGGGAGCGGCGCGCGCCGCACTTCGCCGCGACGAGCCTCGGCCACCAGGGCTTCGCCGACCTGCTCAGGGAGGTCAACAAGGGCCTCCAGTGGTGCCAGTATCCGTGCCCGAGCGACGCCAAGGTGTTCCAGGAGCTCGGTGTCCCGGTCGTCCTGTACGGCCCCGGCGACCTCGCCAGGACCCGGCGGCCCGACGAGTACGTCGAGATCGCCGAACTGGACGAGTGCGTAGAAACCCTCTATGCCGCGTTGACGAGGTGGTTGTCATGACCCAGGAGGTCGATGCCGCACAGATCTACACGCTCCTGCAGGGCAGCCCGAAGCTCGGCATCGAGGAGATCGCACAGCGGCTCGACGCCGACCCGGCGAGCGTCGCCGCGTGCATGCGCCTGCTCCACGCGCTGTGCCTGCTCCGTCAGGAGGAGAAGGGCGTCTTCACGGTGGTCCGTCCAGAAACGGGCATGACCATCCTGCTGTCCCGAGCAGAGGCGCAGGCAGCCGGGTCTGAGCCCGGCGTAGCGGAGCGCCACGAGCGTGCGGACGGGCCGTCACCCGCGGGCAGCCCCATCTCGCCGCGCGAGTGGCAGGTGCTGCAGTTGCTCGCCCAAGGCTGTACCGATGAAGCCGTCGCCCGCAACTTGGGCCTCTCATTGCGAACCGTCCGGCGCGTTACCGCCGACCTGATGGAAAGGCTCGATGCTCGCAGCCGTTTCCAGGCGGGATTGAAGGCGGCCCGAATCTTCGCCGCTCGAAATATGCATACGCGTCACACCCATTCACGTCCAGCAATCAGGTCCCATCCTCTTCCCGCGGCCATGCGGTGAAGAGACACCTGTGGCAGCTCTAATTCCGCCAGGGGACCGGTAACCGCGTCAACGGTGATGACACCTACCTGCCTTGAGAGAGATGCATCATGCCCGAAATCAGCCGGATCACGTTGCCCAACGGGCTGCGGCTCGTGCTGGCGCCGGATCCATGCGCCGCCACGGTCGGGATCAGCCTGCACTACGGCGTCGGATTCCGCTCCGAGCCCGAGGGCAGGACCGGGTTCGCCCATCTCTTCGAGCACCTGATGTTCGAGGGGAGCCGGAACGTCGCGCCGGGCCTGCACGGCCGCCTCATCCAGGCGGCCGGCGGGACCTTCAACGGCTCGACCGGGCCGGACGCCACCAACTTCTACCAGACCGTGCCCGGCTCGGCGCTGGAGCGCGTGCTCTTCCTCGAGGCCGACCGGCTCCGCGCCCCGCGCATCACCGAGGGCGCGCTGGCCAAGCAGCTCGCCATCGTCAAGGACGAGATCAGGCGCAACATCCTGAGCAAGCCGTACGGCCGTTTCCCGTGGCCGGTGGTCTCGCAGACGCTGTACGAGGGCTTCGCCGACACCCACGACGGATACGGCGACTTCCACGACCTGGACCAGGCGACGACGGCGGACTGCGCGGACTTCTTCGCGTCCCACTACCACCCGGCCAACTGCGTCCTCGCGATCAGCGGGGACATCGACCCGGACGAGGCGACCGGCCTGGTGGCGCGGCACTTCGCCGGTATCGAGGGCCGGCCCGTCCCCATCCCGGCGGCGCGCGCCGAGCCCGTGCGGATCGGGGAGTTCCGCGCCGTCCACCTCGACGCCCGCGCCCCCGGCCCGGCGCTCGCGCTCGGCCACCGGCTGCCCGACCCGGCCGCGGACCTCGACGGCTACCTGGCCCACATGGTCCTGTCCGCGCTGCTCACCGACGGCGTCACCAGCGGGCTGCACCGGGCGCTGGTCGCCGCCGGCCTGGGCGCGGTGACGGTCAAGTCGAGCTGCGGTCTCATGGGCGGCGCCCTTCGCGCCCGCGACCCCGACACGTTCACCATCACGGCCTTTCACCCCGAGCCGGCCGACGCCGACCGGATCGTCGCCACCATCGACGCCGAACTCGCCAGGCTCGCCTCGCCGGGCATCCCGCACGAGGAACTGAGCGGAGCCGCCGCCCGCGCGGCCGCCGCGTGGAGCCGGGCGCACGCCCAGCCGGGCGACCGGGCCCGCGCCTACGGACGCCTGGAAACGCTCTTCGGCGCGCCCGGCCTGGTCGAGGCGGTGCCGGGGCTGCTCCGGCAGGTCACGCACGAGCAGATCTCCGCCGCCGCCCGCCGCTGCCAGGAGCACGCCCGCGCCCTGGTCCAGGTACGCCCGGCGGCCACCACCGCCCGGGCGCGCGCCGCGGCGCCCACCCGCGCCACGGTCTCCACGGGGGCGACCACCCCCGCCCCGGTGCCACCCGCGGCGACCACCCCCGCCGCGGCACCCACCAGTCCCGCCGGGCTGCCCGCGCTCGGCCCGCTCCCTCCCGTGCGGACCCCCGCCATCGCTGACGTCCTGCTCGGCAGCGGGCTGCGGGTGGTCGCCGTGCGCGCCCCGGCCGTACCCCTGGTGTCGGTACGGCTGCGCATCGGACTCCCGGCGGCCGGCGACGCCACGGCGGCCGTCCTGGGGGCGATGCTCCTGCGGGAGAGCCGCTGCCAGGAGGCCGCCCGGCTGGAGCGCACCGGCTGGACGATCGTGCCACTCGCGGACACAGAGCGGCTCACACTCTCCGGCAACGGCCCGTCGTCCGGCCTCGGCGTCGTCCTGCGTACCCTGGCCGGCGCCCTGGCCACGAGCGACGGCTACGACGCCGCCGACGTGCGCACCACCAGGACGCTGATCGCCCACCAGATCGCCGCCGTGTCCGCCCACCCGGCCGGCATCGCCCGCACCGCCCTGCGCCGCCTGCGCGGCCTCGGCCCCGAGTACGCCTCCGCCGCGGCCGTCTCCGCGGTGACCGCGCTCGACCTCGAGACCTTCCACACGACCGGCCTGTCGCCGGCCGCCGCCTCGCTCGTCATGGTCGGCGACCTGGTGCCTGAGACCGCCGTCGCCGAAGCCGCCGCGGCCCTCGCCGCCTGGCACGGCGCGCCCGCCCCCGAACCGGCGCCGCTGCCGGACGCGCCCGCGGGCCCGTCGTGGGAGGTGCTCGACCATCCCGGCGGCGCGCAGGTGCAGGTACGTTTCTGCGCCCCCTGCCCGGATCCCGGCGACCCCGCCTTCCCCGCGGCCGAGATCGCCAACATGGCGTTCGGCGGCTACTCCTCCTCACGGCTGTCCGCCGCGCTCCGCGATGTCCACCGGTTCACCTATTCGGCCAGGAGCGTCATCGAGCCGGATCGTGGCCGCTCCAGCCTGTCGGTGAGCTTCGACGTCAGGAGGGAGGCAGCCGACGCGGCGGTCGAGGAGTTCCACCGCGTCGTCCATGACGTGACCGCGAAGCCGTACGGACCCGCCGAGATCGACGCCGCCAGGCACTACCTGGTCGGGCGCCGGCTCGCGGGCACGGGTGGCCAGGACGACCTGGCCACCGCCATCACCGGCCGGATCGAGCTCGGCCTGCCCGTCGAGGAGATCTTCGGCTACGGCCGCAGGCTCTCCGCCGTGCCCGACGACGACGTCCTGGCCGCCTGCCGGGCGGTCATCATCCCGGAAGCCTTCGCCGGCGTCGCCGTCGGCGACTTCAGCAAACAACTCGTCAGCACATGATCGCCGCCCGACAATGAGGATGAAAATGATCTCCCAGAACCTCCTGGAACGCAGGCAAACAGTGGAAAGAACCGAAACCACGTCCGTCATCGAAGTCCGCGATCTCCACCAGCGCTATGGAGACTTCGAGGCGGTCAGGGGAATCTCCTTCGAGGTCCGGCCCGGCGAGCTGTTCGCGCTGCTGGGCACCAACGGAGCAGGCAAGACCACCACGATCGAGATCTTGGAGGGCTTCCGGACGCCGACCGGGGGCTCCGTGCGCGTGCTCGGCCACGACCCGTTCGCCGAGCGGGCCAAGGTCCGCCCGCACACCGGGCTCATGCTTCAGGAAGGCGGCTTCTTCAGCGACCTCACCGTGGTCGAGACCGTACGGTTCTGGCGGGACGTGTCGCCGAACAAGCCGTACTCGGTCTCGGAGATCCTCGGCCGCGTCGAGCTGGAGGAGAAGGCCGACGTGCAGGTGCGCCAGCTGTCCGGCGGGCAGAAGCGCCGCCTCGACCTGGCGCTGGCCACCCTCGCCCAGCCCAAGGTGCTCTTCCTGGACGAGCCCACCACCGGCATGGACCCCGAGGCGCGCCGCAATACCTGGACCATCATCCAGGACCTGGTCTCCTCCGGCACGACCGTGCTGCTGACCACCCACTACCTGGAGGAGGCCGAGCGCCTGGCCGACCGGCTGGCCATCATGCACGAGGGCCGGATCGAGCTGGCCGGCACCGCCGCGGAGGTCGTCGCCCAGCAGGGCAACCGCATCCGCTTCTGCGTCCCCGACCAGCTGCCCCTCGACCGGCTCCCCCTGCTGGAAGGCGTGGTCGCGACCACCGAGCTGCGCAAGGGCCAGCTCATCGCCGAATACCGGCTGGGCTCCGACCCCTCGGGCACCCAGCAGTCCCTCGCCCACCTGATCTCGTGGGCGACCCAGAACCGTCTCGTCCTCGACCGGCTCGAAGTACGCAGCGCCTCCCTCGAGGACGTCTTCCTGGAGGTGGCGCATGCTGCTTAACCACACCCTGCGGCTCGCCAGGCTCGACCTGGCGCTGCTGACGCGCAACCGCATGGCGTTCTTCACCACGATCGCCTTCCCGCTCCTGCTCGGCTGCGTGGCGCTCCTGCTCAAGGAGGGCTTCGTGTCCGGCGTCGCGTCGGGGCTCTACACCCTGACCGGGATGCTCGCCCTGATCGGCTTCTTCGTCACCTTCATGCACCTGACGACGGTCTTCACCGTCCGGCGTGAGGAGCTGGTGCTGAAGCGCATGCGCGGGAGCGTGCTGTCCGAGGCGGCCATCTTCGGCGGCAGCGGGCTGGCCTGCACGGTCATCTACGTACTGCAGGCCGCCGCGATCATCACGCTGGGCATGGTGGCGCTGGGCGGGCACCTGCCGCGCAACATCCCGCTGCTCTTCCTCGGCATCGTGCTGGGCTCGGTGATGTTCGTGCCGATGGCGGCGGCGCTGTCGGGGTTCACCAAGAGCGGCGAGTCGGCGCAGATCACGGTCCTGCCGGCGATGCTGGTGCTGGCCACGACCTCGCAGGCGAGCTTCCCCCTGTCCGGCATGCCGGACATCGTGCAGCGCGTCGCGGGCGCGCTGCCGCTCTCGCCGGTCGTCGACGTCATCCGCATCGGCTATTTCGGCCAGGACTTCACGCAGGCGGCGCCGCATCCGGCGGTATCCTTCGCCGAGTCATGGGGGGCCGCGGGACCGCGGCTGCTGCTGATCGTGGCGTGGATCGTCGTGGGCGTGCTCATCGCCCGCAAGCACTTCCGGTGGGAGCCGCGCAGCTCCTGACCTCCGGTGATACGTCCAGGGCGCGCGGATTAGTTGTTCGGACTAATCCGGGCGCCCTGGACGTTGCACACTGGAGCGGCCAAAGCCGGGATCAGGAGACGATGGTCCTGCTGCACCCAGGCCCCGTCCCCGAACCCACGGAGAAAAGCCAGTGAGCGATGGACCGCTGATCGTCCAATCGGACAAGACACTGTTGCTCGAGGTCGACCACGCCAAGGCCGACGAATGCCGCAAGGCCATCGCGCCGTTCGCCGAACTCGAACGCGCTCCAGAACACGTGCACACCTACCGCGTCACCCCGCTGGCGCTGTGGAACGCCCGCGCCGCCGGCCACGACGCCGAGCAGGTCATCGACGCGTTGATCAGCTACAGCCGCTATCCGGTGCCG
Organism: Nonomuraea sp. H19; assembly: GCF_052068215.1. NCBI lineage: Bacteria > Bacillati > Actinomycetota > Actinomycetes > Streptosporangiales > Streptosporangiaceae > Nonomuraea > Nonomuraea sp. H19. The sequence continues at coordinate 71,469 of NZ_JBQHCV010000019.1, read as the reverse complement.
CACGCGCTGCTGGTCGACGTCGCCGAGACCATGGCCCGCTACGGACGGCTGCGGCTGGAGAAGGACCCGGTCAACGGCCTGGTCCTGACCTCCAGCGACCGGGCCGTGCTCGAAGAGGTGCTGCGCTCCAGGAAGATCCAGCCGATGCTGGGCGAGCGGCTCGGCCCCGACTCCGTGGTCGTCCACCCGAGCGACCGGGGCAACGTCAAGCAGGCGCTGCTCAAGCTGGGCTGGCCCGCCGAGGACCTGGCCGGCTACGTCGACGGCGAGGCGCACCCGATCAAGCTGACGCAGGACGGCTGGGCGCTGCGGCCTTACCAGCAGGAGGCGGCCGACGCCTTCTGGCACGGCGGCTCCGGCGTGGTCGTGCTGCCCTGCGGCGCCGGCAAGACGATCGTCGGCGCGGCCGCGATGGCGCACGCCCAGGCCACCACGCTCATCCTGGTGACCAACACGGTCTCGGCCCACCAGTGGAAGACCGAGCTGCTCAAGCGCACCTCGCTGACCGAGGACGAGATCGGCGAATACTCCGGCTCGAAGAAGGAGATCCGCCCGGTCACCATCGCCACCTACCAGGTGATGACGACCAGGCGGAAGGGTGTCTACAGCCACCTGGAGCTGTTCGACGCGCGCGACTGGGGACTGGTCGTCTACGACGAGGTGCACCTGCTGCCCGCGCCGATCTTCCGGATGACCGCCGACCTGCAGGCCCGCCGCCGGGTCGGGCTGACCGCGACGCTGGTGCGCGAGGACGGGCGCGAGGGCGACGTGTTCTCGCTGATCGGCCCCAAGCGCTACGACGCGCCCTGGAAAGAGATGGAGAACCAGGGCTGGATCGCGCCCGCCGACTGCGTCGAGGTGCGGGTCACGCTGACGGACGAGGAGCGGCTGGCGTACGCGATGGCCGAGGCCGAGGAGCGCTACCGCTTCTGCGCCACCACGCCGTCCAAGACCCACGTGACCGAGGCGCTGGTCCGGCGCCACCTGGGCGAGCAGGTGCTGGTCATCGGGCAATACATCGACCAGCTCGACGAGCTCGGCGAGCACCTCAACGCGCCGGTCATCAAGGGCGAGACCAGGATCAAGGAACGCGAGCGGCTCTACCAGGCCTTCCGCGACAAGGAGATCCAGGTGCTGGTGGTGTCGAAGGTGGCCAACTTCTCCATCGACCTGCCGGAGGCGGCCATCGCGATCCAGGTGTCCGGCACGTTCGGCTCACGCCAGGAGGAGGCCCAGCGGCTCGGCCGGGTGCTGCGGCCCAAGGCCGACGGCGGGGGCGCCCGGTTCTACACGGTGGTCAGCAGGGACACGGTGGACCAGGAGTTCGCGGCGCACCGGCAGCGGTTCCTGGCCGAGCAGGGGTACGCGTATCAGATCATCGACGCCGACGACGTGCTCGGCGGGGTGTGACGCCGGCGCGTGCCCCCGGGTGCGAGGGGCTCGGTGCCCGGCCGCTCGCCGGAGCGGCCAGGCATCCAGCGTGGTGTCACGTCCACGAGACTCCGCGGGCCGTTGACAATCGAACCACCCCCCTCACCTGCGTATCATCAGGCCGCCTGCGACATACCCCCATGATCCGACAAACCCACCTGATATGCCCCATATTTTCGGTATTCCCAGGTGGTTCCCAGCTTCGGGCGTTGTGGCCGGTCAACGCACCAGCAGGCCGCCGAGGAAGAGCACGCCCTCCGCGACGATCCACGACACCACTCCGGCGCCCATGACCCGCCCGAACGTACGCGGGTCGTGCCGCGACGACGGGATCAGCCAGGCGGCCGCCGTGCAGCAGGCGGCGAGCGCGGCGAACAGCCCCGACACCGTGGAGACCGTACCGAGGCGTTGCGAGCAGGTCGACGACGATTCGCCGCCCGCGCAGAACGCCTCCAGTCCCCAGCCGGCGAACACCGACAACCCCCACAGGGCCGCCAGCAGGAAGCTCGCGATCGTGGGAATGATCGGCGAAAAACGGAGTTGGACCCGCGCCACTTCCTACCCCTACCCGGCCCCAAACCCGGGCAACCGACCGTAATCGGGCCCCATCGCAGCGGCTCGGGCGGCGCGGGCCAACGCCGGACAGCGCGGCGCGGCGGCGGTAAATGCTGTGGAACCCCGCAGCCGCCGCTATTAAACTGGCCGATTCGCTGCCTTAACCACCTCCGTTGCCACCTATGGGAGGCGCTTTCGCATGCCCGCACACCAATTGGCCCCCGACATACCCTCCGACGTGCTCGCCGCCGAGCAGGCTCATCTGGCCTCCTCCAGGGCCGCGCTCGCCGCCATGCGCGCCCACGCCCAGTCGCTGTCGGCGGACGCGGCCGGCGACTGGGTGTCGCAGCAGATCCTCCAGTCGCTGCTCGACCAGCGGGTGGCCGCGCTGGCCGACCATCCGGACACGCCGCTGTTCTTCGGCCGCCTCGACCGCATGGCAGGCGATGATTTGCCCGGCACGATCTACGTCGGCCGCCGCCACGTGCACGACGGGCACAGCCGCCCCCTGGTCATCGACTGGCGCGCCCCCGTGTCGCGCGCGTTCTACCAGGCCAGCCCGGCCGACCCCATGGGTGTCGTACGCCGGCGCCGCTTCGGCTACCACGGCGGCGCGCTCACCGCGTTCGAGGACGAGCCGCTCGGCGAAGGCGAGGGCGTCGACATCGGCCCGTCGCGGATCCTCACCGAGGAGATCGAGCGCCCGCGCACCGGCCCGATGCGTGACATCGTCGCCACGATCCAGCCGGACCAGGACGAGATCGTCCGCTCCACCCTGGCGCAGACGGTGTGCGTGCAGGGCGCCCCCGGCACCGGTAAGACCGCTGTGGGCCTGCACCGGGCGGCGTACCTGCTGTTCACCCACCGCGAGCGGCTCGCCAGGTCCGGCGTGATGATCGTCGGCCCCAACCGGGCGTTCCTGTCGTACATCTCCTCGGTGCTGCCGGCGCTCGGCGAGGTCAAGGTCGACCAGACCACGGTGGCGGGGCTGCTCGGGGAGCACGCGGCTCCGGAGGACCCGATGGTCGCGGCGGTCAAGGGCGACGCCAGGATGGCGGCGGTGCTCGAACGCGCGCTCTGGCTGCACATCGTCAAGCCCGAGGAGGGCCTGGTGTTCACCAAGGGGGCCTACCGCTTCCGGGTGGCGGACTACGAGGTACGCGAGATCGTGGCCTCCCTGCGCGGCACCACCCGCTACCTTCCCGGGCGGGCGGCGCTGGCGCAGCGGCTGGCCCACATGGTGCTGGTACGCATGGAGCAGCGCGGCGAGTCGCCCGACGACCGCGTGCAGGACGCCGTGGCCAGGTCGAAACCGGTCAAGCAGCTCGTGGAGGCGGTCTGGCCCAAGCTGACGCCGGAACAGGTGCTTCATCGCCTGCTGTCCGACCCGGAATTTCTCGCTAAAGCCTCAAAATCCGATTTGTCGCCTGATGAGCAAGAAATGCTTATTTGGCGGAAACCGTACCGGGGCTGGAAGTCCGCCAAATGGTCCGCCGCGGACGCCGCGCTCCTGGACGAGCTCCGCGACCTGATGGAGCGCACGCCGTCGCTGGGCCACCTGGTGGTGGACGAGGCCCAGGACCTGTCCGAGATGCAGCTCAGGGCGCTCGGCCGGCGCTGCCGCAACGGCTCGGCCACCGTGCTGGGCGACCTGGCCCAGGGCACCACGCCATGGTCGACCAGCTCGTGGGAGTCGGTGCTGGAGCACCTGGGCCAGCGCGAGGGCGAGGTGACGGAGCTGACGCTCGGCTTCCGCGTACCGCGCGAGGTCCTGGACTACGCGGCCCGCCTGCTCCCCTCGATCGCCCCCGACCTGGCCGCTCCTCGATCCCTGCGCCCCGGCGCGGGCTCGCTCGCCATACGCCCGGGCGGCTCGATCGCGGAGGCCGCCAGAGAGGTCCTCGCCAAGGAGGGCTCGATCGGCGTCATCGTCCCCGACGCGATGGCCGGTGAGGTCTCCAGTGCTCTCGCCGATCTCCCCCACGCCGTCCTCGACCCCGACTCCAGCGAGGAGCACCGCCTGCTGGTGGTGCCCGCGACCCTGGCCAAGGGCCTGGAGTACGACCACGTCATCGTCGTCGAACCCGCCGACATCGTCGCGGCCGAGCCCCGGGGCCTGGCCCGCCTGTACGTGGTCCTGACCCGTGCCGTGACCTCACTGACGGTCCTGCACGACAAGCCGCTGCCTCCCCAGCTGGCAGCCTGAAATGCGGCGGGCACGGCCGCTTCTAGGATGGCGGGCAAGAAGCTCTCTACCTAGGAGGACGCCGTGCCAGCACCGCTTCCACATGAACACCTGCCGTCGGTTCCCGCGCTCGTGGTCGAGAGCGACGACATCCAGCACGGTGAGCGGCTGAGCGACCTGCACGTCTTCAACGACTGGGGCATGACGGGCCAGAACCTCTCGCCCCACCTCCGCTGGTCCGGCGCGCCCGCCGAGACCCGCGGCTACGCCGTCACGTGCTTCGATCCCGACGCCCCCACGGGCAGCGGGTTCTGGCACTGGGTGCTGTTCGACCTGCCGGCCTCGGCGACCGAGCTGCCCACGGGCGCGGGCACCTCTCCCGATTTCAAGGGCCTGCCCGAGGGCGCGGTCCACGCCCGCAACGACTATGGTGTCAAGGCCTACGGCGGCTCGGCCCCGCCGCCCGGTGACCCGCACCGCTACGTCTTCACGGTGCACGCGCTGGGCGTCGACAAGCTGGGCGTGGACAGCGACGCCAGCCCGGCGGTGGCCGGCTTCAACATCACCGCCAACACCCTGGCCCGCGGCCACATCATCCCCCACTACGGCGTCTGAGCACCGGCCGGGCACGCGCCGCCACCTGGCCGCGCCTGCCCGGCCACGACCGCGTGGAACGGCACGCAGGGCTGCGGGAGCCGATGAACCGGCGCGGTCAGTAGCGGCGCGATTATCAAACGTCATGGCCGGAAAACGAAAATAAGAGCGGCCCGGAAATCCGGACCGCTCTTATCGTGAACAGCGAGAAAGACTTAGAAGTCCATGTCGCCGCCGCCGGGCATGCCGGCGGGAGCGGCCGGGGTCTTCTCCGGCTTCTCGGCGATGACGGCCTCGGTGGTGAGGAAGAGCGCCGCGATGGAGGCGGCGTTCTGCAGCGCCGAGCGCGTCACCTTGGCCGGGTCGATGATGCCCGACTCGAACATGTTGACGTACTCGCCGGTGGCGGCGTTGAGGCCCTCACCCGGGGTGAGGTTGCGAACGCGCTCCACCACGACGCCGCCCTCGAGACCGGCGTTGACCGCGATCTGCTTCAGCGGCTCCTCGAGCGCCTTCTTGACGATCGCGGCACCGGTGGCCTCGTCGCCGTTGAGCTCGAGCTTGTCGAACGCCTTGGCGCCGGCCTGCAGCAGCGCCACGCCACCGCCGGGGACGATGCCCTCCTCGACGGCCGCCTTGGCGTTGCGGACGGCGTCCTCGATGCGGTGCTTGCGCTCCTTGAGCTCGACCTCGGTCGCCGCGCCGGCCTTGATGACGGCCACGCCGCCGGCCAGCTTGGCGAGACGCTCCTGGAGCTTCTCGCGGTCGTAGTCGGAGTCGGTGCGGTCGATCTCGGCGCGGATCTCGTTGACCCGGCCGGCGATCTGCTCGGCGTCACCGGCGCCGTCGACGATCGTGGTCTCGTCCTTGGTGACGACGACCTTGCGCGCGCGGCCCAGCAGGTCGAGGGTGGCGTTCTCGAGCTTGAGACCGACCTCCTCGGCGACGACCTGACCACCGGTGAGGATGGCGATGTCGTTGAGCATGGCCTTGCGGCGGTCGCCGAAGCCCGGGGCCTTGACGGCCACGGAGCGGAACAGGCCGCGGATCTTGTTGACGACCAGGGTGGCCAGGGCCTCGCCCTCGACGTCCTCAGCGATGATCAGCAGCGGCTTGCCGGACTGCACGACCTTGTCGAGCAGCGGCAGCAGGTCCTTGTTGGCGGAGACCTTGCTGTTGACGATCAGGATGTACGGGTCCTCGAGCACGGCCTCCATGCGGTCCGAGTCGGTGACGAAGTACATCGACGTCATGCCCTTGTCGAAGCGCATGCCCTCGGTGAGCTCGAGCTCCAGGCCGAAGGTGTTGCTCTCCTCGACGGTGATGACGCCTTCCTTGCCGACCTTGTCCATCGCCTCGGCGATGAGCGCGCCGATCTCGGGGTCGGCGGCGGAGATGGAGGCGGTGGAAGCGATCTGCTCCTTGGTCTCCACGTCCTTGGCCAGCTTGGAGAGCTCCTCGCTGACGCGCTCGACCGCGGCCTCGATGCCCTTCTTCAGCGCCATCGGGTTGGCACCCGCGGCTACGTTACGCAGGCCCTCGCGTACCAGCGCCTGGGCGAGCACGGTGGCGGTGGTGGTGCCGTCACCCGCGACGTCGTCCGTCTTCTTGGCGACTTCCTTGACCAGCTCAGCGCCGATCTTCTCCCACGGGTCCTCGAGCTCGATCTCCTTGGCGATGGAGACACCGTCGTTGGTGATCGTGGGAGCGCCCCACTTCTTCTCCAGCACGACGTTGCGGCCCTTGGGGCCCAGGGTCACCTTGACGGCGTCAGCGAGCTGGTTCATACCGCGCTCGAGACCGCGCCGGGCGTCCTCGTCAAACGCGATCATCTTGGCTGCCATAAGGCTAGACCTCCCAGATACAGGGTGGCTTGTCCTGGACCGAGCCGACGCCCGCGACGGCATGGGTCTGCATCTCCGTTCGGCAGACCCCATCGTCTCGATCCGAGTTGTTGGCACTCTGCTGCACAGAGTGCCAACGAACTGTTTAGCACTCTACCCTGCCGAGTGCAAGCCAGAGACCCCGTACCTGGCGTTCCTTCCCAGGTCAATCGGCCTGAACGGCGAGCCGCCCCGAGCGGCCCGCCGTGTCAGTCTCGACGAAAGGGAGGTGGCGGGCTCGCACGGACTGCGCTGCCGTGCGATGCCGCCGGTGCATACCAGTGACGTGAATCAGACCGCGCGGACAGCCTCGGCCTGCGGTCCCTTCTGGCCCTGCGTGATCTCGAACTCGACGCGCTGCCCCTGTTCGAGAGATCGATACCCGTCCATCAGGATCGCTGAGTAATGGACGAATACATCCTTACCACCGTCTACCGCGATGAAGCCGTAGCCCTTGTCCGCGTTGAACCACTTGACGGTGCCCTGCGCCACTTCCGACTCCTCTTACTGGGCTAACAGATCTCGCCCATTCCACCGCGAGACCTGTAATCGCCTGACTTAACGGAAAATCAGCCAGACGATCGCCCTCGACCATACCTGTGGCACAGCGTTTGGCAACAGAGTCAAACCACAAACAACGCATTTCCGCACAAGGGAGGTTGTTCAACGTTGAATTGGTGACGAAAAGGAGAAGGCGCCCACTAGGGGCGCCTTCAAGGATGTGATCTACTGCACTCAGCCGCCGGCGACCGCCGGGATGATGGAGATCTGCGTGCCCTCAGGGGCTGGAGTGTCGAGCCCTTGGGCGAAACGGACGTCCTCTTCCCCCACGTAAACATTGACAAAACGCCGAATCTTGCCCGATTCATCCAGAATTCTCGCGCCGATCCCCGGGTAGTCGGAGTCGAGCTTGGCGAGGACGTCACGAAGAGTCGCGCCTTCGCCACTCACTTCGGCGTTGCCCCCGGTGTAGGTGCGTAGAATCGTTGGGATCCGCACAGAGACGCTCATGGTTATAACTCGCTTTCCTGGTAGTCAGACAGCCGCACGAAACGCGTCGAGAGAGGGCCGGATCACGGCGGTGGGCTTGGCGGCGTCGCCGCTGATCGCGTCGAGCGTCTTGAGCCCGTCTCCGGTGTTCAGCACCACGGTCTCGGCCTCGGGATCGAGCTGCCCCGTCTCGACGAGCTTCTTGAGCACGCCCACGGTCACCCCGCCCGCGGTCTCGGCGAAGATGCCCTCCGTCGAGGCCAGCAGCTTGATCGCGGCCACGATCTCGGCATCCGTGACGTCCTCGACGGCCCCTCCGGTGCGCCGGGCGATGTCCAGCACGTACGGCCCGTCCGCCGGGTTTCCGATGGCCAGCGACTTGGCGATGGTGTCCGGCTTGACCGGCTGGACGACGTCGTGCCCGGCCTTGTAGGCCGCCGACACCGGCGAGCACCCGGCCGCCTGCGCCCCGAAGATCTTGTAAGGCGTGTCCTCGACCAGCCCCAGCGCGACCAGCTCCTTGAAGCCCTTGTCGATCTTCGTGAGCTGCGAGCCCGAGGCGATGGGAATGACGATCTGCTCGGGCAGCCGCCAGCCGAGCTGCTCGGCGATCTCGTACGCGAGCGTCTTGGAGCCCTCGGCGTAGTAAGGCCGCAGGTTGACGTTGACGAACCCCCACTTGTCACCCAGAGGGTCGCCGATCAGCTCGGAGCAGAACCTGTTGACCTCGTCGTACGTCCCGTCGATCCCGATCAGCTTGCCGCCGAACACCCGCGCCATGGTGATCTTGGCTTCTTCGAGGTTCGCCGGGATGAACACGCAGGCGTCGAGCCCGGCCCGCGCCGCCGCGGCGGTGACCGCGCCCGCGAGGTTGCCGGTGGAGGAGCAGGAAAGCGTGTGGAAACCGAAGTTGCGCGCCGCCTCGACGGCGATGGCGACCACTCGGTCCTTGAAGGAGTGGGTGGGGTTGCCCGAGTCGTCCTTCACGTAGAGGGACTCGATGCCGAGCGCCCGCCCGAGGTTGCCCGCCTTGACCAGCTTGGTCCAGCCCGGGTTCATGTTGGGCTTGCTGATCACGTCGGCCGGCACGGGCAGCAGCGAACGGTAGCGCCAGATGTTCGCGGGACCCGACTCGATGTCCGCGCGGCTCACGCCGCCGAAATCGTAGGCCGCCTCGAGCGGCCCGAAACACTCCAGACAGGCGAAGCTGGGACCCAGCGGGTAGCGCGTGCCGCACTCGCGGCAGGACAGAGCGACAGCAGGACCAAAGTCGAGCGACATGAAGCGAGGCCTTCCCTCATCTTCGCCCACGGCCACCTTGACCGCGAACCGGAATTGGCACCTTGTCCCGGTCGGCCTCGCCAGGTCGCGAGTCACAAGCCGGGAGGGTTGCCGGGGCTTCGCAGGGCCGGTCCCTCCACCCCTCTGGATGAGCAATATTCAGTTGTTGACAGAGACTGTACCTGCCGGAGTAGCCGGAACGGCCATCTGTCTCAGCAAATGAGACGCCAAGTCTCAGCGATAGTCCTCCCCCAGGGCGGCCTGCACGTATTTGCGTGCCTGGTGAATGCGTGACTTCGCGGTGCCGAGCGGGATGCCTAGCTGCTCGGCCACTTCGTTGTAGTCGAGCTGGACGATGTCGCGCAGCACCAGCGCCTGCGCCAGGTCGGGCTTGTCGGCCTCCAGCGCCTCCATCGCGTCGAGCAGGTCGAGCCGCGAGCCCGCGATCACGCTGACCCGCCGCACGTCGGGCTTCTGCATCGGCAGTTCGTCCGAGGTCTGCTCGGCCGCCCGGCGTTTGAGAGAGCGGTAGGTGGTGCGCGCGCAGTTGGCGGTCACGATGTGCAGCCAGGTGCTGAACCTGGCCCGGCCCTCGAACCGCCCGATGTTGCGGGCCACAGCCAGCAAGGTGTCCTGGGATGCCTCCTCCGCGTCCTGGTGATAAGGCAGGATCCGGGCACAGTGCCGCATCACATCGGGTTCGATCCTGGCCAAAAGCTCGCCAAGCGCGCGATGATCTCCGGCTGCGGCGGATCGGGCGAGTTCCTCGGTTAGCTCATCAAGCGCCATAGCTGGGATCCTATGATCGAAGGGAGCCTGTATGAACAGCGTTCTGGTGGCCTCCAACAGAGGGCCCGTCTCCTTCACCGTCTCCGACGACGGCGAGCTGACCATGAAGCGCGGCGGCGGCGGTCTCGTGTCCGGGCTGTCCGGTGTGGCGAAAGACGACGGCGTGCTGTGGGTTTGCGCGGCGTTGTCCGACGACGACCGCAGCGCCGTACGCCTGGCTCCCGGCGGCCGGATCGACCAGGCCGGCTACGACACGGGCCCGCTGCGGATGCTCGACATCCCGTCGGCCACCTTCCACCGGGCCTACAACGCCGTGGCCAACTCCACGCTGTGGTTCGTCAACCACCTGCTCTACGACATCCCCAACGCGCCCAACTTCGGCACGAGGTTCGCGCGCGAGTGGGAGTCCTACCGTGACTACAACGGCGCGTTCGCGCTGGCGCTGGCCGAGGAGGCCGGGCACGGCGCCCGCGTGATGGTGCAGGACTACCACCTCACGCTGACTCCGGCGATGCTCCGCGCCGAGCGGCCGGACCTGCGCATCGCCCACTTCAGCCACACCCCGTGGGCGCCGCCGGAATACTTCTCCCTGCTGCCCGACGAGGTGGCCGGAGAAGTGCTCGAAGGCATCCTGGGCGCCGATCACGCCGGGTTCCTGACCGGGCGCTGGGCGGGGGCGTTCATGGATTGCTGCGAGGCGCTGCTGGGCGCCGAGGTCGACCGGGTCGGCCGCAGCGTCACCTACGAGGGCAGGACGACCCGCGTCGGCGTGCACAGCCTCGGCGTGGACGGCGCGGCGCTGTGGGAGCGGGCCTGCGAGCCCGACGTCGAGTCGCACATGGCCGCGATCAGGGAGCAGGTCGGCGACCGCAAGCTGATCGTCCGCATCGACCGCACCGAGCTGTCGAAGAACATCGTGCGCGGCCTGGTGGCCTACCGCGAGTTCCTCGACGCGCACCCGGAGTGGCACGGGCGGGTGGTCCATCTGGCCTTCGCCTACCCGAGCCGGCACGACCTGCCCGAATATCGCGAATACACCGCGTCGGTGCAGCGCTGCGCCCAGCAGATCGAGGACGACTACGCCACCGAGGACTGGGACCCGCTCATTCTCAACGTCAACGACGACTACCCGCGCTCCCTGGCGGCGTACCGGATGGCGGACGTGCTGCTGGTCAACCCCATCCGCGACGGGATGAACCTGGTCGCCAAGGAGGGCCCGGTGCTGTCGCCGCGCTGCGCGCTGGTGCTCTCGCGCGAGGCGGGGGCGGCGGCCGAGCTGGGGGCGCACGCGCTCGTGGTCAACCCCTACGACATCAGCGGCACCGCCGCCGCCCTGTACGAGGCACTGGTCATGCCGGAGGACGAGCGCCGGACGCGGCGCGACAAGCTGTGCGCCGCGGCCACCGCCCTGCCGCCGCAGAAGTGGCTCGCGGCCCAGCTCGAAGCCCTGGAGCGTTAGTTCCAGTCGGCGTACTTGAGAGCGTCGGACAGCCCCGGCGTGTTCCACTGGTCCACGATCAGGATCTTGCTCTTCGGCAGGTACCACTCGCGCTGGGTGAAGCGGCCCTTGATCTTGTTGCTGTCGTAGGGGACGCACGTGGCGCTCCAGGCGTTGTAGGCGGCCTTGTGCCCCGGGCCGACCTGGCGAAGGCCCCGCTTGACCTGCGGACCGATGTGCTCGCCCCACTTGCGGTTGAAGGGGCAGGGCTGCACGTCGCTCGCCGTGTAGAAGGGGTTCTTGCCGGTGTAGGCACCCCACCCCTCGGCGCCGATCTTGATCATCGACGGGCCGAAGAGGTAGAAGGCCTTGCACTCGTACGTGCCCCAGCCCTGGGTGCCACGACATTTGCCGGTGATGACCTGCACCTGGTCGGCGCCGATGCGGCGGACCTCCCACTCGATCGGAATGTAGATCGTCAGGCCGTTGCGGAACTTCAGCGGCTGGGCGGGAGCGGCGTTCGCGGGGACGGCGGCGGTCACGAGGGTGGCCGCGGCCACGGCCGCGACGACGAGGTAGCGCTTGGACATGACCCCGACCCTAGGGAGCGCCACTTGCAGATCAGTCACCAACGACTGAAAGCCTCGATCACGAACGGCTGAAAGCCGACACGAGCTCCGCCAAGAGGGCCACCACTCCGTCCGGGCCGTCCACCACGATGTCGGAACGCTCGGCCAGGGCCGTCACCTCGGCGGAGCCGCTGCACACGGTCACACCGGGCAACCCCGACGCGCGTACGGCGTCGAACGCGGCCAGATCCCCCAGGTCGTCGCCGACGAACATGACCGACCTGGCGGCCCGCTCGGCCAGGAACAGGCTGAGCGCCTGCCCCTTGTCCATGCCCGGCGGCCGCAGCTCCAGCACCATGCGCCCGGGCTCGATCACCAAGCCGTGCTTGGCGGCCAGCTTGGCCAGCGGCTCGCGCAGTGCGGCGAGCGCACCCTCGGGGTCGGGGCTGCGCCTGGTGTGCACGGCCACGGCCCGGCCCTTGTCCTCGATCGTCACGCCTCGCAGCTGGAGGGAGCCGAGCAGCAACTGCAGCTCCGCCTCGGCGCGCGGCACGCCGGGCGGAGGCGGCGGCGCGGAGATCCGGCCGCCCTCCCAGCGCTCGAAACCGTAGTGCCCGAGCACCACCAGCCCCGGCACGTCGGCCAGCCCGGGGCCCAGCTCCAGCACGGTGGCAGGAGGCCGGCCCGTCACGATGGCCACCGCGCGCACGTGTGCGCCCAGCTCGGCGAGGACCGCGGCCGCCTTCGGGTGGACCACGGCCGCGGCGGGGTCGGGCACGATCGGCGACAGGGTCCCGTCGAAGTCGAGTCCGATCACGGCTCCCGCCGGATCCTTCAAGATCGCTTCCATTCCAGGGATGTTCTCCACGCGGCTGCCTTACCCAGCCGGTCAGGGACGCATGCCAAGCCTTCTGGCCGCGCGGTCGCGCTGGCGGGTGGAGCGCAACCTGCGTAGCCGCTTCACGAGCATCGGGTCCTGCTCTAATGCCTCCGGCCGGTCGATCAACTCGCCGAGCAACTGGTAATAGCGCGTGGCGGAGAACCCGAAGGCCTCCTTGATGGCCTGCTCCTTCGCGCCCGCGTAGCGCCACCATTGGCGCTCGAAGGCGAGGAGCTCGAGATCACGTTGTGAGAGAGGTTGGCGGGGCGGTTCCTGGGCAGCGTTGTCACCGCTGAGCGGTGCTCCCATGGTGTCCTCCTCGAAAGGGAGCACGCGACGAGCGCGTCGCATCCACCAATCGTAATGTCCCGAGTGCGGCTGTTCACGGCGGATGGGGGGACGTACAGTCCCCAATTGTGACCTCAGTAATCACCCTCCTCACCGACTATGGGCTTGAAGATGGCTATGTGGCGGCCTGTCATGGAGTGATTGCCGGGATCGCTCCGCAGGCCCGGGTGATCGACGTGTGCCACCTGATCCCCGCGGGGGACGTACGGCGGGGCGCGGCGATTCTCGCCCAGACCATCCCGTACCTCCCGGCGGGCATCCACATCGGCGCCGTCGATCCCGGTACGGGCGGCGCCCGGCGCGCGGTGGCGGTCGAGGCGGGCGGCCGGGTGTTCATCGGCCCGGACAACGGGCTGCTGTCGTGGGCGGTGCACGCCAGCGGCGGCGCGCGGGCGGCCTACGAGATCAGCGACGAGCGGCACTTCCTGCGCCCCGTCTCGCCGACCTTCCACGGGCGCGACGTGTTCTCGCCGGTCGCCGGGCGGCTGTGCGGCGGGCTGGCGCTCGCTGAGCTGGGGCCCGAGGTGCCGGTGGGCAGGCTGGTCACCCTCCCGGAGCCCACCTCGCAGCTGCGCGACGGCTCGGTGGAGGGCGAGGTCGTCTCGGTCGATCGCTACGGCAACACCCAGCTCTCGATCCCGGCCGGGGACCTGCAGGCGCTCGGCGTCCGGGTGGGCGACACGCTCGGGGTCTGGCTGGGGCGGCGGCAGCTCTCGATGCCGTACCGGGAGACGTTCGCGGCGGTGCCGCCGGGCGAGCTGGTGGCGTTCGCGGACTCGGCCGGCCTGGTCGCGATCGCGGTCAACTCGGGTGACGCGGCGCAGCGGCTGGGGCTCCCACCGGGGGCGCATGTCCGACTTGCGCCGACTCCATAGGAGGAATGCCACAGATCGGAATTACTCCGCGTATCGGTCTGTTTACCGAAGCGTCGGAATGGAGCGGCGGTCACGTGTCAGAATGCGGGGTCAAACGGGCGTCCCTCCTCTCCCGTTCGAGGTTGACGTGTACCAGCTGTCCGTGGTCCTGCTCTCCATAATGTCCGCTCTCTGGCCCCCGGCGGAGCCGCCCGTGTCCGAGCGCTGGCACGCGTGGCCGGTGGCGAAGCTCTTCCCCGGCACGATGGCCGGCGTCAGCCCCTCGGGGGCGCGGGTCACGTACGTGCTGGCCGGGGTCGCACCCGAGGCGCCCTGCCGGGTGGCGTTCCAGCCGGGCGCGGTTCCGCGCGGGTGCCGTACCGCGTTACGTGCCACGTACGCCGACAGCACCCACACCTTCGTCGCCACCGTGGGGATCGCCGTGCTCGACGAACCGGGGTCCGGACGCTATGACGCCGGGCGGCCGGCGAGCGTGCGGCCCGTGGCGTTCCCCGGTGGGCCCGCCGAGCGGTTCGGGGAGCGTCAGTACTTCACCGGGGTGCTGATGGGATCGTGGGAGCGCTATCTGGTGGCGACGGCCGCCGGGTACGCGGACGGCAGGTCGTACCGGCCGGGCGACCGGACCGTGCCGCGGCTGCGCGGCATCGCACGGCAGCTCGCGACGGCGCTGCACCGGACGCTGACCCGATGAACCGGGTCCTCGTCCCCCTCCTGATGGCCACCCTGGTGGTCGGCGTCGCCGCGCCGGTCGCCTCCGACGACGTCGGCGAGGTCGTGCGCGCCGGCCAGTGGCAGCTCGGCGCGCTGCGGCTGCCCGAGGCGTGGCGGGAGAGCAAGGGCGCGGGCGTGCTGGTCGCCGTCCTGGACACCGGCGTCAACGGCCGCCACCAGGACCTGGCGGGCGTGGTGAGCCAGGGTCCCGACCTGACCGGTGCCGCCCGGAGCGCGGGCCTCTGGGGGCGGCACGGGACGGCCATGGCCAGCCTGATCGCCGGGCGCGGGCACGGCGACGGCCACAAGGGCGGCGTCATCGGGGTGGCGCCCGCGGCCAAGGTACTGTCCATCAGGGTCACGCTGGAGAACGGCGACCCGCTGCGCGCGCAGCAGCGCTCCGGCGGCGGCAACGCGCTGGCCAAGGGCATCCGCTACGCGGCCGACCACGGCGCCGACGTCATCAGCATGTCGCTGGGCGGCGGCAGCGGCGCGTGGGAGGGCTCGGCGGACGAGGAGGAGGCCGTCCAGTACGCGATCGGCAAGGGCGCGGTGCTGGTGGCCTCGTCCGGCAACGACGGCGACGCGGGCAACAGGAAGAACTTCCCCGCCGCCTATCCCGGGGTGATCGCCGTGGGGGCCGTGGACCGGCGGCTGCGGGTGGCGAGGTTCTCCAACAGGCAGGACTACCTGTCCGTGGTCGCGCCGGGCACGGAGATCGTCACGGCCGACGGCGACGACGCGTACGTGGTGGGCGAGGGCACCAGCTCGGCGGCGGCCATGGTGGCGGGCATCGCGGCGCTGATCAAGTCGGCGCATCCCGGCATGTCGCCGTACCACGTGCGGACGGCCATCGAGCTCGGCGCCAGGAAGCGGCCGGCGGCCGGATACAGCCGCGCATACGGGCACGGCGTGGCCAACGCGCTGCTGGCACTGCGCGCGGCCGACCGGCTGGACGCCCCCGCGGCCCCGCTCCCCCGCCCCGGGCCGTATTTCGGCGCCGGACCGGAGCCCTCGTCGCGGGCCCACGTGGTGGCGGGCCTGCTGGCGCTGGTGGCGGTCATGTCGGTACGGGTGGTCATGACGCGACAGCGGCGCGGCAGGGATTTAACCTAGCAAGCGCTTGTGTGATACTCCTCGCATGACGTACGCGATCGACGGCTGGTTCGCCATCGACGCCGACGGCGTCTGCCTGCTGGGCACCAGGTGCACGGCCTGCGGCACCGTCTGCTTCCCACCGCGGCGCGGGTTCTGTCCCAATCCGCGTTGCGAGGGCGAGGAGATGGAGGTGGCCAGGCTGCCCCGGCGCGGGCGCGTCTGGTCGTACACGAACGCCTGTTATCCGCCGCCTCCGCCGTTCGTGGCGGCGGAGCCGTACGAGCCGGTGACGCTGGCCGCGGTCGAGCTCGACGGGGCGGGGATCGTGGTGCTCGGGCAGGTCATGGGGCTCACGGTGGACGAGCTCCGGATCGGCATGGAACTGGAGCTCACCAGCGGGCCACTGGCCGACGGGCCGCTGGTGTGGATGTGGAGGCGGGCATCGTGAGCGTGGTCGTGCTGGGCACGGGCCTGCATCCGTGGGGCAAATGGGGCAAGCCCTTCCTGGAGTACGGCGTCGCGGCGGCCCGCGCGGCACTGCGCGACGCCGGGATCGCCTGGACCGACGTCCAGTACGTGGTGGGCGCGGACACCATCAGGAACGGCTACCCGGGCTTCGTCGCCGGCGCCTCCTACGCGCAGGCGCTCGGGTGGTCGGGGGCCAGGATCGCCTCCTGCTACGCGGCGTGCGCGTCGGGGGCCCAGGCCCTCGACATCGCCCGCACCCGGATCCTGGCCGGCCTGTGCGACGTCGCGCTGGTGGTGGGGGCGGACTCGACGCCGAAGGGGTTCTTCAAACCGGTGGGCGGCGATCGCCCGGACGATCCTGACTGGCTGCGCTTCCGCCTGCTGGGTGCCACCAATCCGGCCTATTTCGGCCTTTACGCGCGCAGGCGCATGGCCCTGTACGGCTCCACGTCCCAGGACTTCGCCGCCGTCAAGGTCAAGAACGCGCTGGCCGGGTCGCTCAACCCCATGGCCCGCTACCGCAAGCCCGTCACGGCCGAGGAGGTGCTGGCCTCCCCCATGGTGGCCGACCCGCTGCGGCTCATGGACATCTGCGCCACCTCCGACGGGGGCGCGGCGGTGGTGCTGGCCTCGGAGGAGTACGCCCGGCGGCGCGGCGCCGGCTTCGTACGCCTGGCGGCCGTGTCCACCGTCACCCCGACCTTTCCCAACGCGATCCTGGAGTTGCCGAACTTCGCCACCGACTCGTGCGCCGCCGTACCGCCGCCTGAGAGGCCCTTCAGAGCGGCGATCGCGCACGCCGCCTACGAGGAGGCCGGGCTGGGGCCCGAGGAGCTGTCGCTGGCGGAGGTGTACGACCTGTCGACGGCGCTGGAGCTGGACTGGATGGAGGACATCGGGCTGTGCCCGCCGGGCGAGGCGGAGAAACTGCTGCGCGACGGCGAGAGCGCGCTGGGGGGCCGCGTCCCGGTCAACCCTTCGGGCGGTCTGGCGTCCTTCGGCGAGGCCATCCCGGCCCAGGCCGTCGCCCAACTCTGCGAGCTGGCCACGCAACTGCGGGGCCGGGCGGGGGCCAGGCAGGTGGCGGGCGCCCGTGTCGCCCTCGCCGCCAACCAGGGCCTTTTCGGCCACGGCTCCGCCGTTATCGCCACCATCTGACCGCGCCAGGGCCCTCCGAGAGAAACTTTCGGAGGGCCCTGGGCGCGACGCGAATGGGAATCAGCCGATGTGCACCACGTCGTGCGTCTCGGCGAAGTGGCACGCGCTCTCGTGCCCCGTCCCCGGCCGGATCTGCAGCAACGGCTCCTCCTCGGCACAGATCTCCTGCGCCTTCCAGCACCGCGTACGGAACCGGCACCCCGACGGCGGGTTGGCGGGGGACGGCGGGTCGCCCTGGAGGATGATCCGTTCCCGCTGCTCCCGTCCCTCAGGATCGGGAACGGGCACCGCCGACAGCAGCGCCTGCGTGTACGG
This sequence comes from Nonomuraea sp. H19, assembly GCF_052068215.1. Taxonomy (NCBI): domain Bacteria; kingdom Bacillati; phylum Actinomycetota; class Actinomycetes; order Streptosporangiales; family Streptosporangiaceae; genus Nonomuraea; species Nonomuraea sp. H19. Next base: position 53,901 of record NZ_JBQHCV010000019.1, on the reverse strand, counting down.
ATGCGCGGGCTTGTCGTAGATCTCGGTGTCCTTGCCCAGCTCCACGAACTTGCCCAGGTACATCACCCCGACCCGGTCCGAGATGTGCCGGACGACGGACAGGTCATGGGCGATGAAGATGTACGCCAGGTTGAACTCGTTCTGCAGCCGCTCCAGCAGGTTGATCACCTGCGCCTGGATCGACACGTCGAGCGCGGAGACCGGCTCGTCGCAGACGATGATCTCCGGCTGGAGCGCCAGCCCTCGGGCGATGCCGATGCGCTGGCGCTGTCCGCCGGAGAACTGGTGCGGGTAGCGGTTGATGTGGTCCGGGTTGAGCCCGACGACCTCCAGCAGGTCCTGCACCTTCTTGCGGCGGTCGCCCTTGGGCGCGACCTCGGTGTGGATCTCGTACGGCTCGCCGATGATGTCCCCGACGGTCATGCGGGGGTTCAGCGAGGTGTACGGGTCCTGCATCACCATCTGGATGTTGCGCCGCATCCGCTTGAGCTCGGCGCCCCTGGCCTTGCCGATGTCCCGGCCGTTGATCAGCACCGAGCCGGAGGTGGGCCGCTCCAGCGCCATCAGGACCTTGGCCAGGGTGGACTTGCCACAGCCCGACTCGCCCACGATGCCCAGCGTCTCGCCCTTGTGCAGGTCGAACGAGATGCCGTCGACGGCCTTGATCGCGCCGATCTGCCTCTTGAGCACGATGCCCTGGGTCAGCGGGAAGTGCTTGACCAGGTCGCGCACCTCCAGGATGCGCTCATTACCGGTCGCCATCGAGGACCTCCCTCCAGTAGTGGCAGGCGCTGCCTCGCGTGCGGCTGATCTCGTGAAGCGGGGGGACGTCGGTCACGCAGTTGTCCTGCCGGTAGGGGCACCGGGGGTGGAACGAGCAACCGGTCGGCAGATCGAGCAGGTTGGGTGGCAGGCCCTTGATGGCGTACAGGTCCTGGCCCTTCTGGTCCACCCTGGGGATCGACTCCAGCAGGCCCTTCGTGTACGGGTGCGCGGGCGCGCGGTAGATGTCGTGCACGGGGGCGTTCTCCACGATGCGGCCCGCGTACATAACGGCGATCTTGTCGGCCACGTCCGCGACCACGCCCAGGTCGTGCGTGATCAGGATCAGACCCATCTGGCTCTCGCGCTGCAGCTCGGCCAGCAGCTCCATGATCTGCGCCTGGACGGTCACGTCGAGCGCCGTGGTCGGCTCGTCGGCGATCAGCACCTCGGGGTCCAGCGCGATCGACATCGCGATCATGATGCGCTGCCGCATGCCGCCGGAGAACTGGTGCGGGTAGTCGTTGACGCGCTGCTTGGCGGCCGGGATGCGGACCCTGTCCATCAGCTCGACGGCCTTCTTCATGGCATCGCCCTTGGACATGCCCCGGTGCACCCGGAACATCTCGCTGATCTGCCAGCCCACGGTGAAGACCGGGTTGAGCGCGGAGAGCGCGTCCTGGAAGATCATGGCGATGCGCTGGCCGCGCACCTGCGTGCGGGCGTTTTCTGAGAGCTTGAGCAGGTTGGTGCCCTTGAAGCGGATCTCGCCCTTCGGGATGACCGCGGGCGGCATGTCCAGGATGCCCATGATCGCCTGCGCGGTCACGGACTTGCCCGATCCCGACTCGCCCAGCACCGCGAGCGTCTCGCCGGGGCCGACCGTGTAGCTCACGCCGTTGACCGCCCGTACGACGCCCGCACGCGTGCGGAATTCCACGTGCAGGTTGTCGACCGCGAGCAGCGGTTCGTTGCCGATCCCTCCCTCGGACGGCAACACATCCGTCGCTGTGTTCTTCACTTGGTCCCCCCTTCTACCTGAGCTTCGGATCGAGCGCGTCGCGTACGGCGTCGCCCAGCATGATGAACGCGAGCACGGTGACGCTCAGGAACACGGCGGGGAAGATCAGCGGCAACGGCGCCTCGAGGAAGCGACGCTGCGCGTCCGCGATCATCAGACCCCAGGAGATCTCCGGCGGCTGCACGCCCACTCCGAGGTACGACAGCGCGGCCTCGGCCGCGATGAACCCGCCGAGGTTGATCGTCGCGACGACGATCACCGGGGCCAGCGCATTGGGCAGCAGGTGCCTGAACATGATGCGCACGGGCCCCGCGCCCAGCGCCCTGGCCGCGACGACGAAGTCTTGCGACTTGGCGGTGATGACCGCCGCCCGCATGATCCGGAACGTCATGGGCCAGCCGAGGAGGGTCAGCGCGAAGACCACCAGCCAGATGCCCAGCCCGCTGTCGCGGAAGGTCGAGCCGATGAGCAGCGCGCCCAGGATGCTGGGGATGGCGAAGAAGATCTCGGTGATGCGCGAGGCCACGGTGTCGGTGACGCCACCGAAGAAGCCGGCGATGAGCCCCAGCAGACCGCCGATGGTCGCGGCGAAGACCGAGGTGCTGATGCCGATCACCAGCGAGTTGGCCGCGCCGTAGATCGTGCGGGCGTACATGTCGCAGCCCAGGTTGTCGCGGCCGAACGGGTGCCCGGCGCTGGGCAGCTGCCGTGCGGTGGCCAGCTCGCAGGTCCTGGCGTTGAACGGGTCCACCGAGCTGAAGAGAGACGGCCAGATCGCCATCACCGCGAGCACCGCGATGATGCAGCACGAGATGATGAAGATGGGCTTGCGTCGCAGGTCGTGCCAGGCGTCCGACCACAGGCTGGCCGGCTTGCTCGCCTTGACCTCCGGCAACTGGGGAGCCGGGCTCTCCTCGGGGGCGACGGCGGGCCCGCCCGGCAGAATGTTACTCATAGCGGATCCTCGGGTCGAGCACTGCGTACATCAGGTCGACGGCCAGGTTGGCCAGGATGTAAATCAGCACCAGGATTGTCACGATACCGACGACCATGGACTGCTCACGGAGATACACCGAGTCGAAGAGCTGAAGGCCGACGCCCGGCAAGTTGAAGATCCTCTCCGTGATCACCGCGCCGCCCATGAGGTTGCCCAGGTCGGCGCCCAGGAACGTGATGAGCGGGATCAGCGCGTTGCGCAGGGCGTGCCGCCCGACGACTCGTCGCCGGGAGAGGCCCTTCGCGGTGGCCGTTCTGATGAAGTCGGCCCGTAGCGTCTCTGCCAGGCTGGTCCTCGTGAGACGGGTGAGATAGGCGATCGACACGCCCGCGAGCACGAAGCCCGGCAGCAGATAGCTGCGCAGGCCGTCGGAGATGCCCGCGATCGGGAAGACGTCGAGTCCCGTCCACTGCTTGAGCTTCACGCCAAGCATGAACTGCAGGATGAAGCCGGACACCAGGGTCGGCACCGAGATCAGCAGCAGCGTCGAGGCGAGGATCATCGTGTCGGTCGCCCCGCCGCGGCGCAGCGCCGCCCACAGACCGAGGCCGACGCCGACGAGCGCCTCGATGATCAGTGCGGTGATCGCGAGGTTCAGCGTGACCTGGAACTTGCCCGCCAGGATCTGGGACACGGGCACGTCCGCGAAAGTGACGCCCAAGTCCGCGCGGAAAAGCACTCCGCTGATGTAGTGCCAGTATTGGAGCAACAGCGGATCGTTGAGATGGTACTGCTCGCGAAGGATCGCGACGATGTTGGGGTCCGCCCGCTTCTCGCCGGCCAGCGCTGCGATGGGATCACCGGGCAGCGCGAAGACGACGGTGAAGATCAGCAGAGTGGCACCCAACAACACGGGGATCGACTGGAGCAGACGCCTGATGATGTAACGGCCCATTTAAGCCTCCCGTACATGCGAAGAAGGCCACTCCTCGACCATATGGGTTCCCGGCCGAAGAGCCGCCTTTTCGCTGGCCCTGCAGGGGCGGGCGCGCCGCGCCCGCCCCTGCGAACAAACCGTCAGACCTTCTCGACGTCAGCCCACTCGACCTGGTTGAGCAGGTTGATCTTGACGTTCTTGACCTTGGTCGAGTAGCCGGAGTTGTTCCGGTAGAAGTACACCGGGATGTACGGCAGTTCCTCGTTGAGGATGTCATCGGCCTGCTGGTAGAACTTGAGGCCCTCTTCGACGGTCGCAGCCTGGTCACCCTTGGCGATCAGGTCGTCGAACTTCTTGTTGGAGTAGCCACCGTAGTTCGAACCGGTCACCGCGGCGCCGGTGCTGAAGATCGGCGACAGGTAGTTCTCCGCCGACGGGTAGTCGATGGCCCAGCCCATGCGGAACAGGCCCTTGTACTTCTTGGCGTCCAACTCGTCGAGGATGGCCTTGAACTTCTCGAACGGCTTGACGGTGGCGTCGATGCCCAGGTTGGAACGGAGGTTGTTGGCCACAGCCTCCATCCACTCCTTGTGGCCGCCGTCGGCGTTGTAGCCGAGCTCGAGCGTCTTGGGGCCGCCGGCGGCGTCGTACAGCTTCTTGGCCTCGGCCGGGTTGTACGTGCACGCCTTGCAGGCGCCCGCGCGGTAGCCCGCGATAGCCGGGTTGATGAAGTCGTCGGCCGGCGACCGGGTGCCCGAGAAGACCGTCTCGGCGATGGTCTTCCTGTCGATGGCCATCGAGATGGCCTTGCGGATGTCGACGTTGTTCAGCTCGGGGTTGTACTTGAGCGGAACGCCGATGTAGCCGACGCCGGCGTCCGGCTGGTCCTGGTAGCGCTCGCCCAGGGTGGCCTTGGCCGTGGAGATCGCGGCCGGGCTGAGCGAGTCGTGGATGTCGAGGTTGTTGGCCTGGAGGTCGTTGAACGCGACGTCCGAGTCGGTGTAGAGCTTGAACTGGAGCTTGGTCCAGCCCTTCGGCTTCTGAGCCGGGTACTTGTCGTACACCGACATGTCGATGGTCTGGTCGGTGCCCTTCTTGTAGGGCTTGTCCATCTTGAACAGACCCTGGCCGATGGGCTGCTCACCGTACGCCTGCGTCACCTTGCCGTCGGGGCCGAAGGCGGCCTTGGGCAGCGGGTAGAACGCGGTGTAGCCGAGCATGACCTTGAACTGCGAGAACGGCGCCGTGAGGGTGACCTGCAGCGTCGTGTCGTCGACGGCCTTGAGGCCCTTCATGGTCTTCGAGGCGACCGGCTTGCCCGCGCCCGGGTTGAGGTCGGCGTAGCCGTCGACGCGGCTGAAGAAGTAGCCGGCGCTCTGCGCGTTCTCCTGGTTGGCGGCGTAGTTCCACGCGTCCACGTAGTTCTGCGCGATCAGCGGCTCACCGTTGTGCCAGGTGTAGTTGGGCTTCAGCTTGATCGTCCAGACCTTCTGGTCGTCACTCGTGATCGACTCTGCCGCGGCCTCAACGGCGTTCTTGTTCTCGTCGTAGTTGACGAGCGGCTCGAACAGAGCGGCGAGGGTCTCAGCACCTTCGGACTCAGTGGTGTTGGACGGGACCAAAAGCTCCTGGGGCTCACCGAGCTCCATGCGGACCGGCGTTTCTCCGCCGCCCGCGGCAGTGCCGCCAGTTTCCGAGGCACCGCCGCCACACGCGGCAACCGCGAGGGCGAGCAGCGCGATACCGGCGACGGTCTGTGCGCCCTTAGTAACACGCATGGTGAAAGAATTCCTCCCTCTACAGGTGGGCGTAAGCGCTGAGCTGCAAAGATAGGAGCAGCCTGACGGGGGAGTCCTGGTATCCCCCCCGGATTTGGCTGACATAGTCAAACCAGCCGTCGCCCTGCCAGTCGATCGCGACTATCTCTTACTACTTGCCACCGGGGTGTCTCTGGCGCGTTGCAGTTCGGTCACACGTGTGCCAATCCAGCGTCATAGACGTAGAGCCCGGTAAGTGGCAAACAGTTCAAACCCCCGCCCCAATGGGCGATCCATAGTCTGAACAGTCGATGAAAAGTACCCCCTACAGGAGAGTGCTCGTGCCCTTGCCACCACAGCGCGCCTAGCTGGGCTACGGTTGAGCAGGTCTTGACGGCGCCTTGGAACCCGGCGCCCCGAGACACCGTCCAACTGACTGTCGCAGAGCCCTGCGGCAGGCACCCCACCGACCGGGATCCAATAGAGTCCATGCCATGAGCCAGCCGGAATCCGCTGTCGCGGACGCCCAGGCGGGCGGCCGAAGCGGGCAGGAGCCGCTGGCCAAGCTCGCCAAGAGATACGGACTTCGCCGTGCCATCGCGCGGCCGAGGTTCCCTGTCTACATGCGCCAGCTATGGGAGCGGCGACACTTCATCCTGACGTACGCGACCTCCCGCAACGTCTCGAAATACTCCAGCTCGGCGCTCGGGCAGCTGTGGCAGGTGCTGACTCCCCTGCTCAACGCCGCGATCTACTACGTGATGTTCGGCCTCATCCTGGGCGGCAAGGGCAACGTCCACAACTACGTCGCGTTCCTGCTGACCGGGATGTTCGTCTTCACCTACACGCAGCGGACGGTCACCGCGGGCGCGAAGTCGATCTCGGGCAACCTGTCGATGATCCGGGCCCTGCACTTCCCCCGGGCGGCGCTGCCACTGGCCTACACCATCCAGGAGCTCCAGCAGCTGGTCATCTCCATGGGTGTCCTGGTGGTGATCGTGCTCTTCACCGGCGAAGTCCCCACCTTGATGTGGCTGATGATGCCGGTGGTCCTGCTCCTGCAGACGCTGTTCAACGTCGGCGCGGGCCTGGTGATGGCCCGGATGGGCGCCTCCATGCGCGACCTCAACCAGCTGCTGCCGTTCATCACGCGCACCTGGCTCTACGCCTCGGGCGTGTTCTTCTCCATCCAGGAGAAGGTCGTCGAGAGTGCGGGGCTCCCCCAGTGGGTCGCCAACGTGATGTACCTCAACCCGGCGGCCTCCTACATCGAGTGGATGCGTGACATCCTCATCGAGAAGCATCCCGCCCCGCCGATGGTCTGGATGTCTTGCGTATTCTGGGCGGTGTTTGCTCTCGGATTCGGCTTCTGGTACTTCTGGCGGGCCGAGGAGAGGTACGGGCGTGGCTGAGTTGACCAAGGAGCTGTCACAGGTGAACGGCGAGAAGCCCGCCGTACCCGGCAAGGATGTGCGCGTGCATCCCAACCCGGAGCCATCGAGCAAGCGGCCACTGGACGTCCCCACGGGCACTCCGACCGTCATCGTCGACGACCTCCACATCGTCTACCGCGTCTTCGGCGCGGCCTCGGAAGCCGAGAAGGGCAACGCGGTCAACGCCCTCACGCGCATTCTGAAGCGCCAGGGCCGTCCGCAGATGAAAGAGGTCCACGCCGTCAAGGGCGTGACGTTCGTGGCCTACCACGGCGACGCCATCGGCATCGTGGGCCGCAACGGCTCGGGCAAGTCCACGCTGCTGCGGGCCATCGCGGGCCTGCTGCCGCCGCACCAGGGCGCCGTCTACACCGACGGCCAGCCCTCGCTGCTCGGCGTCAACGCGGCGCTCATGCGGGAGCTGACGGGTGAGCGCAACATCGTCCTCGGCTGCTACGCCATGGGCATGACGCCGGCCGAGGTCCGGGAGAAATACCAGGAGATCGTCGACTTCTCCGGCATCGATGAGTTCGTCCAGCTGCCCATGTCCACCTACTCCTCCGGCATGGGCGCCCGCCTGCGTTTCGCCATCTCCTCCGCCAAGACCCACGACGTCCTGCTCATCGACGAGGCCCTGGCCACCGGCGACCGCGAGTTCCGCAAGAAGAGCGAGCAGCGCATCCGCGAGATCCGCGAATCGGCCGGCACCGTCTTCCTCGTGGCCCACGACCTCAGGGTCATCGAGGAGACCTGCAACCGGGTGATCTGGCTGCACAAGGGCAAGATCAAAATGGACGGCGACCCGAAGGAAGTCATCGCCGCCTACAACAAGGGCTGATTCAGCAAGATCCTTATACTTTAGCGGCGCCGACAGCCCTCCAGGAAGCGGCCTCCGACCCGGGCGAAGTGCCCATCTGTTACGCGGTGCCGTGGCCTACCACCCGCCGTAGACGGCTGATGGCCCTCCAGGGAAACGGCCTCTGACCGGGGCGAAGTGCCCATCTGTTACGCGTTGCCGCGGCCTACCACCCGCCGTAGACGGCTGCCGGCCCTCCAGAAACGGCCTCTGACCCTTCACCGGCTGAGCGCCGTTACGCGAGCCCACGCTGGCCCGGTCCGTGGTTTTGGTCGGCCTTCTTCCGCGCAGCATTCGATCCCGTGTGCGAAACGCCGGCGACCCCTGTGGCGAATGACTGACAGCGAGTAGGCCGTTGCGATAGGATTCGAACGTCAATTCGAGCCGAGGAACGGTGATGGAGTGGGGGAGCGCGATGGGAGAGCTGTCGGCCGCGATCGACCACCTGGACACCGAGGACGTGTCCGAGATTCCACGGATGCAGCTCGCTGAGCAGCTCATCGAGCTGCACTGGCAGATGGCCAGACTGCAAGCCCAAATAGCCCGCCGCACCGGCGTCCGCCTCCCCTGAGAGGCGTCCGATCGGCCCGGACGGGCGTCATGCACGCATGGACAACACGTTGACCTCACGCCCACGGCCGACATGTCAGCCTTAGAGGGCCGAGAACCTCCGGCACCGTAACGGCGCTCAGCCGGTGAAGGGTCAGAGGCCGTTTCCCTGGAGGGCCATCAGCCGGAGTGCGGCGGGTGGCCAGCCACGGCACCGCGTAAAAAATGGGCACTTCACCCGGGTCAGAGGCCGTTTCCTGGAGGGCCATCAGCCGAAGTGCGGCGGGTGGCCAGCCACGGCACCGCGTAAAATATGGCGATTTTAATGGGGGCGCTCGCTGCCACTGCCCTGCGATGGCGGCGTATGCGAGCGCGCCCCACGCGCCAGTGCCTGGGCGCCCGGCACCTGTGAGCGCTCCGGCCCTGCCGCGTCGGTGCGACGGCGTCCCTCGCGTGGGATCCCTACCACGGGGAACACGCCGTCAGGGGACATCCAGGGCGCGCGAACACGGTCGCCTCTCCATCACGGCTGGGACGTCGGCACCTATGACGCCCGCGAACCGTCCGGCGAGCCACGTTCGATCGCGCCGGGTTCGCGTCCTAGTCGCGAACCCAGGAGCCCCGCACCGAGCTTGTCAGCCCCTCGGTGGTCCAGCCAAGAGCGGCGATCACGTCGCTGTAGGAGCCGGTGGCCTTGGTCCCGTTGGCCGAGACGAAGCTGGCGGTGCCCTTGACGAGCGGGGTGAGCTCGTCAAAAGAGGCGGCCTGGACGCTGCCCGGCAGCGCCTCGACGACCGGCGCCATCTCGGCGGGGGCCACCTGCCCGACCAGCGGGGACAGCTCGCCGCGCGAGGCGTGCGGCAGGGCGCGGCCGGCCGCTTGGGCGAGGCCGGCCACGACGGTGTCAGCCGACAGGGACTCGACGCCCTTGGCGGCGCCGCGCATGGTCGTGGCGTCGGCGGCGGCCTCGTTCCGTCCCCGCTTGCCGGCCTTGACCGACGGCGTCGCCGGCTGCGCCACGCGCGCCGCGCCCGACAGCACGGGCAGCGACTCGGTCAGGCCGCCCCCGCCGAACCCGAAGCCGCCGACGATCGGCGACAGCTCGGGCAGCGGCCCGCCGGTCCTGGTGACGTCCTCGGCGGCGTTGGGCGTGGTGGTCGAGCCCGGCTGCCGCTGGTTCTCGGAAAGCGCGTCCAGCTCGGCCTCGGTGAGACCCCGCGCGGCCTCGGCCGGCTGCTGGCCGGCTATGGCACCGCCCAGCTTGCTTGCGGCGATGCCGCCGAACAGGCCGTTCAGCAGGCCGGCGCCGAACAGGCCGCCGATCTGGGTGCTTCCCTCGTTGGTGCCCCCGCCCGGGCCTTCGTACCTGGCGGTGTCGTATTGAACTTCCGCTTGAGCCGGCACGGCCAAAGCCGCCGCCAAGCCGAATGCTGTGACGGCGACCGCCGTCTTGACTACTCGATTCATGATTGCCTTCCCGGCTCGTGATCGATCGCTCTCGAAAGCGGTGGAAATGCGAATCGATAACCCCCGTATGCCGTGGCGTACGCGCTATGGGCACCACACGAAGCGTGCCGTCACGGCTGAGCTACGCAAGCAGTTCTACCACTCACCGTGATCGGCCGCAGGCGCATGAATTCCCATGTAGCAGGGGTTTGCAGCCCGGTTACCGAGCGAGGGGAGGCGTTGCGCGGAAGACAAAACGGGAAATAGGAGGGTCTTGTTTCTGATATTGCGCTGATGCTTCATGGTGCGTACGCGGCCGCCCCCGAGCAGCCCGCCGGCCCGTGACAAAGAGATCGTGAAATCAAATGTCACGGGCCGGGAGCGTGGATTTTCCAGGTCGCGTTGGACGCGCGCGACGGATCAGACCGGGAGCAGTGCTTCGGCCGGCTCGAACGGAAAACGGTCGGCGAAGGCCGGACGCAGATCCGTCAGCCACACGGCCGTCGGGTCGTAGCGTGCGAAGAACGGCCGGCCCACCAGCGCGGGGTCGCGGGCCTGGATGAAGTGGAGCATGAAGACCTGCTCCCCCGCGATTTCGGTGACCCCGTCGACGCACACCTTGCCCGGCGTGGCCGACATCGACGGACCGCGGACGGTCCGGCAGAGGCCGGAGACGGACGAGTAGGCGTCCCTGAAGATCTCGTACGCCCGAGCCAGTGGCACCGCGAAATAGTCCTGCGGCCCGGTGTCGCGTTCAACGAACATGTAGTAGGGGATCATCCCCATCCGGTGCTGCTGCCGCCACATGGAGGACCACACGGCGGGATCGTCGTTGATGGACCTGATCAGCGGCGCCTGGGTCCTGATCGTGGCGCCGCTGCCGATGATGCGCTTGACGGCCGACTCGACCAGCGGCGACTCCAGCTCGCGCGGGTGCGTGAAGTGGGCCATGAACGCGAGGTTCTTGCCGGCGTTCACCACCTCCTCGAAGAGCCCGAGCGTGGCGTCCGCGTCGGGGTCGGTGGTGAAGCGCTGCGGCCAGTAGGCCAGCGCCTTGGTGCCGATCCTGATGGACTCGAGCTGCTCGAGACCCAGGAGCGGCTCGATATATCGCCTGATGACCGGCTCACCCATGATCATGGCGTCGCCACCGGTGATCAGGACGCTGGTGACCTCGGGATGCTGGCGAATATAGGAAACCATCTGGCCGATGTCGTCGGAGGCGAACTTCAGGTCCGCGTCGCCGACGAACTGCGCCCATCTGAAGCAGTACGTGCAGTAGGCATGACAGGTCTGGCCCTGCTTGGGAAAGAACAGCACGGTTTCGTGATATTTGTGCTGCATGCCCGGCACCGACTCGTCGCCGATCTTCGGGACGTTGAGCTCCTTCTGGCCCGCTGGATGCGGGTTGAGCTGAGCACGCACTCGGTTGGCCTCGGCCTGGATCTCGGCGTTCGGCGCCTCCGCCTTCAGCAGGTCGGCCAGCCTGGCGACGTCGGTGGCGGGAAGCATGTCCTCCTGAGGGAAGACCAGCCGGTATATGGGGTCGTCGGGCGCAGCCGACCAATCTATGAGTTCATCCACGACGTAGGCGTTCGTCCGGAACGGCAGCACCGTGGCGACGGCACGGACCTTCAGCCGCTCCTCGTCGCCGAGCCCCGCACGCTGCAGGAGCTCGTCGAGGTGCTTGGACGTGTACGCCTTGAAGCGCCGTGTGCCTGCCTGGTTCAAGATCACTAGGCCTTTCCCATCTTTTTTGTTCGATCGGGTGTAAACCTCACGACCCTGTCGCGCGTCTACGGTTCTTAATACCCGGACGCGTCCACCCGCGTCACTGGTTCCACTCGGCTCCAAGTTTTCCCTCAGGTTCACCGACACTCGCGACATATCGCGTTTCGGCATACACTCATTTATCGTGACCGATGATCTGGACCTGCGCGCCTCAGACGCCGACCGCGACCGCGTGGCCGCGGTGCTCGGCGAGGCTCTCGCCACGGGAAGACTCACCAGCGTCGAACACGCGGACCGCCTCGAGGTCGCCTATACGGCGAAGACGGTCGGCGAACTCGTCCCCCTCACTCGGGACCTGCCCGAGATGTCGGTATCCAACGTGCCCGCCACCATTGAGCGGCAGGTGATCAGTTCGAACTTCAGTAAGATCGTCCGCAAGGGGCGCTGGGTGGCCTCCCGGCACACCAAGCTGTCCGCGCGCTTCGGGGCCCTCATCATCGACCTGTCGGAGGCCGTGCTGCCGGGGCGCGAGATCACCATCGAGACGGACACGCAGTTCAGCAAGCTGATCGTGCGGGTTCCCGACAACGCCCATGTGATCGACGAAGGGGGCTCGGTCTTCGGCAAGCGCAATGTGACGGGCGGCTCCCAAGCGGACGGGCCGCTGATCAGGGTGACGGGCAAGTCGAAGTTCTCAAAGGTGATCGTGTCCCGCGGAATGGACGACTGGAACCTCCACTGACAGTACAGCCCTCCCGCCGGCAACGAGCCCTGAGATCGCACCGGATTCCGCCCGGCAGACGCCCGTCCCGGTGCGCGATGCAGCGGGCCGGGAGTGGAAGCCACGCTGGCGGGAACCAAGAGGGCCTACCCGCCGGTTAACCTGGCACCTGCCTTGCCTACGATGCGGACATGCCGAGCCCGCGTTCCGGCCAAGCCGTGACGGCGGGCTCGATGCCGTACGAGGTGATCATTGTCCAGCAGCAGGCCCATCGCGCTCGACGCCATGGGCGGCGACCACGCACCGCACGAGATCGTGGCGGGAGCCGTGCACGCCGTTCGTGAGCGCGGCCTGCCCATCGTGCTCGTCGGCTCCCCCCGCGTGCTCTACGAGGCGCTCGCCGACCATGACGCCACCAAGGAGATCCCGATCGTACGGGCCGAGGAGGCGCTGTCGATGGACGAGGGCGCGCTGGCCAGCCTGCGCCGCCCGCGTTCCAGCATCGCGGTCGCCTGCCACCTCGTACGCCGCGGCGACGCGAGCGCGATCGTGTCCGCGGGCTCCACGGCAGGCATCGTGGCCACCGGCAGGCTCCGCCTCAAGGCGCAACAAGGCGTGCTCAGACCGGCGATAGCGGTCGCCCTCCCCACACAGCCCAAGCCGACCCTGCTCCTGGACGCGGGCGCGAACGCCGACGCCAAGCCGGAGATGCTGGTGCAGTTCGCCCATCTGGGTACGGCCTACGCCCAGCAGGCCTACGACGTCGCGGACCCGAGAGTCGGCCTGCTCACGATCGGCAGCGAGGCCGAGAAGGGCAACAAGCTCGTCAAACGCGCCTACGAGCTGTTGCAGGGCTCCCCCGGCATCCAGTTCACCGGCAACGTCGAGGGCCACGACCTGCTGACCGGCAAGGTGGACGTGATCGTCACCGACGGGTTCACCGGCAACGTGGCGCTGAAGACCATGGAAGGCACGGTGCGCTACGCGCTCGCCGAGCTCAGGCGGACCATCGACGACAGCAGGATGGCCCGGCTGGGCGCCGTCCTGCAGCGCTCGCGCATCCGGGAGCTGCGCCGCCGGCTCGACGCGGAGGCGTACGGCGGGGCCGTGCTGCTCGGCCTGAACGGCACCGTCGTCATCGCCCACGGCGCCTCCAGGGCGCCGGCGATCAGCGCGGCCTGCAAGCTCGCGGCCGATCTGTCCGCGGGAGGGATCGTGTCCGGAATCGGGGACAGAATGGCGGCCACACAACGCTCCCACAGACTGTGGTGAGCCCTTAGTCTGTGACACCGATCCACAGAAACGGGGGCTTATGTGGACGGGCTCACCTTGGCTGAGGTGGCAAGGGCGAAGACCAACGACGTTCCGCGCCGGTCGAGCAGGTCGCTGAGCGCGATCATCAGGGCGAACGTCCTCACGCTGTTCAACTTCGTCATCGGCGTGCTCTGGGCGCTGATCCTGATCTTCGGCGAGTGGCAGGACAGCCTGTTCGGGCTGGTGATCGTGGCCAACGCGTTGATCGGCATCGTTCAGGAGGTGCGCGCCAAACGTACGCTCGACAAGCTCGCGGTGATCAACGAGGCGCCCGTCAGGGTCCGGCGCGACGGCAGAGAGCAGGAGATCCCGCCTCGCCAGGTGGTGCTGGGCGATCTGATCCTGCTCGGCTCCGGTGACCGCCTGCTGGTCGACGGCGAGGTGGTCCAGTCCGACGGGCTGGAGGTGGACGAGTCCCTGCTGACCGGCGAGGCGGACCCCGTGCACAAGCGGGTGGGCGACCAGGTCCTGTCGGGCAGCTTCGCGGTGGCGGGCGCGGGCGCGTTCGTGGCCACGAAGGTCGGCACCGACGCGTACGCGGTCAAACTGGCGGAAGAGGCCAGCAAGTTCCACCTCGCGCATTCCGAGCTCCGCGCCGGCGTGGCGAACTTCATCAAATACATCACCTGGCTCGTCATCCCGATCGGTGCCCTGCTGATCTACAGCCAGGTCAGCAACTCGGTCGACTTCGGCACCGCGATCACCGGCGCGGTCGCGGGCATCGTCACCATGATCCCCGAGGGCCTGGTGCTGATGACCTCGATCGCGTTCGCGGTCGGCGTCATCCGCCTGGGCCGGCGCAAGTGCCTGGTCCAGGAGCTGCCCGCGATCGAAGGCCTGGCCAGGGTGGACGTGCTCTGCCTGGACAAGACAGGCACGCTCACCGCCGGCGGCATGGAACTCGACGAGGTGCTGCCGCTGCGCGACGACCGGCCCGTCGACGCGGCGCTGGCCGCGCTGGCCAACCTCGACGACCAGCCGAACGCCACCGCCCAGGCCATCCGGGCACGCTACCCCGCCGCCGGGGACGGCTGGGCCGCCCGCGAGACCGTGCCGTTCTCCTCGGCGCGCAAGTGGAGCGGGGCCGACTTCGGCGAGCACGGCACCTGGGTGCTGGGGGCGCCGGACGTACTGCTCGACGGCGGCGACGGCTACGACAGGGCCGCAGAGCTGGCCGCCACCGGCGCCCGCGTCCTGGCCCTCTGCCGCGCCGACACCCTCCCCGCGACGGCCAACGGCAGCACACCCGGCCGCCCGTCCACCACGGACCACGGCCACGCGGCCACCGACCCCGGCCACGCGGCCTTAGAGCCGGTCGCGCTGGTCACACTCAAGCAGCGCATCAGACCCGACGCCCAGGAGACCCTGCGCTACTTCGCCAAGCAGGGCGTGACGGTCAAGGTGATCTCCGGCGACAACCCCGAGGCGGTCTCCGCGATCGCCACCAGCCTGGGGATCCCCGACGGCCACCGCTCGATCGACGCCAGGATCCTCCCCGAAGACGACCAGGACAAGCTCGGCGAACTGCTGGACTCCCACGCCGTCTTCGGCCGCGTCAGTCCCCAGCAGAAGCGCCAGTTCGTCACCGCCCTGCAGGCCCGCGGACACACCGTGGCCATGACCGGCGACGGCGTCAAC
Organism: Nonomuraea sp. H19; assembly: GCF_052068215.1. Classification (NCBI taxonomy): domain Bacteria; kingdom Bacillati; phylum Actinomycetota; class Actinomycetes; order Streptosporangiales; family Streptosporangiaceae; genus Nonomuraea; species Nonomuraea sp. H19. The sequence continues at coordinate 38,799 of NZ_JBQHCV010000019.1, read as the reverse complement.
GACGTGCTCGCGCTCAAGGACGCCGACCTGGGCATCGCGATGGGCGCGGGCAGCCCGGCGACCAAGGCGGTCGCGCAGGTGGTGCTGCTGGACGACAAGTTCGCGACGCTGCCGCACGTCGTGGGCGAGGGCCGGCGGGTGCTGGCCAACATCGAGCGGGTCGCCAACCTGTTCCTCACCAAGACCTTCTACGCGATCGTGCTGTCGATGGTCGTGGGGGTGGCCGGGGTGATGTTCCCGTTCGCGCCGCGCCACTCGACCCTGGTGAACGCCCTGACCATCGGCATCCCGGCGTTGTTCCTCGCGCTCGCACCCACGCTGGAGCGATCCCGGCCGGGGTTCGTGCCCCGGGTGCTGCGTTTCGCCGTCCCCGCCGGGGTGCTGTGCGCGGTCGCGGTGCTGCTGTCGTTCTGGGCCGCGCACAGCAAGACCTCCACCCTCGTCCAGGACCAGACGGCGGCGGTGATCGCGCTGTTCCTCACCACGTGGTGGGTGCTCGTGCTGATCGCCAGACCGCTCAACTGGTGGCGGGTGGCCCTGGTCGGGTCCATGGCGGTGGCGTTCGGGATCGGGCTGACGCTGCCGTTCGTCAGGGCGTTCTTCGCGCTCGAACCGGGCGGCATCCGCAACGAGCTGATCGCCGTCGGCATCGCGGTCGCAGCGGCCGCGGCGATCAGCATCGCGGTGAAGGTCGCCGGTACGCTTAGAACATGACCGACCCGCAGATAGCGCTCACCTCGCGCGTCCAGCAGGCGCTGGCTAACGCGTTCGGCGCGGAGCACGCCGACGCAGACCCGCTGATCCGGCCCTCCCAGTTCGCCGACTTCCAGGCGAACGTCGCGATGAGCCTGGCCAAGCGGCTGCGACGGTCCCCGCGGGAGGTCGCCGAGGCGATCAAGACGGAGCTGTCGGACTTCCCCGGCACTGTGGAGGTCAGCGGCCCCGGCTTCCTCAACATCACCCTCGACGACTCGTGGATCGAGTCCGAGGCCCGGCGGATGCTGGCCGACCCGCGGCTCGGCGTCGGCACGATCGCGCCGTCGCAGACCGTGGTGATCGACTATTCCGCCCCCAACGCGGCCAAGGAGATGCACGTCGGTCACCTGCGCACGACGATCGTCGGCGACTCGCTGGTCCGGCTGCACGAGCACCTCGGCAACACCGTGATCAGGCAAAACCACCTGGGCGACTGGGGCACGCCGTTCGGCATGCTCATCGAGCACCTGCTGGACATCGGCGAGGAGACCGCGGTCGCGCAGCTCGAAGCCGGCATGGGCACGGAGTTCTACCAGGCGGCGCGGACCAAGTTCGACAACGACCCGGAGTTCAAGCAGCGCGCCCGCGCGCGGGTGACCACGCTCCAGGGCGGCGACCCCACCACGATACGGCTCTGGCACGTCTTCATGGACGCGACCATCCGCTACTTCAACAAGGTCTACCAGCTGCTCGGCGTCACGCTGACCGACGACGACATCGCCGGCGAGAGCATGTACAACGCGATGCTCGAAAAGGCCTGCGCCGACCTGGAGTCGTCGGGCTCCGCGGTGGTCAGCGAGGGCGCGCTGTGCGTGTTCCCGCCCGGCTTCACCGGCTCCGACGACAAGCCGCTGCCGCTCATCATCAGAAAGAGCGACGGCGGCTACGGCTACGCGACCACGGACATGGCGGCCATCCGCTACCGCGTCCACGACCTCAAGGCCGACCGCATCCTCTACGTCGTGGGCTCCGAACAGGCGCTGCACTTCCGGATGGTGTTCGCCGCGGCGCGGATGGCGGGCTGGCTGCCTGAGGCGGTCTCGGCGGAGCACATCCAGATCGGCATGATGCTGGGCAAGGACGGGCGCCGGTTCAAGACCCGCTCCGGCGAGTCCGTCAAGCTGATGGACCTGCTCCAGGAGGCCATCGACCGGGCCACGGCCGCGATCGCCGACCGGGGTTACGACGACGCGATGCAGCGGGAGATCGCGCACGCGGTCGGCATCGGCGCAGTGAAATATGCCGACTTGTCGGTCAGCCACGACAGCGAGTACGTCCTCGACTTCGACCGCATGCTCGCTTTCAACGGCAACACCGCCCCCTACCTGCAGTACGCCCAGGCGCGGATCCGCTCCATCTTCCGCAGGGGCGACGTGGACCCCGCCACGGCCACCGGGCCCATCGTGCTCACCGAGGCGGCCGAGCGCGCCCTGGCCCTCCAACTGCTCGGATTCGGCGCGGTGGTGGAGCAGACGACCGCGACGAGCGAGCCGCATCGGCTGTGCGCGTTCATCTACGCCACCGCCGCGGCCTTCACCGACTTCTTCGAGCAGTGCCCGGTGCTCAAAGAAGGCGTCGACCCGGACACCCGGGCCTCCCGCCTGGCCCTTTGCGCGCTGACACTGCGCGTGCTGGAGACCGGGCTCAACCTTCTGGGAGTCCCCGTCCCGGAGCGCATGTAAACAGGCAGTTGGCTCAAAGGTCCCGTTCCGTCGTGGGCGCGCCTCCACCGGGTTGGCGCGCCCCAGCGGCTAGGCTTTACGCGGTCATGAACTGAGGCCGAAATGGGGGAGTTTTCTGCCTTGAGCACGGACCTGACAGCGAGCCCCCAAGCAGCGACGGAGTTGCATCGCTACGCCGAGGCGCTGCTGGCGCACCTCGCCGCCAAGGGCGCCGCGCCTCCCGCCGCTCCGGGCTTCAGCGACATATCCGGCTACTGGCTGCCCCCGGCCGTCGAAGCCCTGGTCGCCATACTCGCCGGCGAGGACCCGCTCGAGCCGCTGAGCCGGGCGGCCGGCCGTGACCAGCAGCGGACCGCCCTCTTCCTGTGCCTGGCCCTGGCCGTCTCCGGTCAGGGCAGCCGCATTCACGCCTCCTGGCTGGGCACCGCCTTCGGCGAACTGTCGCTCGACCAGCCGGTCACCCACGGTCAGCGCTCGCTGTGGCTGGCCGCCGCCAGAGGCGCGTACGGCCCCGCCGGCAAGATCTTCGTCCTGCGCAAGCTCGACGCCCTGGCCGTGTCCGAGCACACCGACCCCGAGCAGTGGGTGCAAGCGCTCATACCGGGCGAACCGTCGGTCGTGGTGCCGCCGTCGCTGATCGACTTTCCTGAGATGGCGGAGATCCCCGAGCTCGCCAGACCAGCGATGGCGGCCGACCGGCTGGCCAGACTGCGCGAGCGGTGCGCGGAGATCACCTCGGCCCGGCAGTCGGAGCACCGCCCCGCCGCGCCGCTCGACAACAGCACGGCCAGCCCGGCTGCGACATGGGCCGAGGACGAGCCGCTCGCCGTGCTGCGCTCGCTGATCGGCCTGGGCGGCCCGGCCGGCCCGATGGCCTCGCTGGGCACGTACTTGCTCGATGACCTGCGCCCGGGCGCCGACCCGCACCTGGCGGCGATCGCCCTGCACGTGGCGGCGCCGATCCTGCGCGGAGTGGCCGAGGAGCTGGAGGCCGACAGTCGCCTGGAGCCGCCCGACACGCTCACCGTGCCGCTGCTCGGCCACCGCATCCACCTGCGGCCCGATGGTCCCGAGCCGTCATCGCTGGCCGCGGCCGAAACCGCCATCGTCACCGACGGTTTCGTGCCGCGCCCCCGCCCATGGGCCGCGATGGTGCTGATCGTGGCCGGTGTCGCGGCCCTCGTCGGCGCGGTGTTCGCCAGCAGCCTGCTCGCGGCGGCGGGTGTGGCCATGATCGGCCTGGCCGGCTGGCAGCTCTGGCAGCGCCGCAAGCTCGTCGAATCCGACGCCCAATACGTGGCGACCCAGGTCAGCGAGCTGAAGGAGCTGGCCGAGGGGGCGGTGTGGGCGCTGCACGCGTACGCCCGCGAAGCGGACGCACGCGCGGAACAGGCCGCCGACGACGCAGCCGAGCTGACCCGGCTGATCCGTCGCGGCCCGCGCGCTGCTTAGGTCGTTTCGATCTCTACATGAGCCGGTGCGAGCAGGAAGACACGGTCGGCGATGCGCTCGATCCGCCCTTCGCACCCAAAGGCCAGCCCGGCGGCGAAGTCAACCATCCTCGTCGCCTCGGGCATCGCCATGCCAGAGACATCCATGATCACCGTCTGGCCGTCACGGAAGTGCTGACCGATCAACGGTGCGTCGTTGTACTTGAGCGGCTGAACCATCACGATGCGTGAGGAGTCGACGTTCGCGCGCCATCGCTTGGCGGCCCGCTCGGTCGCGGGGACGTACTCGTCCTCGTACTGCTCGTCGTCGTCATAGCCCTCGTCGTAGTGATCGACCCCGCTCAGGCCAAGGTAGCTCACCACCTTGCGCACTGCCCCCATCGGCTTGTCCTTTCCTCAGGAACTCACCGTAATCGGCACGTCCCTACACATTGGACGGTAACCGACGATTACGCATTCGCCACGCGACACGCCCAGGCCTAATTCCATTTTGTACGGCTTGCAGCTCGCTTGCAGCTCGATATCCGCCCCCCGGATAGCATCGCCCCCATGCGCCTCTTCACCGTCGACGCCTTCACCGACACAGCTTTCCAGGGTAATCCCGCCGCTGTCTGCCTGCTGGACTCTCCGGTTACTGACAGTTGGATGCAGAGCGTAGCCGCCGAACTGAACCTCTCCGAGACTGCCTTCCTGCTCGGCGATTCGCTCCGCTGGTTCACCCCGTCGGTCGAGGTCACGCTCTGTGGTCATGCCACGCTCGCGACGGCTCACGTGCTCTATTCGACGGGCGCGGCGACGGGCCGGCTCGAATTCCAGACGGCCAGCGGCACGCTTACCGTGAATCGCTTGCCCGACGGCAGGATCACCATGGATTTCCCGGCCAAGCCGGTGCGCCCCATCCCCGTTCCCGACGGCCTGGAGAAAGCGCTCGGTGCCACTCCGGTGCGGGCCGGAAAAAGCCATCTCGACCTGCTTGTCGAGATGGAGTCGGCGGAAACAGTACGGTCCCTATCCCCCGATATCGCCGCACTGACGGCGCTGGACGCGAGAGGCGTCATCGTCACCGCACGCGGCACAAAGACGGATTTCGTCTCCCGTTTCTTCGCACCCAACGTCGGCGTGCCCGAGGACCCGGTAACGGGCTCGGCGCACTGCGCCCTGGCCCCGTACTGGGGGGAGCAGCTCGGCCGGACGGAGATGGTGGGGGCACAGCTCTCGACCAGGGGCGGTCTCGTCCAGGTAACGGTCGACGGCGACCGCGTCCACCTGGCGGGCCACGCCGTGACCGTACTCTCCGGCACCCTGCTGGACCCCGAGTTTTAATGAGGCAATTGCCCCCCGACGTCATGCTTTTCGCTCCCAAATTCGGACATTCTCCATACATTCCCTTACGCCGCCACTGTCACGACGGATCGTCAACACAGAGAGAACGATCAGTGAGCATTCGGTAAGGACGAACCGGCGAAACGCATATCTACCGGCTCGCCGCATATAACGGTTTCGTAGTGAACATCTCGCCGACATTCCGGGCGAACTGTTCGAACAGCCGAGGAACCGTTACGGGGGACCGAAATGGCGCACAAGATCACGAGACCTATTTTGCTCGCGGCAGTGCTCGGGAGTGGACTCGCATTGGGGACCATCGGGTCGGCGACGGCCGTGTACGCAGACCCGTACCCGCCGACCCCCACGCAGACCCAATTCCAGACGCAGGACCAGGACCAGGACCAGAAGCAAGCGGGGCAGCAGAAGCAGAGGAACGACTCAACCGTAGAGGCCGACGTCAAGCAGCGCCACCGCAGTCACGAACACAAGCACCACGTCAACGAGGTGGAGGTGGAGCAGCTGCCGGTGACCGGGGCACCCGTGGAGGCCCTGGCCGCAACGGGTGCGGGCCTGCTGCTCGCCGGCGCCGTTGGCACAGCGATGGTCGTTCGGCGTCGCCGAACCGTCGGTGCGGAGTAGGAACCGAGCTACCAGTGCGTAGTAGGAAGCGCCGCCTCATCGCCATAGGCCTGCTATGCCCGACGGCAGGCATCACGCTGGCCGCGGGTTGGTCGGCACACCTTGGTCTGAGCGTGCGGGATCACCTGCAAGCGACCGAGGACGCACTGGTGCGGCTGCGCGCGAGCGACCCGGCTGGAGCAGCCGGGTCGCTCGCTGACGCGCAACGACATGCTGAAGAAGCCCGCCGGATCACCAACGGTGAGGGCTGGTCGCTGATCGGTCGTATCCCTCCGGTGGAAGACGGCGCGACGACGGTCCGCGGGCTCGCCGCGGCCGCCGCTGATCTGACCGGCGTGCTGAGGGATGTCCACGGCGTCGTCGCGAAGCTGATCACGGTGAAGGGGCTTTCCATGGACAACGTGGAAACGCTCCCGGCCAGTCTGAAATCGGCGACGCCGGTGCTGCGCGACGCCGCCGGCCGCATCGAGCTGATCCGATCGCGCCTGGCGGCCACCCCGGCCGACACCGGTCTGGACGAGCTGGACCAGGCACGTGCCACGGCGCTGGACGAAATGGACAAACTGCGGGGCTGGCTGGCTGTGGCCAACGACCCCGCCGTGAACGAAACTGCCGCTCTGCTACCTGAGATGCTGGGCTATCACGGACCACGCCGCTACTTCCTGGCGTTCCAGACCAACGCCGAGGCACGGGGAACCGGGGGGTTGGTCGGCGCGTTCGGCATCCTGAAAGCCGACCGTGGCCATCTCAGCATCGAGCGGCTCTCGCCCAATAACGGTCTAGAGTCAGGTTCTGTTCAGGTCACCGACTATGGTCCCGCCTTCCGCGCGCGTTACGGTCGCACTGCGGTCTCCCTGCTGTCCAATTCCAATCTCTCCCCGCACTTCCCGTATGCCGCGAAGACGTGGGCGGCGCTGTGGGAACGTCAGACCGGCGAGCGACTGAACGGCGCGATCGCGACCGATCCAGTCGCTCTCTCCTACCTGCTGAAGGTGATCGGACCCGTCGCGCTGTCCAACGGTGAGAAGGTGACCGCAGAGAACGTGGTCGACCTCACTGAGCGGGAAGCATATGCACGGTACGCGGATGCCGTAGAGCGCAAGAAATTCCTCATTACGATCGCCAGCGCTGTGAGCAAGGCGATCACCAGCTCCCACCCGGACCCCCTTGCCCTGATATCCGCGCTTTCGCAGATGGTGGAGGAGCGGAGAATCCAGATCTGGAGCCGCAAGGTATCCGAACAGCGACGCTTGGCGGCGACCCCGCTCGGCGGCGTACTCCCCCAGAAGCCGGGTCCGTTCGCCGGGCTCATGGTCATCAATTCCGCCGGCACCAAGCTCGACTACTACCTGGAGCGCTCGCTCCACTATGAGCTGGGCCCGTGCCGGAGCGACGGGATGCGTGCCACCAAGGTGCGGATCAAGCTCACCAACAACGTGCCGCCGGTGAATCTGCCTACATATGTCGCCGCCCGGCTCGATCTCCCCGAGGATCAACGCGCTACCGCATCCAACGGGTCCAACCTGCTATGGGTGTCGTTCTATACCGGGGTCGGGGCGAAGATGGACGCCATGAGGATCGACGGCAAGCCGGCTCCCATCGTCGGGCAGATCGAACGATCCCACCCCGTCTACAACGCCGTGGTGGAGTTCGCCCCCAGGCAGTCAAGGACGCTGGAGTTCGACCTGCTGGAGCACTACTCGGCGAAGCCACCGGTGGTTCCCGTGCAACCGCTGGTGCGTCCCCAGCAAATTCGCATCACCGAGGACCGCACGGGCTGCCCGGCAGGATCGTCCGCCGCCCAGGACACGCGATAAGGGGGTGAAGATCAGCGTGCCGCGAACGGCCCCTTGCCGCCTGACTCATGGGCAGTTCATCGAGGACGGGATCGTCACCGGCGCACGCAGGCACGCGAAGCCGGGCCTGCGGATGACCGAGCGCGCGACTAGGGCTGCTCCGCCACGGCGGCGATCTCAACGGTCGCCGAATCGGTGACGCGACACCTGCGATGCCACTCGCCACCGTTGTAAGGCCATGGCCTTGCCGGTGAGTGGGCCCTTCGCGGTTGATCAGGATCGCCTGGAACAGGATCATCAGCAGGAATCGAGTTCCTTTCGCGGCCTACCTGGCCCTACCACCTTCATGAGTACGGCGAGCACGACGCCATCCGATCCGAAGTGCTTGGCCGCTCTTGCGGCGGGCACCATGATTCGGATGGCCGGGCGCGGCCGACCCTCCGGGAGCGTGTCCAGCACGGCGCGAATTTGTTTCAATTCGTGCTTGAGTCAAGGGCTTCCTGGTCCCCGACTGGCCAGCTCGGTGGTCCCAAACGACGGCCAGCGACATGCCGACCGCCACGTGGGCCTTCACCATCGTCGAGTTCGGCAGCTTGACCTGAGCAGTGCCGGCGGCGACCATCAACGGCCACGATGATGCCGCACGGCGCGCCCACGCTCTTGTCGAGGAGGCGCGAGCTGTGCGGGTGGAGTAGAAGATCGCCGAATCGCTCGCCGCCCCGCTCCAGTTGCTCACGCGGACACCGGCACCGCGGCTTCACTCTTGGCCTCGAGCTCTGTCTCATAGCCGTCGCCACGGCGACTGGCCTTGGCCGGCACAGCGTTCAGGACAGTCCCTACCATGTGGGCGTTAACCGATGACAGCAGCTCCTTGGCGCGGATGACATGCTCCTGCCGGGTCTTGCCGTACCGTACGACGAGCAGCGCGCCATCGCAGGCGGCCGCAAGCGTTGCCGCGTCGGTGACGCTCAGCAGCGGTGGCGCGTCGATGATCACCATGTCGTAGCTCTTCATGAGTTCCTCGAGCACCTCCCCCATGCCAGGCGAACCGAGGAGTTCGCTAGGATTAGGCGGGATCCGGCCACTCGGCAGTATGTGCAGATCCAGCTCCCCCCATCGTTGGACCGCGTCACCCAGCTGCGCCTTGCCAATGAGCACATCCGTCAGACCCACTGCGCTTTCGATGCCGAAGTAATCCGGAATGCACGGGTGGCGAAGGTTGCCATCGATCAAAATCACCCGTCGTCCCGCCTGCGCGAGGGCGATCGCGAGATTGGATGAGGTCGAGGACGTCCCCTCACGCGGGAGACAACTGGTCATCACAAGCGACTTGGGTTGCCGGTCGATACCGATGAACTGCAGATTTGTGCGTAGCGAGCGATACGCCTCAGACCTCAACGAACTCCCCCCGTCGCGGACGATCAGAGGGCGACGCTGTGCCTCCTTCTCGTAACCGATGATTCCAAGCGTGTAGCTCTGAGACAACCGCTGAAGCATCTCGGAGGTCTTGATAGCGGTGTCCAAGCGATCACGGAGGAGAATTGTTCCAAGGCCGACGAAAAGTGCGATCAGCGCTCCGAACGCGACATTCACCAGCGGCCGGGGACTGATCGGTCCATTTGGCACCGCCGACTGATCGACCACCAGCACATTAACGCTGGAAGGGCCGTGGGGCGTCGGTCGCTCCATTTCTTCTACCATTTCGGCGAACCTGGCACCAAGGGAATCGGCGAGGTGCTTGGCCCGGGCCGGGTCGCCATCGGTGACTGTCGCCTGTATGAGCATGGTATCCGGAATGGCTTGCGCTGTGATTTTCTGCTGAAGGGCTCCGATCTCGGCCTCGCTGTCTACGACCTGGCCGATCACGTGTCGACTGGACAGCAGGTTGGCATAGGACTTCACCTGCTGCAGCGAGATCGGCTGGTACACATCGAAAGTATCGATCTTTTCACCCTTGAGCAGCATGGTGATCTTTGCACTCTTGGCCATCATGGTGATCGTCGCGGCGTACTTCGGCGGCGTGTTCGCGGTAACCAACACCGCTGATGTCACACCGATGACCAGCGAAACGAGGAGGAGCAACCAGTTACGACACAAAAGCCTCAGACAATACACCAGGTCCACTGGATCAACCCTGACTTTCACGGATTCCGGGCACAGGGCGCTCTATCGGCGCGTACACGCTTACACCCTGTAGCACATTGATGAGGAGGATGGCGGCTACAGCCGTGATCATCGCCGTGACCGGCGGGGATATCCGCTGCAGGGCCATCGCCAGGCAGCAGCCGCCGGCCAATGCCGCCGTCAGGCCGAGCACCACAGCGACCGCGCGAGTCCCGAGGCCCATCCGGCGAAGCCTGTGGGAAACGTGATCGGTGCCACCCGCCAAAGGAGAGCGTCCAACCCGTAGCCGCGAGTAGAACACGACGCCCGTGTCGACAGCCGCCACAAAGGTCGGCAGGAGCAGCCCAGCGATCATTGCATCCGGGTCTTGCCCTGACACCAGGAGAACGGTGGAGCAGGAGAGCACGAATCCGACGAACAGGGATCCGGAGTCGCCCATGAATATCTTTGCTGGCGCCCAGTTGTGCGGCAGGAAGCCGAAGCTGGCGCAGGCGAGCGCGATCAGCAAGAGCGTCAGCGACGGCTCACCCGACACGAAGGCCGTTCCCGCGAGGAAGGCCGCAGTGACCGTGGTGACCGTTCCGAGCGCACCGTCCATGTTGTCCAGCAGGTTGAAGGAGTTGGCCATCACGACGATCCACAGGACCGTGAGACAACCGTCCAGCCATCCGCCGATCAGCGTGATGTGGACGCCAGAGGAGACGACTCCGCTGGCCGCAACGGTCCCCACGGTCAACTTGGTGAATGGCTGCAACGGCCTGACGTCGTCGATTAGGCCGACCAAGGCCATCGTCGTAGCGGCCAGCAGCACGGCGGTGATCCGCTGATCGGCAAAGCCGAGTGCCGTGACCGCGGGGACGAGCGTGCCCAGCTTGATCGCAATGCCACCGAGATAGGGGGTCGGGCGAGCGTGCGCTTTGTTCGCACTGGGGCGATCGGTCAGGCCCCAGCGCAACGCCCAGCGCTTCAGCGGCACGACGGCTATAAGACTGATCAGAAACGCGACTGCACCAGTGACGTAGGCGGTCGTGGCGTTCATCGGACGGACGCCACGAGGTCTCCGCGGGCCTCCCTGACGACCTCGGTGAGGATCTCGTCCAGAGTATGCCGTGGAACCCAGCCGGTGAGCTCATGAAGCTTGGTGGTGTCGGGCACCCTGCGCGTCATGTCCTCGAAGCCCTGTACATACGCCTCGTGATACGGGATGAGTTCGAGCCCGGATGTGGATCCGGTGTGCCGGATGATCAGCTTTGCCAGCTCCAGGATGCTCACCTCCTCCTCCGAGCCGATGTTGAAGGTCTCGCCTACCGCCGCCTCGAGATCCAGGAGCATGAGCAACGCGTCGACAACATCCGTGACGTGCGCGAAGCAACGGGTCTGGCTCCCATCACCGAAGATCGTGAGGGGAGCGCCGCTGATCGCCTGCCGTACGAGGCGCGGGATGACCATGCCGTAAGCCGGGCTCTGCCGCGGCCCCACGGTGTTGAACAGCCTCACCACGATCGTCGGAAGGCCCCGCTCCCGGTAATAGGCATTGGCCAGGATCTCGTCAACGGCCTTCGCCGTGCTGTAGGCCCACCTAACGACGGACGGGTTGCCGAGGATGCGGTCCGCGTCCTCCCGCAGCGGCCCTGAGGAGTTCTTGCCGTAGATCTCGCTGGTGCTGGTGATCAGGATCTTTTTCCGGTAGCGATGCGCGGCCTCCATGACGATCTCCGAGCCGCGGATGTTGGTCGTCAAGCACCGCAGCGGCTGCTCGACGATCAGCTTGACGCCGACCGCCGCCGCGAGATGGACCACAACGTCGCACTGGCGAGTCAGTTCGTCGACCATGAGCTCGTCCAGAACGGACCCATGCACAAAGCGAAGGTTGGTATGCGGCCGGAGGTTCTCCAGCCGCCCGGTCGACAGGTTGTCCAGCACCACGACTGAGTCACCGCGGGCGAGCAACGCATCGGCCAGATGCGACCCGACGAATCCACTGCCGCCTGTTATCAGGTAGGTGCTCTTTGATGCTTTGCTCACAGGATTCCCCTTGTCACATATGTGGAGAGGTCTTACTTCCGGGGGGAAGCGGCGAGCAGGCATGGGCACCGGGGCTAGGGAGCGCGGCGTTCTCGAACCAGGCCACCGTCATACGGATTCCTTCGTCAAGTCCGACTGGACGCACTGACGGGAACAGCCGGCCCAACAGATGGGGCGAGGCCTGTGATTCCCGGATGTCGCCGATCCGGGGAGGCAGGAAGGTCGCTTCGACCGGCCGACCGAGAACCTCGCTCAGGACGTCCTTGAGGTGCCGCAGGGTCACGCGGGTGCCGAATGCGAGGTTCACCGGCTTGGCGTTCGTGACCCTGCGGATGATCGCCTCCACGAGTACCTCCGCCACCGACCCCACATAGGTGAAGTCGCGCGCCTGGTACCCATCGCCGTAGATGGGCACCGGACAGCCGCGCAGGGCCATCGACGCGAACGTAGGAACGACGGCCGCGTAGGCATGATCGGCCGGCTGCAGCGGACCGTACACGTTGAAGAACCTGAAGGCCAGGACAGGCAGGCCGAAGCTCTCCGCGTACGCCAGCGCATAGGCCTCGGTCGCCAGCTTGCTGGCGCCATAGGGGCTGAGCGGCCGGGGAGGAAGGTCCTCATGTTTGTGCGGTTCCTGGGAGTCTCCGTAGACGGAGGACGACGACGCGAGGACCAGGTGAGGTTTGGCCCGACGGCATGCCTCGAGAACTTTGACGGTGCCTGTGGCGTTCACGGTGTGCGAGGCCATGGGATCTGCCAGCGATCGAGGCACCGAGGGCCGGGCGGCCAGATGGACGACCGCACCTGTGTCGGCGACGAGATCGGTCAGTAGATCATCCTCCAGGATGCTGCCCTTCACGAAATCCACCTCGACGCCGTCGAGGTTGACGAGATTTCCACTGCTCAGGTCGTCCAGGACGGTGATCTTCTCGACTTCCTGCCGCACCGCAAGCGCGCGGCACAGGTTCGCGCCGATAAAGCCTGCGCCGCCGGTTACCAGCACTTTCATCTGCTCACTCCCTCGTGCTCAGGCCGCGACGAGTCGGTCCCGCGCTCCTGGACCAGCGATCGATAAAGGGCTTCGGTATCCGCGACGAGGCGTTCCACTGAGAAGGAGGTATTCGTCCAGTCACGGGCAGCCTCACCCATCCGACGGGCAAGCGAGGGGTCGGAGAGCAGCCTCACTGTCTTTTCGGCCAACTGGTCCGCGTCAGTCGAGGCCAACAGGCCGGTCTGGCCGTCTTTAACGATCTCCGCGACACTTCCCACCCGCGTGGAGACGGTGGGTGTGCCGGCCATTCCCGCCTCGATAAGGGTGAGCGGCGTGCCCTCGTTGTCGGATGTCAGCAGCACCACGTCGGCGGCGGAGTAGACCGTTTCCACATCCTTTCTCCAACCGAGCAGATGGAAGGACCGCCGCACGGATTGGATGCTGCGTTCAAGCTGCTCCTGGAGTTCGCCTCCACCACAGATCACGAAATGACAGTCAGGCACCCGCCGGAGCACAGCTCTGGCTGCCGCGACGAATCGGTCGGGCCGCTTGATCTGGGTCAGTCGCCCCACATAGGCAACGACCGGGGCGCCTGGTGGCAGGCCTAGAGCGCGACGAGCCGTCGTGCGATCGGGGACGGGACCGAGCTGAACGCCCGGCCTGATCACCACGTACTGCTCGGGACGGCCGATCCCTGCCGCGAGTAGATCATCGCGAACCCGCGATCCGACGGTCACCAGCCGATCGGACCTGGAAGCGAGGAACCGTTCTGAGCGCACGTAGAGAAAGCGCTTCACTGGTGAGAAATAGCCGTGGAGAAGATGCCCGTGAAACACATGCACCCGGGCAGCGCCGACACCGGACAGGAGCGACGCCAGCCGCCCTAGAGCGCCGGCCTTGGCCGTCCGCGTGTGAACAACGTGTGGCCGGAAGTCACGCATGGCGGCCATCAACCCACGGAGAGCGCGATAGTCGTCCAAGGGCTTGACCGCGCGGCCCAGACCCACCACTCGGCGAACCCGCACCGCCGAAGCCTTCAGATCGAGGTGATCCCCCTCTTCGGCGTCCACATGCCCCGTGTAGAGCCGATGGTCGAACTCGGCCTGGTTCAGACGCTCACACAGTCCCGTCACCTGTGTGGCGGGGCCACCCACGTTCAACCGAGCAATGACCTCCATGACACGGATCCGGCCGTCCGGTTTCATGCGGGCTCCTCACCAACTGTCCTGGCCGACGTTGGAGAAGCTAACCCGGCGTTCGCGGCACTCCACTCATCACGTCGCTATGGCGGCGAAATGTTTCCTCATTCCCTACCTGTACATGGCCAGAGATCGTCTCCATCTCTGCTGCTCGAGAACACCGCAAATGGGCCGCCTGCCTGAAGGGCGGACTTGCAGATGAGGTCTGTGCGCCGCTGGCCAAGATCGGTAGAGGCCCAAGCGTTGCGCCGATATCTTCGAGTCCCGGAGACCGGACCGGCTCGACGGGCTGAGCCCGCCCCAGCCATATGGCTGCACGCTGGGCTCGCTGCTGCGCGTCGCCGCAACCCTCACTGCGAGATCGAACTGCCAGGGGGATTGCCGTCTCAAGGCGGCCCTCCTTGAAGGATGAACGGATGCGGCCAGATGTGACACCCCAGGGCTTCCAACGCTCTGATGCCGGACAAAATCTCCATCCGTGATTACGCTTCGTCGATACGGCCCAACAGCCGATGATGACTCATGGCGTCGTACGCAAACCGGCACAGTATTGATGCTATCGCTACACGATTCTTTTAACGTTATTCTTCATCACGAAGCGGCACACTTTGGACAAGATAGCAACAGATCTTCGTCACGTGACCAGTAGCAGATCAACCAGCGCAGTGCATTTCCCGGCGGCACTCCTAGTGATACCTATCGGCCAGCTGGGGGCGGCCTTGACGGGGAGTCCGCGTCCCGCGCTCTGGGCTGCAGTTTCGGTCACGCTCTTCGTGGCGGCGCAGGTTGCCGTAGGAACCCGCGTGCTCCGACCGCCCCATTACTGGGTCGGCTTGCTGGCCTGCCTACTCGTCTTCAGCTACGCGTTTCCCTCCGTGACACCGCTCATGCCGGCTTCCCGGCTGCCCGCTCTCGCGGAAATTCTTGCGGGGCTGGGTCTGCTCGCAGCAGCAATCGCATCACCCCCGTCACCCCGGAGGCTCATCAACGTAATCGCGTTGGCCGGGGGGATAACCGCCATATACGTCATGATCGCAGGCGACTACGCGTCCGGGCGGCTTGAGGGCCTCGGGGTAAATTGCAACTATTTGGGGGCAATGCTCGCGATTCCATGCGTCGCAGCCGTCGCCATTGCCAGACGGAAGGCAGCATGGCTCATTCCTGCTGGAGCATGTCTCATAGCCATCTTCGAAACGCAGTCCCGTGGAGCATTCCTCGCCACATCAGTAGGCATCTTCATCATCTTCGTCCAATCTCGTTCTCGTCTGGCGCAGGCGCTCCTCACCGTCTCCACCATCGCGATCGCAATCGTCCTTCCCGGAACCATCGACAGCTTGGCAGATATCGTGGTGGGTGGCCGCTCTGAACCCGAGTTGAGCCACAACTCGGCCGCTCGGATAGCCGTCGCCGGGTTCGCCATTCAGGTGATCGCCGAGCATCCCGTCAGAGGCATCGGAGATGGCCTGTTCGCCTCACACGCGGCAGAATCCTTGAACTTCGGCATCTACATGGCCACACACAACGACTACCTCCGCCTGGCCGCGGAGTCCGGCATCATCACCTTGGCGGTCTTCCTGGTCTTGATATGGCTGGGCATCAGAGGCCGAAGGACCGACGAGTTCGCGATACTCCGAGGGATCGTGATCACGTACATGACAGTGCTTGTCTTCGCCAATGTTCTCACGAACCCGATTGTCAGCGTGCCGTTCTGGCTTTCGCTCGGGTGCCTAGTAGCCACAAGGTCTCTTAATGAGGCGGAAAATAAATCGCCAACGTCAGCCAATCACGGCATTCATGCATCGGCAGAAGCAGTCGAATATATACAGCCAGGGCCCGATCTGGGCGTGTCGCCGCAAAAGGCCACGACCGATCTGAGATCCTGTTGAGTAGTTCCCACTGCAAAAGATGTGCATGAAGATGCATAGGACGGCAATTGTCGAGCTCATCCTTTTTCCTTTGAACCACCATACATCCCATCCAGGACGCAACGATGAGCGTGATCTACCCTGCCAAAGGTGTCAGGCTTCGGCCGAAGAGCCTCACCTCCCAGCAGCTCCTGTCCACAGTGAACACCGAACCGCAGGCAAGCGTCACGCGCCTTCGATAACTCTCGTACTGGAAAGGCCGATGAAGCAGGTTAGCGCCTAGCGGATTTATCCATTTTTCACCGCCTCGCGATGGGTGCGCACTATTCCCCTCGCACAACTCCGGACACCTCGCCGCCGCAGCATTATGTAGATGGGAGCAAAAATGACAAAGAAAACCGTTGAGCAGCGGAACGAGGATCGCTTCGCGTTCGGTGCCAACTGGCAGGACTACCTCGACGTTGTGAATGAATCACGTGTCGAGATGGCAAAGAAGTCGCTGACCGAAACACTGGGGTTGGACGACCTTACCGGTCGCTCGTTCCTCGATGTCGGATGCGGCAGCGGGCTGTTCTCACTGGCCGCACACCTGCTTGGTGCCACGGTTCATTCCTTTGACTACGACCCGAAGTCGGTCGCCGCGGCCACAGAGTTGCGACATAGATTCGCGCCGGACAGTGACTGGAAAATCGAACAGGGGTCGATACTCGATGAGGCCTACGTAGCGGGGCTGGGAGTGCACGACATTGTGTATTCGTGGGGGGTTCTGCACCACACCGGCGCGATGCGACAGGCAATCATCACCACGTCCACTCTGGTCACATCCGGGGGATTTCTGTTCATCTCCATCTACAACGACCAGGGCCTGGCCAGCCAGCTGTGGTGGCGAGTGAAACGGCGCTACGTGCGTTCAGGACCACTCGGACGGCGCGCACTCGTCCTGGCCGGTGGTCTGTATTTCGACACGCGCCGAATCGCGGCCGCCGCCGCGAAGCGGATGTGCGGCCAACCCGTCGTCCGAACTGCCCGCCCCCGCGGCATGTCGTCTCGGCATGACCTCGTGGACTGGATCGGCGGTTTCCCATTCGAGTTCGCGACGCCCGAAGCAATCTTCAATCTTCTGCGCGAACGAGGCTACGAACTAAGGTTCCTGAAGACCTGTCGTGGCGGCCTGGGCTGCAACGAATACGTCTTCGCCTTGCCCCGTTGACCATTCGATCGGCAACACGTCTGATATATTTGCGGAATACGTGAGCGGCCAGCAGTGATCGCCATTCGAAGACACCAGCTCCTTGGCCTAGAGTCGTCAGCGGGTTGTGTTGCATGAGTGGTTCCGCGGTTTGCCTGTAATGTCCCTGCGCGGTTGATGCAGGCTGTCGCCTGACGCTGCGGGGGCGCCGGGTTCCGCGAGCCCGGTGTGCGACTCTTTTCCGAATCGCCGTGGCGGGATCCGGCGGGCGGGTCGGCCAGCCGGGCGGGGAGCGCGGCGGCTGTCGTCCGGCGCAATCGCCACCAGGGGCTGCCCCGCCCTGCCCAGCCCGGGGTAACCGAACGCACCCTCGGCTGATTGATGTCTCACCGCCGCCTGGCCCGCGACTACGAGGCTCTGCCTGTCCGCTCCGAAGCAATGATCCACATTGCCATGATCGACCTCATGATCCGCCGCCTCACCGGCGAATCCACCCGACCTGGCAGGATCTAGCTAACCAGCAAGGGCAATCGCCGAAAGACACACCCCTTTCAATGAGGTAGCGCGGCGAACACCGAACGTAAGATCTCATGCGTGAATTGTGACCAAGGTGAGGTAGCGGCAGACAGCCTGACATTGCGAGATCGGCGTGTCCTCCTCGTCCTGGGCCAGCTGAGAGTCGGCGGCACGGAGAAACAGGTCATTTTGCTCGCTCAGGGGCTACGTTCACGAGGCTTCCTCGTACACGTTGCCCTCCTCTTCGAGGGCGGACCGCTGGAGGACGACCTGGTGTCGGCCGGGATTCCCGTCCACCACCTGCATTTGCGCCGCGGGAACTCGGTTGTGCACAACCTGATGGCCTTCGGGCGCCTGATCGGCCTGTTCCGAAGAATCCAGCCTCACGTCGTTCACGCATTCCTCTATCACAGCTATGTCCTAGGCGCTCCAGCGGCGTACATCGCTCGGGTTCCTGTGGTCGTCGCGGGCCGCCGAAGCTTGAGCGACTTCAAACGAGGGCGGCGCTGGGTCTTCGCACTGGAGCGGGCGGCCACCAGGATCACGCACCACATCGTCGCCAACGCGATCGCGGTGGCGGAGGATGCGCGGACGGTCGAGGGGGTTCCTCACGACAAGATCAGCGTGATCTACAACGGCCTGACGCGCTCCGCATTCGTACAGCCGACCACGACATGCCTGGCTGCCCCAAGGCCGATCGTGCTCTGCCTGGCGAACCTCAAGCCCGACAAAGGCCACGAGTACCTTGTCGAAGCAGCCGCCAGGGCAAAGACACCGCTTACGTTGGCCCTGGTCGGCAGCGGTCCCAGGCGTGATCAAATCGCCCAGCACGCCTCCCGCCTGGGGGTGCACGTCGAGTTGCTCGGCTACCGATCGGACGTGACCCCCTATCTCTTCAGCGCGGACGTCGTCGCGCTTCCCTCGCTGCACGAGGGGATGAGCAACGCGATCATGGAGGCGATGGCCGCGGCCCGGCCCATCGTCGCCACCGCGGTGGGAGGAAACGTCGAACTGCTGGAGGGACGCGGGCTACTGGTACCTCCCAGAGACCCGGACGCTCTCGCCGCGGCCCTCGATCGCCTGCTGCAGGACCGGAAGTGGGCCGCGGAACTGGGGATGGCCGCCAGGTCCTGGGCGATGAAGAACCTGGATCTCGACACCATGGTCGACCAGCACGTCGACCTTTATCTGCGGCTAATGGAGAGACGATGTGTGGCATAGCGGGCGTCATCTCATCAGCCGGCGTCGATCCCGACCTGGTACGGGACATGTGTCAGGTCATCCGCCACAGAGGCCCGGATGGTGAGGGTTACCACGTCGAGGCCAGCGCTGTCCTGGGGATGCGCCGCTTGGCGATCATCGATGTCGACGGCGGGGAGCAACCCGTCTCCAACGAGGACGGCTCTGTCGTCGCGGTCTTCAACGGGGAGATCTACAACTTTCCCGAGCTACGCCGACATCTCCTGGACCGCGGTCACCTATTGAAGTCTGAGGGCGACTCGGAATGCCTGGTCCATCTCTATGAGGAATACGGTGACGATCTCGTCCATCGGCTCAGGGGGATGTTCGCCTTCGCCATCTGGGATCGATCCAGGCAGCGCCTCCTCCTCGCCCGGGACCGCGTGGGGAAGAAGCCTCTTTACTGGTGCCGCGACCACCAGTCCATCCGTTTCGCGTCGGAACTGAAGTCGCTCATGCGGGACCAGACCATTCCCCGAGAAGTGGACCTGGTTGCCCTGCATCACTACCTGACCTACCAATACGTCCCCGCCCCCTGGTCGATCATCCAGAACGTCCGGAAACTCCCGCCCGGACACCTGCTCGTCTGGGAACGGGGAGTCGAGTCCGTACGTCAGTACTGGCAGCTGGATTCGATGCCGCGTACCGTCCTCAACGAGTATGACGAGGAGGATCGTCTGCGGGAGTTGCTGCTCGAGGCCACCCGGATCCGCATGACGAGCGAGCGCCCCCTCGGGGCGTTTCTCTCCGGAGGGATCGACTCGTCCGCCGTGGTGGCGGCGATGGCGATGCAGACGAGTGAGCGCGTCAGGACGTTCAGCATCGGCTTCGAGGACGCTCGCTTCGACGAGCGCAGTCATGCCCGGCTCGTGGCCCAGCGCTACGACACCGACCACCATGAACTGGTGGTCACGCCCGCCCTTCTCGACGTGCTTCCGCGAATCGCGTGGTGCTTCGACGAACCGTTCGCCGACTCCTCCGCCATCCCGAGTTATTACGTCGCCCAGCTCAGCCGGCAGCATGTGACAGTCGCTCTGAACGGCGACGGCGGCGACGAGTGCTTCGGCGGCTACCTGCGCTACGTCCTCGCCGCTCGACTCTCGAAGATCCCGGTCTTTCCATCTTTTCTCGCACCCGGGTTGTCACGCCTCGGCACCATGCTCATCCGACGGGACTCACGCACCTTCTTGCGGCGGGCGGGAAGGGCTCTCCAGTACGTAACCCAGCCCCAATCCCGGCGCCACGCGGTCATGATGTCGTACTTCACTCCGGAGCAGAAGACATGGGTCTATACCGATGCTCTTCGGGCACAGTTGAGAGAGATCGACAGCTTCAGTCTCCTCGACGACGCTTATCTGGCCTCGAATGCCGACACCGGCCTGGGGCGGATCTTGCAAGCCGATGTCAGCACGTACCTTCCCGGGGACCTTCTCGTGAAGGTCGACATCACCACAATGGCGCACTCGCTGGAAGCACGGTCGCCGCTGCTCGATCACAAGCTGATGGAGTGGGCTGCCGGACTGCCCATAGGGCTCAAGATCTGCGGAAAGGAAACAAAGCGGATCTTTCGGCGGGCGGTAGCGCCATGGCTACCGGACAAGCTCGTCACTCGCCCGAAGCAGGGCTTTGGTGTCCCACTGGCCACGTGGCTCCGCGGTGAGCTGCGAGAACTCGCCTTCGACACCCTTACCGACCATTCCGCACGCAGCCGGGGCTACTTCCGGCCGGAGGCCGTCCTCCAACTCCTTCAGAGCCATCAGCGGGGCGCCGATCACAGCCGGCAGATCTGGGCGCTCCTCCAGCTCGAACTGTGGCACCGCGCCCATCTGACGACGGCACCCAGGTGCTCCGTGCCGTGACGTCCGACCGAGCAAATGTCGCCTTGACCGCTGCCGCCCAAGTCCTCCGGGTGGTATTGGCCGCGACGACTGGTGCCATTCTCGCCCGCACTCTCCAGCCCGACGGCCGCGGTGTGTACGCAGTGATTACTACCACAGCCACGACAGCGATCATCATCGGACATCTATCGGTTCCGCACTCACAGATCGCGTTCTGGGGCGACCGCCTGCTGAACCGCGCCCTTACCGCGAACGGCCTCATCCTCGGCCTGGTCTCAGGATCCGTAGCCGCTATCTGCACTGTCGCCTTGACACCGTTGATCCTTCCCCATGAAGCAGGGCTCCTCGCGGCGGCTGTACTGGTGGCGGCACCTTTGGGCGTTGCCGCGGTGAACTTGCAGCGCGTCCTTCTGCTCGAAGCTCATGTGGCCACCTCCAACCACGGCGTCCTCCTCTCGGCCCTGGCCCAATGCGTCCCGACCGCAGTGCTGGCGGCGACGGGTCATGTGACCATCGCGACCGTGATCGTTCTGTGGTGCGCATCCACGGTCCTTCCGCTGGGCCTGTACGTCTGGAAGCTCCGCCCCGCCGTCGCTCACGCCGACCGGGAACTCGCCCAACGACAGCTCAGCATGTCGTACCGCTATCACATCGGGCTGATCTCCCTGCACCTGTTGATGACGATTGATGTCCTCCTGCTCAACGCCATGACGTCATCGGCAGAGGTCGGGATCTACACCGTGGCGGTGTCAGTCCTGTCCCTCGCGAATGTACCCACGGACGCCATCATGCAGGTCGTCCTCCCGCGGCAGGCCGCTCCCGACATGACGAACTCCCGGTCCGCCACTGTCCGAGCACTTCGATGGACCATGCCGTCCTCATTGGCCTGCGTAGGAATGCTGGCCGCTGCCTCGCCGATCGTCGTCCCCCTGATGTACGGCGACGCGTATGGGGGCAGCATCGCAGTCCTCCTGGTGCTGGCGCCCGGAATAGCCGCACTCTCCGTGGTCCGCCTGATGGAGCAATATCTGATACGGCTCCAACGGCCACTGTCTATGGCGGGGGTTTGTCTGGGAGCGCTCGCCATCAACGTTGCTCTCAATCTCGTGTGCATTCCCCGGTGGGGCGCCGTCGGAGCCGCGTTGTCGTCGACCGTGTCCTATGGGTTGCTGTCGCTTGCCCAGTTCATTCGGTTCGCCCGGGCTCATCGGTCTTCCACGGGTTCCCCGATTGAGGACCGTGTATGAGCGGGATCCCCGCAGCTCCCCGATCTCACTTCGCTGGCCAACTCGGTCTCAGGCAGCAAGGGCGAATTGCCCCACTGGCGCCGAGCGAGGCGCGAATCGTGTACTTGTGCCACCCCTGCGTATTGGTCTGCTCGTTGGGGCGGTTTGGAATCGACACGCAAAAGGTGGCGCTGAAATGGGCGATATGAGGACACCTTGCGCTTACAGTCAGTGATATCTCATCTCGAGGTGACGGGGGTCCGATATGAGAGAAAAACTGGTGGTCGTCGGCCAAGGTTACGTTGGCCTGCCGCTGGCGATGCGTGGCGTCGATGCGGGATTCGACGTCGTAGGGATCGACGTGGACGAGTGGCGCGTCAAGCGGTTGAACGCCGGCGAGTCCTATGTCGAGGACATCGTTGACGACCAGGTGAAGGCCGCTCTGCGCTGGGGCCGTTACATGGCCAGCACCGACTACGCCGATGCCAAGGACTTCGACATCTGCCTGATCACTGTTCCGACTCCTCTGCTCGAGGAAGCTCCGGATCTGCGTCATATCGCCTCGGCAGGTCGTTCCATCGCGCCGCTGATCAAGCGAGGATCCACAGTGGTCCTGGAGTCCACCACCTACCCCGGCACCACCGAGGAGTATCTTCTCCCGATCCTGGAGAAGGGCTCCGGACTGCGCGCGCCCGATGGCTTCTTTCTTGGCTACAGCCCGGAGCGCATCGACCCGGGGAACTCACGGTGGCGGCTGGAGAACACGCCGAAGGTCGTATCGGGCATCGACGAATATTCGCTCAAGAAGATCGAGACGTTCTACCGGCAGATCGTCCGGGACGTCGTTCCCGTCTCCTCCCCCCAGGTGGCCGAGCTGTGCAAGCTCTTGGAGAACACCTTCAGACACGTCAACATCGCCCTGGTGAATGAGCTGTCCATCTTCGCGCAGCAGCTCGGGATCGACGTCTGGGAGGCGATCGACGCCGCCTCCACCAAACCATTCGGTTTCATGCGTTTCACACCGGGCCCCGGCGTCGGCGGGCACTGCCTGCCGATCGACCCGTCGTACCTGTCGTGGGCGGTCAAGCGCGGCCTGGGACACAATTTCCGGTTCGTTGAGCTGGCCAACGACATCAATAGGGGCATGCCGGAGCATGTCATACGGCGGCTGGCCATGGCGCTGAACAGACGTGCCAAGCCGATCAAGGGCAGCCGGCTGGTCCTGCTCGGACTCGCCTACAAGAAGAACGCAGGAGACTGCCGTGAGTCCCCCGCGATGGAGGTGGCCAGGTCGCTCTCCAAGCTGGGCGCCCAAGTACGAGCCGCCGACCCGTACGTGAAAGGCTTCTTGGCCCCGCCGAACATCAAGCTCATCGAGGCAAGTCGCCGCGAATTCGAGCAGGCTGACGCTGTCGTCGTCCTCACCGACCACGACTGCTTCGACTACGAGATGATCGAGCACGTGAGCCCGTTCGTCTTCGACACGCGCAACCGCTGCCGGGGGCCCAATGTCGAACGGCTCTGACCCGATCGCCGCAAACCTGGTCTCAGTCGTGCGGCTGCGTCAGGCTCATCTCGTCTAGCGCGTCCATGATGAACGCCGTGAACCGAAATGTCACTGCAACGTCGTGGCTCGCACGACTACTCAGGCTGGTGCGGGGAGCCGGAAAGCGGCGTAGTCGCCGGCACGGTACTTCAGCTCAGCGAACTCCCCAAGCCGGGAGGAAGGGGGCAGGCGGCGTTCGTCCACGAGGAGCCACCGCACCCCGTACTGCTCTCGCAACCGCTGGATCGTAGCCTGTGACGGCGCCAGGAAGGCCGCTTCATTCGCCCCGAATCGTTCCCGATCCCAGAAGGGCTGGTGCTTCGCCAACTGTCCTTGCTTCCAGCGATCCAAATTCTTCGCCGTGTATGCCCACCCTTCGACGAGCATGCGCCGCTCGGCCAGCGCAGACATCCAGGTGTGGTGGCTGTCGCACGGCTTCTCGAAGCCCCAGCGGCAGTGCACGTTCGTGGCCACCAGATCATCAGGCGCCGAGTGGCTGCGCACCCATCGTGCCACTGAGAGCGCGCCTTGCGGAATCGCCGCAGCCTGCGCCGCCGAGGCGGACGACTCCTCGCCACTGCGTGACAAGTGGGAGAGAACACGTGCGTGGTGGGCAGCAGGCAGACCGATGGCGGCCATCGCCGAGATCACCAGAGCCCATCCGCGCAACCCCCACCCCGCAGCCACCAGGACGGTGGCCCCTATTCCGACGAGAACCGCCAGCGTGAGGTACGGCCAGTAGAGGACGATGGCCAGTCGGCCAGGATCGAGCGGCGATCGAACGCCCCACAGGATGGGAATGGCGTAGGCACCGACCAGTCCTATCCCCATGGCGTACAGGGCCGTGCGGATCGGCACACGTGCTCGCCGCAGAATGACGAGGCCCCCGAACACGGCCACGATCGCGAGGTAGGGATAGGACGCCCACAGGAAGTAGACCTGGCTCCTGCCCGGATGATCGAACATGACCACGGAACCGAGGCCCGCGGCGGCTATGCCGAGCATGAACACCACATCGGTGCGGATGAGCAGTCTCGGACGACTCAACAGGCCGAGGACCGGGCTCCATGTGACAGCCCACGCCAGTAGGTATACCGCTGCGACCCCGAGCAAAGACAGCGGAGGCGGATAAGAGTCCGCTGGCGTGTCGGTCAGGTCTCGCCAAATCGTGCCCATGTATGAGAAAGGCGCGATGAGCAGCCCCTGTCGAGCCCCGCCGAACAGCATGAACTGCGCGAAGAGGAGGCACACGCCGGCCATGAGGAGCGCGGCGAGCGTGGGCCACACCAGTCGGCGCCGTCTCCACCGCGCCACTGCTGCCACCGCCACCAGTCCGGCGACGAGCATGGGGAGACACGTGGCTTTGGCACCCATCACCGCCATGAGAAAAACTCCCAGGAGGAGCCATATCGCAGGGTCGTGCCTGTGCGGCCCGTGCAGGTCGAGCGCGATAAGCACAACCGGCGCGAACAGTAGCGCCGCAAAGGTGAACGTCGGGCTTCCCCACGCGGCATCGTGGATCCCGCCCCAGGTGAAAGTCGCGAACGAACCGAGAAACAAGCGGGGGGCACCCAGGGCGAGCGTGACCGCGACGGCGAGCACGGCGCCCTTCCACGAGTCCATTATCCGCCGTGCGAGCATCGCGACCAGGACGACGAACGCGGCCAGCATGGGAAGCATGCCCAGACGGAGCAGCAGTACCAGCGGTTCCAATCCGCTGATCCAGCTGGCGGCGGCCAAGTGCGCGTAGACGAACCAGTGGTAGGAAAGCGGTTCGCCGGCAACCGCGGCGCCCATCGGTGGCATGTGATGTTTCAATTCACCGATGAGGCTCAGGTGAAAAGGCGCGTCGACAGGATACTTCGTCAGTGCAGGCCAGGTGAGCGGTCCGGCGCTGAAGTGGTTGTGGGCACTGTTGGCGACCAGATAGCAGACGATCAGCGCGAGCGCCCATGACCACCAAACTGGTGCGGACGGCCTGGGGTTGGCCTTCCAGTGCACACGGAGCCGGGGCACGACGAGGAAGCTGGCGAATGCGGCAATCGGCCACGCCAGGACGAGATACGGGAATCCCGCCGCCCTCGCCGCAATGTAGGCCGCCAATTCCACAGCGAGTCCGAGCGTCAGGCCCAGCGCCAACTCCTCTGCCAGGGTGCGCGTGCCGCTGTAGAGAGCACGGATCAGCAGGAGGCCCGGAAGCGCGAGGCACAGCATAAGATACGCGCTGTAGAAAGCCAGATCTGAGACGGAAACGCCATAACGATTGAGCACGGCCGCGGTGAAGCCAGCTGTTAGCACTCCCGGCAGCCATGCGAACGCACGCCGTGTCCACGAGCGGACGGAATATTGCCTCCGCCCGAGAAGCGAGATCGGTCTAATGTTCCTCAGCGATCCACGCGCATATCCTTGTTGAGAAATTGACATAGACTGAGTCTGGCTCTACTAGCGATCATCATGAGTTCAGGCGCCCGCCACTGGGCAGAGTCCTTGCCATTCTCTAACAGGGTCATGAGCGAGCATTGCCTATGACACAGAAATACCGGTTCACGAACCCACGGTTCAGAGCAGAGGGTCAAGAAGTGGCCTCTGCATGAGTGCGAGTGCCAGGCGTCGTGCGGCTGGTTGGCGCGGTGCGCAGGGCTTTGGCGCGGGCCACAGCGTAGGCCATTGCCACGCACGCTAGGGGGATTGCGGGTTGAACATAGCGGTAGTCGGCCTGGTTCATACCTGTCGCGAGCACCACGAGTGCAACTGCCGCCGTCCACGGTAGTAGCAACCGTACTGGTAGACGTTTGTAGCGCAGTGCGAACACCACGGGTATCGCAATCAACGCGAGCAGGACCGGCCCGGACAGGTAGATCCGATGCTCGTACCATTCGAGAAACCTGGTGAAAGCTGGGATCTCGGCGGGCGCACCCCCATAACCATACGTTGCCGCAATGTCCATAGCCTGCGGTGGGACTCCCTCACCTCCGGAGCCGGCAGTCAGGAAGGCGGCAGGCGGATGCCCCATGAGAAAGATGTGGGTCGCCAAGTCGCGTGCCACTGTCAGGGCGTAGTCCACAGGCTGAGCAACGATGGCGCGCAGGGCGAACTGTCGCGCAAGGGAATTGTTGTCCGGGCTGAACGGATGGCCTTCCGTGGCGTACAACCAGGCATTAGGACGTGTTATGTAAACTCCTGGCCAGGCATCTATGGCGCGGAGTGATTCCGGTGGGCATAGTGGGACGAGATCGGCCGGGGGACGTATCTTGGCGCAGTCGGCGAACGACATGGTGCGCGACCAGAGGATTAGCCCGTCGCTCGTGGTGACGGCGAACGCACCGTGGTGTGCCTGAAACCACAGACCATAGGCAAAGAGCGGTGCGAGGCAACTCGCCATGGCCACAAGCAACGTGCGGAGCCTGGCTCTCTGCACTAGTAGGATCAGCAGGTAAAGCGCCACCAGTGGCAGCGCTATCGATCTGGTGAGCGTAGCGGCGCCGAGTAGCACTCCCGCCAATGCTGCCGTTGGCGCTGTAGGTCGATGCCGCCAAAGGGCGGCGGCGACAGCACCGATCAAACAGCCTGTGAACAGCGTTTCGCTGAGCAGGGAATGCTCCAACCCAAGCTGGCGAGCATCGAAGAGAACCGGAAGGGCAGCCACCACTGCCAGCATCGGGCGCACCTGCCATCGGCGGAGCAAGACATAGACCAAGATGCCGATACCGATTCCCATGGCATGTTGGGTCGCTGCTACGAGAACATTGCTATGAAAGGGCAACAGCATCCGAAGGAAGGCTGAATAGCCCAGAGGTCTTATGGGGTTAGGAACGATCTGCAGTGCATGGTGCACGTAGTCGGCTGAATCTCCGTACCAGAATGCTCGTTGATAACCAAGCATGACCGCCACACGTATCAGCACGGCGGCGGTGACCACGAGGACGATCGGTGCACATACAGCAGTAAGCAGGAGTGATTGAGGAGGGGCGATGGCAGAGCTATCGGCTCTCAAGTCACCCGACGATTTCCCCCGACGCACTCGATTCACGAGACGACTACGCATAATTTGATCCACAACTTTTGTCTTCATGGACGCGCCCATTCGCGCTTGCCGAAGCCGGCTATCCACAACGGGAGAGCCTTCTCGTCTCCGGCATTGAACATCGCTGCCGCTACAGGAACCTGCCCCTGGAGTCCCGGCATCACGTGCCGGTGGCTCCCGCTTAAGGTCAGGTGTCCGATAAGGCGTGAGTCACTCCCTCCGCGTCGAGCAGCTTACGGATCATTCCGGTGAAGTCGACGGTCGGGCGCCAGCCGGTGACCTGGCGGAGCTTCGCTGGATTGCCGATCAGTGTTGTGCCGCCGCGCGTGAGCACACTGGGGTCTTCGCGCACGTGCCGCGACCAGTCGAGCCCAGCCAGCGCGAACGCGGTCTGGGCGAACTGAGCCACCGTGTGGCCCTGGCCGGAGGCGACAATGAAGTCACCGGGCTCCGAGGCTGCCAGAATCTCGGCCATCGCTGCCACATAGTCGGGGGCGTACCCCCAGTCCACAACCGCAGAAAGCCGACCCAGCGTCACCTGGCCGTCGCCCTCGCGCTGGATCCGGGCGGCCGCTTGCACGATCTTGCGGGTCACGAACCCTGGGCGCCGCAGTGGCGACTCATGGTTATAGAGGATCCCCGCGGAGATGAACAACCCGCTCTCCCGGTAGGCGCGGCAATGCAGCAGGCCTGCGGCCTTGGTGATCCCGTACACCGATGTCGGCCGCAACGGGGTGGACTCGTCCTGTATCGGCTGCGTCGGCTCGCCGAACACGTGCGACGAGGCGGCATAGAAGAGCCGGGTGTGCGGCGATTGCCGGCGGATCGCCTCGGCGAAGAACACCACAGGCAAGGCGTTGACCTCGTACGATCGCCGGGCGAGCCCGGCGGGGTCGCCCGGAACTCCTTGCGAGGAGTGCTGCACTGCCGCCAGCAGGTAAATCTCGTCCGGCCGTGCCTTGCGTACCAGGTCGGTCACCTCCTCCGGGGAGGTGATATCGGGGCCCTGACGGCCGACCGGAGTGACATCGTCGCCGCGTGCCGCGAGCAACTTGCACAAGAGCGTGCCGTCTTGCCCTCCTGCTCCGATGACGACCGACCTTGACATGGATCACACCACCGTCAACTCGGGCAACGGGAACACCAATCGCCCACCACTAGCCAAGAAGTCACGCTCCCGCTCGACGATATTGGCGCGGTAGATCCATGGAAGGACCAGGAACTGGTCGGGGCGTCGAGCTCGGGCCTCGCTCTCCGAGACGATGGGGATTGCGGTGCCCGGCGTGAAGCGGCCGTATTTGTCGTCGTTGACCTCCGCTATGCAGGGCAGGTCCGCCTCGCTCAGACCGCAGAACTGCAGAACTACGTTGCCCTTGGTGGATGCGCCGTATCCGAGGGTCAGCTTGTCGTCCTTGCGGGAGGCATCGAGGAAGTCGCGCAGCACGTCGCGATGGTCGCGAGCGCGACGTGCGAAGTCCTGGTACGGAGCCAGAGTGCCAAGGCCGAGTTCGGCCTCGCTCGCGCGAATGCGAGCCAGCCCGGATTCGTCCACTGGATAGCGGGACGGGCTCGGAGTGAGGATGAGGCTGAGGCTTCCCCCGTAAATGTCGGTGATCTCGCCATGCACCACCGTCAGCCCGGCCCGTTCGGCCATCCACTCGATCTGGCGCAGGGCGTAATAGTTCAGATGCTCGTGGCACACCACGTCGTAGGCGGTACTCGCCAGCATCGCGGGCAAATAGCTCTGCTCCGTCAGCCAAATGCCGTCCTCGGCCAGCACGTCTCTCACATCGCGCATGAAGCGGAGAGGGTCCGGCAGGTCGTAGAACATCGCGATCGAGGTGACCACCTTGGCGCGCCGGGAACCGTACGCGCGGTTGAAGACATCCTTGGTGAAGAATTCGGTGATCAGCCCCACATGCGGGGGGTACCACGGGCGGAATTTGATGCCCGTCGGGTCGATCCCCACGAGCTCTGGACCGTCCTCCGGGTATGCGCGTAGCAGAGTGGAGTCGTTACTGCCGATGTCGAGCACCAGGTCGCCGGAGCCGAGCGCGACCATCGAGGTGATCTCGGCGACCTTCTGGTGCAGGTGCTGCACCATCGACTGGTTCAAGCCGGACCTGTAGCCGTATTGCTCGCCATACATGAGTCCGAGGTCAGTGGTGTGCCGGAGCTGGACCAGGCCACAACCCGCCGGCGAGCAGACGATCAATTCGAGGGGAACCGCCGGTACGTGCTCGCCCCTGGTGCGGGGAAAAGCCCCGGTAAGGGCCTGCCAGCCCAGGTCGAGTACCGGCACCAGTTCCCCGTTGCCGCAGATGCGGCACTGATCGATTGCGTTGTGTGTCATTCTTGCCTCAAATCGTGTTCCACCATCAGACTGACCAGCTCGTTGAAGCGAGTCTTGGGCTCCCAGTTGAGCTTCTTGCGTGCCTTGCTCGCGTCCCCCGCGAGGAAGTCCACTTCGGTGGGGCGGAAATATTTCGGATCGACCTCGACGAGGACCTTGCCGGTCCGGCGGTCGATCCCCCGCTCATCGACGCCCTCGCCCCTCCACACGAGGTCGATGCCGACATGCGCGAAGGCGGCCTCACACAGCTCGCGAACCGAGTGGGTCTCACCGGTGGCCACGACGTAGTCGTCCGGCGCAGGTTGCTGGAGCATGAGCCACATGGCATGGACGTACTCTTTGGCGTAACCCCAATCGCGGCGCGCGTTCAGGTTGCCGACGTAGAGCCGGTCCTGCTTTCCGCGGGTGACCCTCGCTACCGCCCGGCTGACCTTGCGGGTGATGAAGACCTCGCCGCGACGCGGCGACTCATGATTGAACAGGATGCCGTTGCAGGCGAACAATCCGTACGCCTCACGGTAGTTCACGGTGATCCAGTACGCGTACAGCTTGGCGCACGCATACGGGGAACGCGGATAGAAGGGTGTGCTCTCGGATTGCATGGTGTTGCCCAGCCCGCCGAAGAGCTCGGAGGATGATGCCTGATAGAAACGCGGCGATATTCCCACTTCCTTGATGGCATCCAGGATCCGAAGCGTGCCTACTGCATTCGCCTCAGTGGTGAAGTCCGGCATCTGAAAGGAAATATGGACGTGGGATTGAGCGCCTAGGTTGTATATCTCGTCCGGAGCGGCTTGTTCCAGGATCCGGTTGAGGCTGCTCGAGTCGGTCAGATCACCGTAGTACAGGCGCAAAATCCGACTCTTGTCCGAATCATGGTATATGTGATCAATTCTATGGGTATTGAAATTTGACGCACGCCGTACTATTCCATGTACTTCATAGCCTTGCTCTACGAGTAGTTCTGCGAGATATGATCCGTCTTGACCAGTAATTCCGGTAATCAGAGCCTTTTTCATTTTCTTTCCAACAATTCATGCTTATTGTATAGACCCGGCAAAGTGAGAGCTATGAAGGTGAATCCAGTAAGCTGCCTGATCTTCATTCCCACCTATAACGAGCGAGAGAACGTCGAGCCGCTCACGAACGCCATCCTCGAGCAAGGACTCGACTGCGATCTGCTCTTCCTGGACGACGACTCTCCCGACGGCACCGGCAGCGTGCTCGACAAACTTGCCGAGCGACACCCCCGGATCATGGTGCTCCATAGAAAGGGCAAGGCCGGCATCGGCTCCGCGCACCAGGCCGGTATCGCCTGGGCTTACGAACGTGGATACGAATGGCTGATCACGATGGACGCGGACTTCGCCCACCCGCCCGAGTACCTCTCGAAACTTCTTGAAGTTACTTGCGAGGACGCAACCGTGGTGGTCGGCTCGCGCTATCTCAAGCGGGGCAGCCTTCCAGGCTGGAGCGCCGGCCGGAAGATGCTGACCCATCTGGGTCATGCCGTCACGGTCGCGTTGCTCGGCATGCCGTACGACGCCACCACCGCGTTCCGCTTCTACCGGCTCGGCGACATCCCGCGGGAGACTTTCGCTCTGGTGCGTTCCCAGGGCTACTCGTTCTTCTTCGAGAGTCTCTTCGTCCTGCATGTCAACCGCTTCCCCATCCGCCAGATCCCGATCCACCTGCCTGGCCGTACCTTCGGAGCCTCGAAGATGGACTCGCGCGAGGTGGCTACCAGCGTGCGCTTTCTGTTCTTCCTGTTGGGCCGGAAGATGCTGACTCCTGGCCGCCTCCGGATCCGCCGGTGAGCTTCGCACGCAGCCAGGGCACCACATCGGCGGCCACTGGCCAGTCGGGCTCGGCAGGGTTCAGCGCGGGATACTGATCGTCCCGCCTGTTCGTGGCGAAGACGGACCGGGAGCCGATCGCGTCCCGGACCTCGCGCAGTGTGATCGAGGTCCGGGCGCCGATTTCCCACACGCCTTTCTGGTCGAGGTGGTCCGCTATCCACTTCGCACACCACTCCACCGGAGCGAAGCTTTGCAGCGAATCCCCGCGTGCGTACACCGGCTGGTCATGCAGCATGTCGATGAGAGAGCCCTTGGTAAGCCCGGCGCCGTACATCGGGCCGAGTCGTACGATCAGTGCCCCCGCCGTCTCGCACGCCTGCTCGGCGAGCGCCCGGTTGCGGCCATAGACGGTATCTGGCTGCACCCTCGCTGACATGCTGCTGACCTGGACAAACAATGTCCAACTCCAGTCTTGGAGGAGTTCCTGAGTCTTGCGCACAGTCTCGTCGTGATCGTCCAGTGGATTGTGCTCGGCCCAGTACCGTCGCGACGGGCAGGCGGCGTTGACCAGTACGTCGTACGACCCCGTCCGGTGATGGTCCGCGTAGGTGCTCCGAGTCACCGCCGCCACCTCGTGGCCGACGCCACGTAGAGCGGTAGTGAGCGCCGCGCCTACGAAGCCGCGTGCACCGAGCACGGCAATCCGTGCCATCGGCTCACCTCCTCTCTTCGAGGGTGTGCGGCAACGGCTCGACCTGAACCAACGGCGGATCACACAGGTCCCACTGCCGGGTCAGCATCGCGACGAAGGTGAGAGTCGTGACGGCATAGACGGTGTGCATGACCCCGGCAGGAGTTCGCGTGCACACCCCACGCGATACATGGATGAATTCCTCAGGACAGTCGGGATCGTCGAAGTCGTCCTTGGTCACCAGGGCACCTTGGCCATCAATGAACAGTAGATACTCCACGAAATGCGGGTGATAGTGCAGTCCTCGCACTTTTCCCGGATGCATCACCAGGAGATTGATCTCCACGATGGGCTCGGGCGGCACCCAAGTGAAAATGCCACCCCGCCCGTCTCGAATGGTAGATAGATTACATGATGGTGCAAGGACGTCAATCTTCACAGTTATCTCCGTAGATTGTCCGCATCGCTTTCACAGGCCAATAGTCCGCCATCGGGAGCCCGGCACAGTCCAGGCTGCCGGTCACTGCGGATTGCTGGTCACCCGGACCGGGATAGTGCACATCAGTGGGAACCAGACGACTGTGTCGAATTCGAAGGAGAGGCCTTACGAGTGTCATCTCCTGGCGGTCTCCGCCAGTCGGCATTGCACCGACTTCAGCCTGCTGGAAGGAAGTAGATATCGATATACAGATATACCGACCTCTCTTGCAGGCGACTGCCGGTCTGCCCAGAATCGCTCCGAGTTCCTTGTCGACACACTCCACTACATATGCGATGGTCAACGCGAGCACCGTCGGGTCGCCATTACCATATCCTCGACTTTTAATGGATAACTCCGAAGGCAAGGTTTGTTATATCTTTCTGATCGCTGAGCCCGAATCCATGGCTTGAAACCTGATGCGGGTGCCGGGAAGAGCAGCGAGATGCCCTCTGGGCTGGGATGATTGGAGTTCTTCACGATCCAATCATCCGGTTCGGAAAGGCACCTCGCAGGTGCTGCTCTTTCACGCCTCGCGCAAGACCGATGCGATCTTCGACGTTGAGCACATGATCGGTCATGTCGGGCTGGTGTCAGCGATGCGCTTGGCCGAGCGGAGCAGGCTGGACGGCCTGGTCGCTAAGTATGTGGCCCTCGCCGACGGCGAGGGGCGAACGCGGCGGCGAAGTTCGCCCCCAACGCGGCCGCGATGACGTGCGGCGACAGCAGCGTCGACGACCTGGGCCTGCTGCGCCGCGGTGGAATGGACAAGTTCTTCGACGGCGTGCACGCCCCGTCTAACTCCGATTCGCTGAACGTGCTGGCTACGGCACTGTTCACACCGCCGGCCGCTCCCGGGCAGCGGACGTGCTGCCGCAGCTCGCCGACTCGGCGTACTACCGCGACGACGTCGGTTCCGACCTGGTACGACGCAACTTCAGCGCTGACGTGCCCGGCCAGAAGATGATCGGTGACATCACGCAGATCGATACGGGTGAGGGTGCGCTTTCGGTTATCGACTGTTTCAGCAAGAGCGTGATTGGCTGGGCGCTGAACGCACGATATCCGGCGAGCTTGGTGTGTGCGGCCATCGATATGGCCGCGGCCCGCATTGAGATGTCCGATGGGGCGATCTTTCATTCTAACCCAAGCAATACACGTCGATCGAGTTCGGTGAGACACTCGGCAAGTACTACATCAGGCAATCCATCGGGCGCACCAGGAGTTTTTTCGAGGATGCGATGACGGAATCGTTCTTCGGTAAGTTGAAGACGGAGATGGTGCATCACCGGGCGTTTGCCACGCATGCCGAGGCGCGGTGCGAAGCGATCAAATGTATCGAGGGATTCTATAACCGGCGGGGCTTCACCCTGGGTTGCGATATCGCCCACCCTCAGAAGTGCTGGAGGGATGGTTCGCAGGACCGTTACCTGTTCCTTCTTGAGTAGGTGGCGAAATCGACCCCCAAGTGTGGGACGTCGATTACACCACCCGCGCTCACAGATTCGTCCTCACCGTGCTGGTACCCCTTTCACGACGGTGCCGGGTGGCACGTCGCGGACAACGCAGGCCGACGCCCCCACGATGCTGCTCTCGCCCACGGTCAGCCCCTGCAGCACCACTGCCCCTGTCCCGATCAGAGCACCTTGCCCTATCCGGCAGTCCCCGGAGATCGCCGCCGCGGGATTGACCACCACATGATCTTCGATCGAGGAGTCGTGGCCAACCGTGACGTTGAGGTTGAGGCACACATGTCGACCGAGCGAGATGTTCGTGGTCATGATCACACCAGCGCAGATCACGCTGCCCTCGGCGATCGACACCATGGAGCCCACCGTGGCACGCGGGTGCACCAGCGTCGCGGCACGATACCCTGCATCGGCGAATCGCCGGCCAAGCTGTGCACGAACACTCGGGGCCCCGATGCCGAGCACATAGTCCGCGTCCTGCCCCCGAGCCAGCCACTCATCGACCGTTCCGAGACAAGCAATCTGCCGACGTGCCAGCCGTTTGAGATTGACCTCGCTTGGTCCGTCGTCAACCACGCCGAGCAGATCGTGGCGCGTCATCCCACATGCGGCATTCACGGCCTCGACGACGTCGATGGTTGGCCTGCCGAGCCCACCAGCGCCGACGACCACCAACGGCCTTTTCACTGCGTCCTCCCTGTTACCTCGGTGCCTGTGAACTCTGGCACGGTCGCCTCGTCCGGGGCCGAAACGCCGTCCCGCCGCAGGATGACGGCCACGGTTGCGAATATGATCCACAGGTCCATCGCAATGGAGCGGCGCTGCACATATTCCACGTCGTAGGCCAACTTCTGTTCCCACGACAGCAAGTTCCGGCCCCGTACCTGAGCCAGCCCGGTCAGGCCCGGCCGCACCTCGTGTCGTCTTGCCTGCTCGGGGGTATACAAATCCAGGTAGCGAACGGGCAGTGGACGAGGACCAACCACACTCATATCGCCCTTGAGCACGTTCCACAGATTCGGCAGCTCGTCCAGGCTGCTCCTACGCAGCTTCTGGCCGAATGATGTCAACCGGTCCGCGTCGCACACCAGGCCCCGAGCAGGGTCAGGATCACACATCGTACGGAACTTGATCAGCGTGAATGGTCTGTCGCCAAGACCGGACCGTGCTTGCCGGAACAACACTGGTCGTCCTAGCCATCGGGCGACCAGTACAGCAGTCAGCAAGAGCAGCGGAGCCGTGAGCAACAAGGCCGTCAGAGCGACGAGCACGTCGATCGTCCGCTTGACGGCGTCGCGGCACGACTCGCGGAAACGCCTCACTGCTTGCGTTCCGCAAGAAGCCGGCGAATGCACGTGGCAACCCTCGCCCTCTCCCCCGCCAGGGCTCCCGATCCGCTTGGCAGGACGAGTCCGGTTTCGAAGAGCCGCTGCGCGGTTCCGTCCGTCTGAGCTCTTCGCCCCGCAAAGACCGGTTGCAGATGCATCGGCTTCCACATCGGGCGAGCTTCGATATCATCTGCCTTCAGCCTCCCGAGGAGATCAGCCACCGCCCAACCTGCTCGGTCGGGGTCGACGACGACCGCCGTCAGCCAGCAGTTGTCCGCACGATCGTCGGCACCGCCAAGGATGCTGACCCCATCGAGATCCGCGAATAGTTCGCGATACAGCTCTCGCCACTGCCGACGCCAGGCCAGCATCTCGTCGAGTCTCAGCAACTGTGCCCTGCCCAGCGCGGCCAGCAGGTTGGACAGGCGGTAGTTGTAGCCAACGTCGGTGTGTTCGTAGTGCAGCACGGGCTGACGCGCCTGCGATGCCAGGTAATGGACGCGCTCGGCCATTTCCCGATCGTCAGTCAAGAGCATTCCGCCGGCAGATGTCGTCATGATCTTGTTGCCGTTGAACGACAGTGCAGCCGCGTGCCCAAAGGAACCGGCCTGCCGCCCGCGATAGGAGGAGCCCAGTGCTTCGGTCGCGTCCGCCAACACCGGCATCTCATATTCGGCAGCAAGCGCCTCGACCGCCCCGTAGTCGGCACATCTTCCGAACAAATCCACCGGGACGATCGCCACCACGCGCTCGCCGGCAGACCGCAGAGACCGCAGAGCGGTCTCGAGCAGATCAGGAGCGATATTGCCGCTTTCGGCCTCGCAATCAACGAAGTACGGCTCCGCGCCGGTATAGACGATCGCATTCGCCGTCGCGGCGAACGTCATCGTGGAAGTCACGACCACATCGCCGGGACCTATGCCCCACGACACCAGCGCGAGGTGCAGCGCCGCCGTGCCCGAGTTGAGGGCAATCCCATGCCGGACTCCCACCCACGTCGCGACCTCTTGCTCGAAGGCCTCCACATCGGGACCTGCCGGTGCAACCCATCCCGATCGCATTGCCTCGAGAACATACTTCTCCTCGAGATCGCCGATGCGTGGAGCTGAAAGGTGGATGCGGCCAGTATGAGCGGGTTCCGGCCTCACCTCCCGCCGTTCCCTCTGTCCACCGGGCTCGCGATCTTTCGAACGCATCCCCTGTGCAGACCGCCGAACGGCCTTCCCAGTGGTGCCGGACTCCATCGTCTCCTTCGACGTCGGTGTCCCAGGAGTGTTCCCCCAGTTCATCGCCCACCGCCCCCGCTCATCTCACCGCCATGGCGCGCCTTTCCGGCTTCGGCCCGTCCACCTGGCATTCCGCCTCTGCAGATCGGCTCAGGTATGGCAGACGAGCTCCGGAAGTTCGTCGCTCAAGTACCACGCAATGGGGTCGAGCTCATCGGGGGCCATGGGGGGCACGGCGACTTGGATGATCAACGGGTGGGAGGGCCGCTCGTCGCGCTCGTCTTTGCCGAGGAGGTCCTCATGGAGCTTCTCACCAGGTTGCAGACCGGTGTAGACGATTTCGATCGGTTTTCCCGAGGCTTCGATCATCTGGCGCGCTATATCGGCTATCCGCACTGGTTTGCCTACATCGAGGACCAGAGCCACGCCCTCACCGTTCCGAACGATCGCGCCCGCGTGAATGACGAGCCGGCAGGCCTCGTGGATCGTCATCAAGAACCGAGTCACGTCTGGATGCGTGACTCGTACCGGCCCGCCAGCCGAAATCTGTGCCGTAAAGGCGTGAAGAACTGACCCCCGGGATCCCAGCACGTTGCCAAACCGTACCGATACGTGTGCGCCGCAAACAGCGTTGCGCGCCTTCCACGCAGTAAGCCTCTCCGCCAGTCGCTTGGAAACACCAAGGACACTCGTCGGGTTGGCCGCCTTGTCGGTCGAGATGTTAATGAATCGCTCGACTCCGACCACCTCGGCCGCGGCGAGCACGTTGAGCGTACCCAGGACATTCGTCTTCCACGCCTCGTGTGGAAACCGCTCCAGCATGGGCAAATGCTTCAGCGCAGCCACATGAAACACAACCTGGGGTTGATACTTGACGAAGACCGACATCAGGCTGTCGCTGTCACGAATGTCTGTGAGAACCAACCCTGAGCCGTCATGCGTTCCTCGGCCACTGATCGACAGGCTCACCGCATGCAGCGCCGAATCGTCGTGATCGAGCATGACGAGCTGACTTTGGCCAAGCCGATGAAGCTGCCGGCACAATTCGGATCCTATTGAGCCACCTGCGCCTGTTACCAGCACTCGCTTGCCACTGAGGTACCCGGCGTTCGACGGCACATGGGTGTCTATCGGATTCCGTCCGAGGATATCGGATGGAATACAGAAGGCTCGAGTCTCCGTGATGCCTACTGCTTCGTCAAGTAGCATGTCCTCTCCTGCATGAGTAACTGGCCGCGTGGGGCCCAATGGCTCCCTCGCGCTTCACGAGCAGGGAAGAGGAAGCGTGAAATGACATGGTTCGGCAAAGGACGAGAGATGATGTCGGCTTGACCAACTGGCACGCATGAGCCTGCATACGGAGACACACCTCTGACTTGATTCATATTTGCGGTGGCGAGGCCGGCGGCCAAACCTACCGCCATACAGCAGCGGAGGGAAAGCAGCCAACGACCCAATCGCCCTGCTCGAACTACAGGGAGGCGCCGTGGCGAATATCAGCTCACCGGCCCAGAACGTCCATTCGGACCCTGTCCCAGGCAAGTGGAACCGCCGTCCTGTCGGCCCACACGAAGTGACGTAGCCTTTTCATGTGACTGTCAGTGCTATTGTGAACCATGCCATATGCCGGGCAGCTTCGTCGATGACCAACGCGCCCCAGCGTGTCGCGGCGATACAAGTCTACTCGTGCGGCAGATACCGCAAGGGAATGCCGGTGCGGTCGACGTAGAAGATGACGTTCAGAGATGGCACGCAGGCGACCTCTCGTCCCCGCGCCTGTCATCCAGCCTTCCGGATGTCGGCGATCACGGGGGCCGCCCCTGCCGGCCCCGGCCATTGCGCTGGCACTTGGCCGTCTCTCCGCGTGGTACTCCTGCTCGACATCGACGGACCACAGATCGTGTGCCGCACCGTCCACGAGGTTCTCGACGGCCAGGACCCCTGTCGGTCCCGGCGGCAGAGACCTCTCAGGCGGTGAACTCCGCCGGGTTTACCTGGGCCGGGCCCTGGTCACCCGACCTCA
>NZ_JBQHCV010000018.1:0-245616 GCF_052068215.1 Nonomuraea sp. H19 | reverse complement strand
ACCTCTTCACCAACACCGGCGCCACCACCACCGACCTGCCCACCTACCCCTTCCAACACCACCACTACTGGCTCGAACCGCCGGCCCACGGGCACAGGGCGGAAGGGCCCCGGGACGACGGGTTCTGGGAGGCGCTCGAATCGGCGGAGACAGAGTCGCTGGCCACCCGGTTGAAGGTGGACGCCGATGCCTTGAGGACCGTGCTTCCCGCTCTGTCCTCCCTGCGGGACGCGGAGCGCAAGCGGTCCGTGCTCGACGACTGGCGCTACAAGCTGGTGTGGCGCGGGGTGAGCGCACCCAACGCGGCAGGGATCACCGGTACGGCGTGGCTGGTGGCCGTGCCCGCCGCGGGCGGGGACCCGCGCATCATCCGGGACGTCCTGGACGCCCTGTCCGCACAGGCTGCCCGGGTTCATCCGCTGATGGTCGGCGGCGAGGACCGCGCCGCGCTGGCTGAAGCCATACGCGCGGAGGCCCGGCCCGGGCTGACCGGTGTGCTCTGTCTCCTGCCGCTCGACGACGAGCCCCACGAGGAATACCCGACGCTGTCCCGGGGCGCCGCGGCGACCGTCACGCTGGTGCAGGCGCTGGCCGACGCCGAGGTGAGCGCGCCCCTGTGGCTGGCCACGTCCGGCGCGGTCGCCCTCGACGAGGCCACCGAATCCGTCAGCCCGTTCCAGACCTCCGTCTGGGGCCTCGGGGCGGTTCTCGCGGTGGACCACCCGGACACCTGGGGCGGCATCGTCGACCTTCCCCCTGCCCCAGCAGCCGAGGACATCGCGCTGTTCCAGGGAGTGATCGCGGGCACGAGCGGCGAGGACCAGGTGGCGATCCGCTCGGGCGTCGTACGGGCGCGCCGCATGGTGCCCTCGCCGAACGGCGGGGCGGATCCGGCGCAGAGCTGGAAGCCGCGCGGAACGGTGCTGGTCACCGGCGGCACCGGCGGCGTCGGAGCGAACGTCGCGCGGTGGCTCGCCCGGGAGGGCGCCGACCACCTGGTGCTGGTCAGCCGCCGCGGCCACGGTGCCGAAGGCGTCGCGGAGCTGGAGGCGGAGCTGACGGAGCTGGGTGCCGCGGTCACGGTCGCCGCCTGCGACGTCGCCGACCGCGCGGCGGCGCGGGACCTCCTGGAGTCGCTCCCTGAGCTGACGGCGGTGATGCACGCGGCGGGGGTCGGGCACGACGACGTGCTCGTGGCCGACACCACGCTGGAGGACTTCGCCGGCTTCGCGCGCTCCAAGGTCATCGGCGCGATCAACCTGGACGAGCTCCTGGGTGACCGGCCGCTGGAGGCGTTCATGATGTTCTCCTCCGGTGCGGCCGTCTGGGGATCGAGTGGTCAGGCCTCCTACGCCGCCGCCAACGCGTTCCTCGACGGGCTGGCGCAGCGCCGGCGGATCCGCGGGCTCGCGGGCTCCTCGATCGCCTGGGGCGGCTGGAGCGGCGGCGGGATGATGGAGGCCGCCGGGGAGCAGCTGGGCAAGAGCGGCCTGCGGCCGATGGCGCCCGACGCCGCGGCGATGGCCATCGGCCAGCTGCTGGGCAGCGGCGAAGGCCACCTGGTGGTGACCGACATCGACTGGGAACGCTTCGCGCCCGCCTTCGCGCTGGCGCGCCCGCGCCCCCTGGTGAGCGCGATTCCCGAGTTCACGCGGGCGCTCGACGCCCCGGCGGCCGCCGAGGGCGACGACGACGGTACGGCTTTCGCGGCGCGGCTCGCCGACCTGCCGCCGGCCAAGCGGGAGCGCATGGTGGTGTCCCTGGTACGTGCGGAGGCCGCGGCGGTGCTGGGGCACACCTCGGACGACCCGGTCCAGCCGGACCGGGCGTTCAACGAGCTCGGGTTCGACTCGCTGACCGCGGTGGAGCTGCGCAACCGGCTCGGCCGGGCGACCGGCCTGAAGCTCCCGGCCACCCTGGTCTTCGACTATCCCAGCCCGGTCGCCCTCGCCCGGTTCGTCCAGGACAGGCTCGTGCCCGAGAAGCCGTCGGGCTCGATCTTCGCCCAGCTCGACGAGATGGAGCGGCTGCTGCGGGAGCAGGCCCTGTCCCCCGGGGACCGGGCGCAGATCAGCGACCGGTTCCGGGCCATCCTGCACGCGGCCGAAGGGGTGAACGGCGCGGCGGAGGAGGCCGACCGGGACGTCGACGACCTTTCCGACGACGAGCTCTTCGCCGCGCTGGACGACCAGCTCGGCGCGTCCTGATCCGGCGGGCCGCGCGTCCTGTCGCCGGCCCTTGACCCCAACCCGCTCGAACGCCCGCCAAGGAGAATCGATGAAGGAAATCAGAGACGTCCTCCTGTCCGAGGAGTACGACGCCGAGCAGCTCAGAAACCTCGCGATCCCGGAGAGCTACCAGGCGGCGGTCGTGCTCCAGGACGACATCGACATGTTCGGCGACATCCCGGCTGAGAACCGCGATCCGGCGAAGTCGCTGACCCTGTCCGACGTGCCCACGCCGGAGCCCGGTCCCGGCGAGGTGCTCGTCGCGGTGATGGCGAGCAGCATCAACTACAACACGGTGTGGAGCGCCATCTTCGAACCGATGCACACGTTCGGCTTCCTGAAGCGCTACGCCAAGGCGGTGCCCTCGGCCGGGATCCACGATCAGCCCTTCCACGTGCTCGGTTCGGACATGTCCGGCGTCGTGCTGAAGGCCGGCCCCGGGGTGCACCGCTGGCAGGCCGGTGACAAGGTCGTGGCGCACTGCCTGTCGGTCGAGCTCTCCTCGGCCGACGGCCACGACGACAGCATGCTCGACCCCGACCAGCGCATCTGGGGGTACGAGACCAACTACGGCGGGCTTGCCCAGCTCAGCCTGGTCAAGGCGAACCAGCTCATGCCCAAGCCCGCCCACCTGACCTGGGAGGAGGCGGCGTCCTCCGGCCTGGTGCACTCCACGGCCTACCGCCAGCTCATTTCGCGCAACGGGGCGCAGATCAAGGTGGGCGACGTGGTGCTCATCTGGGGCGCCGCGGGCGGGCTCGGCTCGTACGCCACCCAGCTCGTCCTGCGCGCCGGGGCGATCCCGGTGTGCGTGGTGTCCAGCGACCACAAGGCGGAGCTGGTCCGGGCCCAGGGAGCGGAGCTGGTCATCAACCGGGCCGAGGAGGGTTTCCGGTTCTGGAAGAACCCGGAGACTCCCGACCCCAAGGAGTGGAAGCGCTTCGGGGCGCGGATCCGGGAGCTGACCGGCGGCGACGACCCCGACGTGGTCTTCGAGCACCCGGGCCGGGAGACGATGGGCGCCAGCGTGTACGTGGCCCGCCGCGGCGGAACGATCGTCACCTGCGCCTCCACCTCCGGCTACCAGCACCAGTACGACAACCGCTACCTGTGGATGGCGCTGAAGCGGATCGTCGGCACCCACTTCGCGAACTACCGGGAGGCATGGGAGGCCAACCGGCTCATCGCCAAGGGGGCGATCCACCCCACCCTGTCCGCCGTCTACGGCCTCGACGAGGTCGGGATGGCGACCCGCCGCGTCCACGCGAACGCCCACAGCGGCAAGGTC
This sequence comes from Nonomuraea sp. H19, assembly GCF_052068215.1. Taxonomy (NCBI): domain Bacteria; kingdom Bacillati; phylum Actinomycetota; class Actinomycetes; order Streptosporangiales; family Streptosporangiaceae; genus Nonomuraea; species Nonomuraea sp. H19. The sequence continues at coordinate 242,100 of NZ_JBQHCV010000018.1, read as the reverse complement.
GGGGTCCTGTGCCTGGCGCCGCGTGCCGGCCTCGGGGTCGACGACCCCGAGTTCCGCGCCCGCCACATCGATCAGATCAACCGGTTCCGCGAACCGTCGGACAACTAGCTTGCGGGAGGATGAGACGTGGCCGCTGGCCTGACTTCCAAGGTCGTCGTGATCACAGGAGGGACTTCTGGCATCGGGAAGGCGGTCGCGGAGCGGGTCGCCGCCGACGGCGGCGCCGTGGTGATCGCGGCCCGGCGCGAGGACGTCGGCGCGCAGGTGGCGGCCGACATCCAGGCGAAGGGGGGCCGGGCGCGGTTCGTCCGGGCCGATGTCACGGTGGAGGCCGACGCCGAGCATGTGGTGCGGGCGGCGATGACGGAGTTCGGCCGGCTGGACGGGGCGTTCAACAACGTCGGCGGCGTGAACGGGACCGGGTTGGTGTCCGGCGTGGACGAGGCGCACTGGCGGGCGGACCTGGAGCAGAACCTCACCAGTGTCTTCTACGGCCTCAAGCACCAGGTTCCGGCGATCCTGGCCTCCGGCGGCGGCTCGATCGTGACCAACGCCTCCACCTACGGCTGCGCGGCGATCCCGGGCGCGGCGCCGTACGTGGCCGCCAAGCACGGTGTGGTCGGGCTGACCAGGGCCGTCGCCTTGGAGAACGCCGAGCGGGGCGTACGGGTCAACGCGCTGGTCACCGGCAACGTCGACACCCCGCTGTTCCGCAACCTGCTGGGGGCGCCGCTGGACGGGCCGCTGGAGGCGCGGGTGCCCAACCCCTCAGGACGCGCGGCGCAGCCGGAGGAGATCGCCGCATTCGTCGCGTTCCTCCTCAGCGACGACGCGGCCTTCATCACCGGCGCCGCACTGGCGATCGACGGCGGCGCCACCGCGCAGTAAATGACCACCGCCGTTCGGCCGGGCGGACCCGCCCGGCCGCGGCCACTCGGCGGATGACCCGGCGCCGCTCCGGCACGGAGGATGATCGCATGCGCTACAACATCGACTCAGAGCTCGCGCCGTGGGCATCGATGATTCCCGACGTCGAACTCTCCCAGGTCGTCAACCGGGAGATCACCCTCACCCCCGAGGAGGAGCGGGCCTTCCACGAGAAACTCCCGCAGTACACGCCCGAGCACGCCGTGGACATCAGCGATCTGGAGATCCCCGGCCCCGAGGACGCTCCCCCGGTGAAGGTCCGCCTCTACCGGCCGTCCGCCGCCGACCGGCCCATGCCGGCGCTCCTCTACCTGCACGGGGGCGGATTCGTCGCCTCCGACCTGGTGGTGTTCGACGCCCGGTGCACGGAGATCGCCGACAGGGTCGGCGCCGTCGTCGTGTCAGTCGACTACCGGCTCTCCCCCGAGACCCCGTTCCCCGGCGCGCTGGAGGACACGTACGCGTCGTTGACGTGGCTGCACTCCGCGGCCGGGGAGCTCGGCGTCGACCGCGAGCGGATCGCGGTCGGCGGTGACAGCGCCGGCGGGAACCTGTCCGCGGCGGTCTCCCTCCTCGCCCGCGACCGCGGCGGCCCGGAGATCTGCTTCCAGTTCCTGGACGTGCCGGTGCTGGACGATCGGATGACGACGAGGTCCATGCGGGACTTCGTCGACACTCCCAGCTGGAACAGCCGCAACAACGAGGCAATGTGGCAGTACTACCTCAAGGGCGGCCCGGTTCCGGGAGGACCGGACGTGTCCCCGTACGCGGCGCCCATGCGGGCCGGCGACCTCACCGGCCTGCCCCCGGCGCTGGTGGTGGTGTGCGAGTTCGACCCGCTGCGCGACGAGGGCATGGAGTACGCCCAGCGGCTCGTCCAGGCGGGGGTCGCGACGGAGCTCGTGCTGTATCCGGGGACCTTCCACGGCGCGTCGGTGATCGCGCACGCCGAGATCACGAAGAAGATGCGTGAGGACATGATCTTCTCGCTGCGCCGCGGGATGCGGGGCCGCTGAGCCCCGCTGTCCCGGCTAGCCGCCGGCCAGCTCCGCGGCCCGATCCCGCAGCCCGGCCCGGTCGACCTTCCGGTTGGGGTTCAGCGGCAGCTCGTCCAGGTGGTGGTAGTGCCGGGGAATGAGGCCCGCCGGCAGCGTCCTGCGGAGCTGGGCGGCGAAGTGGGCCGCCGGCGTGGGGATCCCGGTGTAGAACACGACGAGCGCGGTGGCGTCCTCGGCCGTGGTGCTCACCGTCACCGCGTCCTCGACGCCGTCGCAGCCGCGTACGGCGTGGTCGATCTCGGCCAGCTCGACCCGCCAGCCCTGCACCTGGACCTGGGCGTCGCCCCGGCCGAGGTAGACGAGCTCGCCGTTGGCCGCGCGCCGGACCCGGTCGCCGGTGTTGTACCAGACGCGGCCCTCGCGCTCGACGAACCGGCCATGGTCCTGCCTCGGGTCGAGGTATCCGGGGGTGGTCTGCGGGCCGGTGATCCACAGCTCGCCCTCGGTGTCGGTCGGCCGTCCCTCGTCGTCGAGCAGCAGGTGGTCGTGGCCGTCGTTGACGAACCCGATCGGCGACAGGCCGTTGACGCCGAGCTCGGGCGAGGTCTCCTGGGACCAGCGGTGGCCGACGATGGTGATGGTCAGCTCGGTCGGGCCGTACAGGTTCTCCAGGATGGAGGCGGGGGCGGCCCGCTGCCAGTCGGTGGCGTCCGCGCACTTCAGCGCCTCTCCAGCGAAGAAGCTCCAGCGCAGGAACGGCATGGCCGCGGCGCCGAGGCCGCCGGTCCTGCGCACCATCGAGATCGCGCTCGGCGTGGAGAACCACACCGTGATCCCCTGCTCGGCGAGGAAGCGCGGCAGGTCGCGGTAGGCGTGCGGTGGAACGGCCACGGACGTCGCCCCGGCTCCCCAGGCGCAGAACAGGTCGAACATGGCGCAGTCGAAGGTCAGGTCGAAGGTCTGGGAGAAGACGTCGTCGCAGGTGAAGTCGTACCGCCCGGCCAGGAACCGGAAGTAGTGGCCGGTGTTGCCGTGGGTGATCGGCACGCCCTTGGGAGTCCCGGTGGAGCCCGAGGTGAACAGCACGTACGCGATGTCGCCGGCCTGGACCGGCCGGGGCCACAGGAGTGCGTCTCCGAGGTCGATCGGGTCGGCGCCGGGCGCGAGGACGGAGACGTCCACGCCCTCACCCCGCAGCTCCTCGGCGATCTTCCGCCCCTTTTCGTCGACGATGAGCGCCGACACCCCGGCGGCCTCGATCATCTGCCTGGTGCGCGCGGCCGGGAAGTCCGGCTGCAGCGGCACGACGGTCACCCCGGCGAAGAGGCCGGCAAGGATGCCGACGTAGGAGACGGTCCCCTTGGCGGCGAGCACCCCGACGGCGGTCGGTGACGTACGCAGCAGCGCGCCGCCCCACAGCAGTGCCAGCCGGTGGACCTGTTTGTAGGTCAGGGTGTCCGCACCGACCCGGAACGCCGCCCTGCCGGGCGACTTCACCAGACCCTGCAGAAAGAATTCGTAGAGGGCGGGGTTGGATTCTCCGGCCATTATTCCTCCTCGCCGTCTCCGGCCACAATTATTCCGGATCCGGCCCGGAATTGTTTATCGGATTCTTTTGCTGAATCCGTGGACATCGGGATTTCCGCGCTATAACGTCACGTCTAGATAATTCGATCGAGAAAGGAGTCCGCGCGCCATGTGGGACAATCGTTTCGAGGAGATCCTGCGCCAGCACCTGCCTTTTCTCCCGGCCGACCAGAAACTCCAGGAGGACATCACGCTGATGGACTTCGGCCTCGACTCGCTCGGCATCGTGCAACTGCTGGGCGCCCTGGAGGACACGTACGGGGTGCGTTTCCGGGACGACGCGCTGACCTCGGAGACCTTCCAGAACCCCGCCGTGTTGTGGAAGACGCTGGGCAGGATTTCCGAGAACGCCGGCTGACACCCCTCGACGAGGTCACGCGCTCACTGTGTGAGGCGTGGCCTCGTCGCATGACGGGCTAGGCCACCGAAGCCGGGCGCGGCATCATCGCCAGTCTCGGGTTCACCGGGGTCACCGCGAAGTTGTCTCTGGTGACCGCGACCCGGCCGAACAGGCTGTCCGGGCCGGAGACGCACACCCTGGCGACCTCCAGCCGCCGCAACGCCGCCACCACCTCCGGCCAGCGCAGGGGCCGTACGAAGCCGTCGAGCAGCATCGTCCGCACGCCGTCCCCGGTCGTCAGCAGGGCGCCATCGTGGTCGTCCACCACCGGGAGCCTCGGGTCGGCGAACCGCAGGCCGTCGAAGACCTCCTCCTCGGCCCGCCGCCGCAGCGGCTGGAACGCGGCCGAGTGCATCGGGGGGCGCATCGTGTAGAGCGGGAGCCCGCCGATGGACCGTACCCGCTGCTGCAGCCACTCCACCTGCTGCTCCGCCAGGGAGAGCATGTAGAAGTCGTGGTCGATGTAGCAGGAGAGGTCGTACCACTCGCCGCGCTCGTCCAGCTCGGCCAGCACCTCCCGCAGCCTGGGCTCCGGAGTGCGCACGAAGGAGTGGGTGACGATGTCCTGGTGCTCGTGGGCGAAGTAGTCGTCCGTGCAGCGGGCCAGCCCGGCCGTCATGCGCACGGCGTCCTCGAAGGACAGGACGCCCGAATACGCCGCGGCAGCCTTGCCGCCGAAGCTCGGGCCGACGCACACCCCCGGCTCCACGCCCAGGGTCCGCTCGGCCCAGTCCGCGAGGGCCACGCAGTTCGCCATGAACGCCACCTGGGCGGCCTCGGTGTAGTCGCCCCGGGACTCTTGGAAGCGGTCCACCAGTGAGTAGCCGAGGACGTCGTCGGCCACGGCGATCAGCCGCCGCGCCGCGGGGTCGCCCCGCATGAAGTCGGCGACGTCGGCGAACTGGACGGGGCCCATCCCGGGGAAGACGATCGCGGTCTCCGGTGACATGGCGGAGGTCACCAGCCCTCCTTGATGGTGTCCACGATGTGGCGGCGCTGCTCGTCGGTGACCCACCAGCCCACGGGGACGCACACCACACGCTTGGCGACCCGCTCGAGGCCGGGGAGCAGGGCGGCGTACTCGCGCACGCATGTGTGCAGGTCGTTCCGCTCGTGCACGTTGCCGGCCATGATCCCGGCCGCGTCCATGCGCTTGAGAAACCCGTCCCGGTCATCCACCTTCATCGGGTAGATCCAGAAGGAGGACTCGCGGTCGCCGGCGCGTTCGGTCAGCTCCAGCCCGGGGATGCCGGCGAGCTCCCGGTCGTAGAAGGCGGCGTTGTCGCGGTGCCTGGCCACGACCTCGTCCGCCTTGGCCAGGTTGGCCAGCCCGATCGAGGCGTTGATGTCGGTCATGTGGAACTTGTAGCCCCACTCGGGCACGTCGGGCGGGTTGCGCAGCCGGTCCGCGCTGCGGTCGATGCCGAACCAGCGCAGCAGCCTGGCCCGCTCGTGCAGTTCGTCGGTGGGCAGCACGAGCGCGCCGCCGTCGCCGGTGGTGAGGTGCTTGATGGCCTGGAAGCTGAACACGGAGATGTTGCCGTGGGTGCCGATCCGCGCGCCGCGGTACGTGGCGCCCCAGGCGTGCGCGCAGTCCTCGATCACGGTGATCCGGGAGCCGAACGCGGCCTCGGCCTCGTCGAGGATCGCGGCGAGCCGGTCGAGGTCCACCGGGTATCCGGCGAAGTGCACGACCATGATGGCGCGGGTCCTGGGGGTGATCTTCCTGGCCAGGTCGTCGAGGTCGACGTTGAGGGTGGCCGGGTCGACGTCCACCCACTTGATCGGCAGCCGGTTGGCCAGGATCGCCCAGTTGGTGGCCTCCATGGTCAGCGGCGTGGACAGCACCTCGCCCTGGCCGTCGTCGTCGCCGGCGACGATGCGCAGCGCGAGCTGGAGCCCGGCGGTGGCGCTGTTGACCGTGGCCACCCTGGGGTTGCCGATCCTGGCGGCGAGCGCCTCCTCGAACTCGACGACCTTGGCGCCCTGGCCGATCTGGCCGCTGCCGACCACCTCGGCGACGGCGGCCGGCGCCTCGTCGGACATCGGCACCTTGAACAAGGGGATCATTGGTTGTGCTCCTTGCCTCTGCGCGCCCGTCGTCAGCCGACGAGGGCGGGGTCCTCGAGTTCGGCGTAGCGGGCGCGGCACGCGGTGTAGTCCGGCAGCAGCCCGAGCTTCTCGGCCTCGCGCAGGGACGGCGCGGCGAGATCTTTCTCCGACAGCAGATCGCGCCTGCGCGGCCAGGGCAGCGCGAGCTCCGGGTCCAGGGGGTCGATCTGGATCGACGTGTCGGGAGACCAGGTGCTGGAGCACAGGTACACGACCGTGGCCTGGTCCGTGAGCGGCGCGAACCCGTGCGCGAGCCCTTCGGCCAGGTAGAGGGCGTTGCGGTTCGCCGCGCTCAGCTCGACCGCGACGTGCTCGCCGTAGGTGGGCGAGCCGACCCGGATGTCGACCAGGATGTCGATGATGGCGCCCTGCGGGCAGGTCATGTAGCGGGCCTGGCCCGGCAGCGCGGTGGCGTGCAGGCCGCGGATGGTCCCGCGCCGCGACACCGAGCAGTTGACCTGAGCGACCGAGAGCGTATGACCGACCGCCTTCTGGAACTCCGGCTGGCTGAACGCCTCGAGGAACAGGCCCCTGTCGTCGTGGAAGACCTTGGGCTCGACCAGGAACGCGCCGTCCACCCTGAGCTGGCGGATCTGCATGTCCGAAAACCTTTCTGTGATGTCCGCCCGGCCGCTACGCGTATTCGTAGAATCCGCGGCCGGTCTTCTTTCCCAGGAGGCCGCCCTCGACCATGCGCAGCAGGAGCGGCGGGGGCGTGTAGAGCGGCTCCTTGAACTCCTCGTAGAGGGCCTCCGCGATCGAGGCCACCGTGTCCAGGCCGATCAGGTCGGCCAGCTTCAGCGGGCCCATCGGGTGGGAGCAGCCCAGCACCATCCCGCGGTCGACGACCTCGGCGCGGGCGAATCCGCTCTCCACCATCCGCACGGCCGACAGCAGGAACGGGATGAGCAGCGCGTTGACCACGAAACCCGCGCGGTCCTGCGACCTGATCACCTGCTTGCCGAGCGTCCCGGCGACGAAGGACTCGGCTCGCGCGTACGTCTCGTCCGCCGTCAGCAGCGACCCGATGAGCTCCACCAGCGGGAGCGCGGGCACCGGGTTGAAGAAGTGCACCCCGACCACTTGGGCGGGCCGGCTGGTGGCCCGCGCCATCCTGATGATCGGGATGGAAGAGGTGTTCGAGGCGAGGATCGCGTTCTGGTCGTCCAGGATCTTGTCCAGCGTGCCCAGCACCTCGAGCTTGATCGACTCGCTCTCCGGGACGGCCTCGAAGACGATCTGCCGGTCGCCGAGCTCGGCGAGGTCCGTGACGAAGGAGACCCGGGCCAGCGCCGCGTCCCGCTCGGCCTCGGTGATGGTGGCCTTGCGCAGGCCCCGGTCGAGCCACGCGGTCAGGCGCCGCCGCGCGGGCGCGAGGGACGCCTCCGCGGACACGGCGACGATCACGTCGAGCCCGGCGCGGGCGCACGTCTCGGCTATGCCGGAGCCCATGACGCCGCAGCCGACGATGCCGACCTTGTGGATCTCGCTCATCACGCCTCCTGTGACACCGGCACCGTCGGCGCCGACCAGTGAAGAAGGCACGCCCCGATGGACATGCCGCCGCCGAACCCGGCGAGCAGGACGAGGTCGCCGTCCTTGATGAGGCCCGACCGGTTCGCCTCGTCGAGCGCCACGGGGACCGAGGCGCTGCCCACGTTCCCGTAGCGCTCCAGCGTCCGGGCGATGCGCGCGCCGGTGAGGCCGGCGCGTTCGACCAGTTCGGTGACCATGACCCCGTTCGCCTGGTGCGGCACGAAGACGTCGACCTCGTGCGGCTGGAAGCCCGCGCGGACCATCAGGCTTTCCAGGACGGGCGGCACGTGCTCCATCACGTAGTTCAGGACGCCGCGGCCGTCCATGCGGAAGAAGTGGTCGCCGGCCTCGACCGTCTCGTGGGAGGCCGGAAGCCTGCTGCCTCCGGCCTCGACCCTGATGAGCTGACTGGCCGAGCCGTCGCTGGACAGGTCGAAGCCGATGATCCCGGACCGCTCCGGCACCGGGCCGACGACGGCCGCGCCGGCGCCGTCCCCGAAGAGCACGGCCGTCCGGCGGTCGGTGGCGTCGAGGATGCGCGAGTACACGTCCGCGGCCACGACCAGCGCGTAGGTGCCGGGGCGGAGCTCGACGAGGCTGTGCGCCAGCGCCAGCGCGTACACGAATCCGCTGCAGACGACGTTGATGTCGAAGCAGGCGGCGCCGCGCCCCCCGAGCGCGTCCTGGACCAGGTACGAGGTGGGCGGCTGGGGTGAGTCACCGGTCGAGGTGGACACGATGATGTAGCCGATCTGGCCGATGTCGACGCGGGCCTGGCTCAGCGCGTTCCTGGCCGCCCTGATGGCGAGGTCGGAGGTGGCCTCGTCGGGCGCGGCATGGCGGCGGGAGGAGATCTGGGTCTTCCGCTGGATCCATTCCGCGGTGACGCCGGCCTTGGCCGCCACCTCCTCGTTGGCGACCTCTTCCTTGGGCAGGTACGAACCGGTTCCCAGGATTCCCGTGGATTGCTTGGCCACTGCCAGTACGCCTTTCCCATCACACTTCGCGACCGCTCACGCGTCCGTACCACTGGGACGGTGAGCGGTCACCGGGCGCGGTCAGAGGGGGATGTTGCCGTGGTCGCCGCGCCGCGCCGGCGACGCGGCCAGAACCTCGGCGATCCTCAGCCGGGTGTGCTCGGGCTCGACCACCTCGTCCACGACGTCCAGCGCGAGGGCCCGGCCCACGCCGCCGGACGTCCGGATCTGCTCCTCGACGAGGCTCAGCCGCAGCGCCTCGCGGTCCTCGTCGGGGGCGGCGGCGAGCTTCTTGCGGTGCAGGACGCCCACGGCGGCCTCCGCGCTCATCACCGCGACCTCCGCCTGGGGCCAGGCGAAGACCGCCGTCGCCCCGAGACAGCGGGAGTTCATCGCGATGTACGCGCCCCCGTACGCCTTGCGCGTCACGAGGGTGACCCGAGGCACGACGGCCTCGGAGAAGGCGTGCAGGAGCTTGGCGCCGCGCCGGATCACGCCGTCCCACTCCTGGTCGACGCCGGGCAGGTAGCCGGGCACGTCCACGATCACGACCAGCGGGATGCCGAACGCGTCGCACATGCGGACGAACCGCGAGGCCTTCTCGGCGCTGAGCGAGTCCAGGCAGCCGCCCTTGCGCAGGGGGTTGTTGGCGACGACGCCGACGGTCCCGCCGGCGAGCCGGCTGAGGCCGACGACGACGTTGGCCGCCCAGCGCGGCTGCAGCTCCTCGAACGCGCCGTCGTCGACGAGCTCGCGTACCAGGGGCCGTACGTCGTAGGCGCGGCGCGGGCTCTCCGGCAGCAGCTCCCGGAGGTCGACGCCGTCCTTCACCAGGTCCGGGTCGAAGGAGCGCGGGCCGTTGAAGAGCTCGGTGAAGCGCCGTGCCGTCTGGTACGCCTCCGCCTCGGTCTCGACGACCACGTGCGCCACACCCGACTTGCGGCCGTGGGCGCCGGAGCCTCCGAGGGACTCCATGTCGACCTGCTCGCCTGTGACGGTGCGTACGACGTCGGGGCCGGTGACGAACATGCGGGCGGCGGATGACATGATCACGACATCCGTCAGCGCGGGTCCGTAGGCGGCGGCTCCGGCGGCCGGTCCGAGGACGACCGAGATCTGGGGCACCCGGCCGGAGGCCCGGGTCATCGCGCGGAACACCTTTCCGACGCCGTCCATCGACTCGACGCCGTCGGCCAGCCTGGCCCCGCCGGAATGCCACAGGCCGATCACGGGAACGCCTTCGAGCACGGCCGCGTCGATGGCGGCCACGATCCAGCGGCAGCCCTCCGCGCCCATCGCACCGCCCATATTGAGGGCGTCGGTGCAGTAGGCGATCACATCCCTTCCCGCGACGCGCCCGCGTACGGCGGTCACCCCGCTGGCGTCCGCCTCGTGCAGCGGCACGACGGAGCCGGCGTCCAGCAGCCGGGCCAGGCGGACGGCAGGTTCACGAAAATCGCGCTCGCGGTCCTCCTGAATGACAGGTGAGCCGGTGGAGCTGATAGTCAGCAACGTCGTCCGCCCTCAAAAGGATTTGATTCCGAAAAGGAGGTCTTTTCTCGCACGTTCGCCACCTCTCACAAACCGTGGGCACGGGTGCGACCGATCGTCTGGGAATTTTCGAGACGGCGCTGAATTCGGCCGGTCTCATCAGCAAGAACGCTACATGGGCGCCACTCGCACACCAACCCTTATCACCACCCCTACCGGGTTTCGGCAGGCACGGCCGGGTGCCGTCCCGTCAGCCCCTAAACGGCCCCTAAATGTTCGGCGCGGCGGGACCCAAGAGCTTTTTCCGGCGCCGGTCCCCCCTAAATATCCCGAATTCACTGGCCGACGCCGCCGCGGGCGTCCTGTCATGGAAGTCGCCGCCGGGCGGACCGGATCGGGCCTACGAAGAGGACTGAGGATGCGCATTCTTGTGACGGGTGGCGCCGGTTTCATCGGGTCGAACTTCGTCAACAGGGTGTTCCAGGGGCACTATCCGGCGCTGGCCGAGGCCGAGGTCGTGGTGCTCGACAAGCTGACGTACGCGGGGAACCTGGAGAATCTGGCGGAGGTGCTGGACAGCCCTCGGCTGCGGTTCGTCCATGGGGACATCGCCGACGTGCCGCTCGTGCGGGACGCGATGGACAAGGTGGACCTGGTCCTCCATTTCGCCGCCGAGTCACATGTCGACCGCTCCATCGAGGAGTCGGCGGAGTTCGTCCGGACGAACGTGCTCGGCACCCAGGTGCTGCTGCAGTGCGCGCTGGAGGCCGGCGTCGGCAGGTTCGTGCACGTCTCCACGGACGAGGTCTACGGGTCCACCCCGGAGGGCTCGTTCTCGGAGGACGATCCGCTCCGGCCGAACTCCCCTTATTCGGCGTCGAAGGCGTCGTCCGACCTGCTCGCCCTGGCCTACCACCGGACGCACGGGCTGGACCTGTGCGTGACCCGATGCTCCAACAACTACGGCCCTTACCAGTTCCCGGAGAAGGTCATCCCGCTGTTCGTCACCAACCTGGCGGACGGGCTGCAGGTGCCCCTCTACGGCGACGGCTCGAACGTGCGGGACTGGCTGTACGTCGACGACCACTGCGACGGCATCGCGCTGGTCGCGGAGAAGGGGCGCGCCGGGGAGGTCTACAACATCGGCGGCGGCACCGAGCTGAGCAACCTGACGCTGACCAGGCGTGTGCTGGACATCATGGGCAGGGACTGGTCGATGGTACGGCCGGTGGCGGACCGGAAGGGCCACGACTTCCGCTACTCCGTGGACATCAGCAAGATCCAGAAGGAGCTGGGCTACGCGCCGCGCGTCCCGTTCACCGAGGGACTGGCGGAAACGGTGCACTGGTATCTGGAACACCACGCCTGGTGGAAGCCCCTCAAAGGATACGAGCCGCGTTGAACGAGAGGTGCTGTGCCATGCGAAGACGCCTGCGCGCCGGAACGGCGCTGGCCGCCGGACTCGTCCTTGCGCTGACGGCCCTGCCTGCCGCGGCGCGGTCACAGGACATGGAGACCCAGCCGGTCCCGGGGCTCAGGCAGCCGGTCGAGCTGATCGTGGACCGGTGGGGTGTGCCGCACATCTACGCCCGCAACACCGAGGACCTCTTCCTCGCCCAGGGGTTCAACGCCGCCAGGGACCGGCTGTTCCAGATCGACCTCTGGCGGCGGCGCGGCTTGGGAGAGCTCTCCTCGGTGCTCGGCCCCGCCTACGTGGAGCAGGACAAAGCGGCGCGGATGTTCCTGTACCGCGGTGACATGGACCGGGAGTGGTCGAGCTACGGCCCCGGAGCCAAGCAGGCCGCGACCCGCTTCACCGAGGGCATCAACGCCTACGTGCGCTGGCTGGCGCGGAACCCGGAGCAGCTGCCGCCCGAGTTCCGGCAGCTCGGCTACACGCCCGCGCTGTGGCGTCCGGAGGACGTGGTGCGGATCAGGAGCCACGGCATCTCCAAGAACGTCTACAGCGAGGTGCTCCGCTCGCTCGTCGTCTGCGCGGGCGGGACCAAGGCCTCCGCCGCGCTCTGGCGGCTGGAACCCGAGCGCGCCACCGCCGTGCCCAAGGGGCTCGACCCCTGCGACGTGCCCATGGACGTGTTGCGGACGTACGAGCTGGCCACGCGGGGCGTGGTCTTCGAGAACGGCGCGTTACGCCCGGCCCCCGCCACCCCCGCGGACACCGGGGGCAGCAACAGCTGGGCGATCTCGCCTGGCCGCACCGCCACGGGCCGCCCCATCCTGGCCGGCGATCCGCACCGGTCGCTGACGGTGCCCTCGCTGCGTTACATGGCCCATCTGTCGGCCCCCGGGCTCGACGTCATCGGCGCCGGCGAGCCCGCGCTCCCCGGGATCTCGATGGGGCACAACGGCACCGTCGCGTTCGGCCTGACCATCTTCGGCGCCGACCAGGAGGACCTCTACGTCTACGAGCTCGACCCCGCCGACCCGGGCAGGTACCGGTACGGCGGCGGCTGGGAGCGCTTCAGGACGACGGCCGAGCGGGTGCCGGTCGCGGGCGGGGCGCCGGTCGACGTGGAGCTGCCCTTCACCAGGCACGGACCCGTGATCAAGATCGACCGGCAGCGCAACCTCGCGTACGCCGTGCGCACGACCTGGCTGGAGCCCGGCACGTCCCCCTACTTCGGCAGCATGACGTACATGAGGGCCCGCGACTTCGCGGAGTTCTCGGCGGCCATGCGCTCCTGGGGCGGCCCTCCCGAGAACCAGGTGTACGCCGACGTCTCGGGCAACATCGGCTGGGTGCCCGGCGCCCTCACCCCCAAGCGCGGCGGCTACGACGGCCTGCTGCCCGTCCCGGGCGACGGCCGCTACGAGTGGGACGGCTTCCTCGACGGCGCCCGCCTGCCCCGCTCCTACAATCCGCGGCAGGGATTCGTCGCCTCGGCGAACGAGTTCAACCTCCCCGCGGACCATCCCGACCAGATCGGGTTCGAGTGGGATCCGCCCTACCGCAGGCAGCGGATCGACGAGGTGCTCGCGTCGAGCCCGCGCGGCACGGTCGAGGACTCCATCCGCCTGCAGGCCGACCAGGTGTCCGCGCCCGCGCGGCGGATCGTGCGCCTGCTCGACGGCCTGCCCGACGACTGGGCGAGCGCGGACCCGGACACCACGCGGGCGCTGCGGCTGCTCCGCTCCTACGACGGGGTGGCGGACGCGGACTCGCCGGAGGCGGCGCTGTTCGAGTCGTGGTTCTCGCGCCATCTCGCACCGGCCTTCCGCCGCGCCGTGCTGCCGCCGGAGGTGGCGGACTCCATACCTTTCATCGACGCCCGCCTGCTGATCGACGCGCTGGAGAACCCGGACCGCTGGTTCGGGACCGGCGGGAAGGCCGCGCGGGACTCCCTGCTGCAGACGTCACTGGCCGCCGCCTACCGCGAGGTCGCCGGGCGGCTCGGCGCCGACCCTCGCACGTGGAGGTGGGGGGCGCTGCAGTACACCGTTTTCACGAATCCCCTCGGCGCGGGCGTGGGCCCCTTCCCCCGGGGCGGCTCGGCGTACACGGTGGACGCCTCCGCCTACAGCCCGTCCACCTTCCAGCAGTCGTCCGGCGCGTCGTTCAAGATGGTGCTCGACGTCGGCCGATGGGACAACTCCCGCGCGGTGAACGCCCCCGGCCAGTCCGGCGACCCGCGCAGCCCGCACTACCGGGATCTGGCCGAACGCTGGCGGTCGGGCGACTATTTCCCGCTTCTCTACAGCCGCGCGCAGGTGGAACGGTACGCCGCGAGCAGGATCACGCTCACCCCCACTGATTGATTTCCATTTAACGAGTCTTCATCGAAGGAATCAGACATGAAGGGCATCATTTTGGCGGGCGGTCACGGAACCCGGCTCTACCCGCTGACCCTGGCCGTCTCGAAACAGCTTCTCCCGGTGAACGACAAGCCGATGATCTATTATCCGCTGTCGGCGCTCATGCTGGCGAACATCACGGAGATCCTGATCATCTCGACCCCCGCGGACCTGCCGCAGCTGACCCGCCTGCTGCGCGACGGGTCGCATCTGGGGCTCGACATCAGTTACGCGGAGCAGGCCGAGCCGGTCGGCCTGGCGGACGCCTTCATCCTCGGCGCCGACCACATAGGCGACGACTCGGTGGCCCTCGTCCTCGGTGACAACATCTTCCACGGCCATTCGTTCTTCGACATCCTCCAGCAGAACACGGCCGACGTGGACGGCTGCGTGCTGTTCGGCTATCCGGTGAGCGACCCCGAACGTTATGGGATCGGTGAGACCGACGCCGACGGCAGACTCGTCTCCATCGAGGAGAAACCCGCCAACCCCCGCTCCAACCAGGCGATCGTCGGTCTGTACCTCTACGACAACGATGTGGTGGACATCGCCAAGAACCTGCAGCCGTCCGCCCGCGGCGAGCTGGAGATCACCGACGTCAACCGCACCTATCTGGAACGCGGGAAGGCCCGGCTCGTCGACCTCGGGCGCGGGTTCGCCTGGCTGGACGCGGGGACTCCGGAGTCCATCCTCCAGGCCAGCCAGTACGTCCAGGTGCTGGAGCAGCGGCAGGGGGTGCGCATCGCCTGCGTGGAGGAGATCGCGCTCCGGATGGGCTTCATCGACGCCGACGCCTGCGACCGGCTGGGCAGCGAGCTCTCCGCGTCCAGCTACGGCCGGTACATCCGTTCCGTCGCCGCCGAGTTCCGCGGCTCCCCGTCCCCGAACTGAAGGAGAGACGTCGTGACGCGTGCCAATCCCTGGCTCCACCGCGCCCATCCGTCGCCGGACAGCGACGTCCAGGTGATCTGTTTCCCGCACGCCGGGGGGTCGGCGAGCTTCTACCACGGCCTGTCGGCAGCGCTGTCGCCCTCCGCCGAGCTGCTGGCCGTCCAGTACCCCGGCAGGCAGGAGCGCCGCCACGAGCCGCCCGTCAACGACCTGCGGGTTCTGGCCGGCCGCATCGCCGACGTGCTCGGCCCCGAAGACGGCCGGCCGCGGGCGTTCTTCGGGCACAGCATGGGGGCACTCGTTGCGTTCGAGACCGCCCTGGCCCTCGGCGACCACGGTCCGTCGGCGCTGTTCGTGTCGGGACGGCGCGCCCCCAGCCGGGTCCGCCACGAGATGCTGCACCTGCTCGACGACCACGACCTGGTGCGGCATCTCCAGGCGCTGAACGGCAGCGAGGCGGCGGTGCTGGACGACGCGGAGCTGCGGGCGATGGTGCTGGCCACGATCCGCGCCGACTACCGGGCGATCGAGACCTACCGGTTCGCCGGAGGGGCGCCGGCAGGCTGCCCGATCGTCGCGCTGACCGGCGACGCCGACCCCCTGACGAGCCTGGCCGAGGCGCAGGCATGGGAGGCGCACACCGGCGGCGGCTTCGAGCTGCACGTCTTCTCCGGTGGGCACTTCTTCATCCGCGACCACAACGCCGCCGTGGCCGAGACGATCCTCAAGTCCCTGGAGACGATCCGGGCATGACCGCGCTGCCGGCCATCGGCGATCCGCACATCGGATACGCGGAGAACAGGCGCATCGTCAAGGATTTCCGGCCCCGCCCCACCCCGCCCGGCCGGCTCCGGCATATCCTGCCCGTGCCATGATCGAGAAGATCCTGCCGCCGTGGGTGGCCGCTGAGGAGGCGTTCGAGGACCCGCCGGACGCGACCCTCTTCGCCGAGGAGGAGGCTGTCATCGCCGACGCGGTGGACAAGCGGCGCCGCGAGTTCACCACGGCCCGCCACTGCGCCCGCCGCGCCCTGGCCCGGCTCGGGCTGCCCCCGGCCCCGATCCTGCCCGGCGAACGCGGCGCTCCCGGCTGGCCGCCGGGGGTGACCGGAGCGATCACGCACTGCGCCGGATACCGGGCGGCCGTAGTCTCCCTGGACGCGCTGACCGTCGGCATCGACGCCGAACCCGACGAGCCGCTCCCCGACGGCGTCCTGCCGGCCATCGCCCTCGACCGGGAGCGCGCCGCCCTGGCCCGGCTCGGCTCCGGCGTCCACTGGGACCGGCTGCTGTTCTGCGCGAAGGAGGCGGTCTACAAGGCGTGGTTCCCGCTGACGCGGCGCTGGCTGGGCTTCGACGAGGCCCACATCACCCTCACCCGTACGGGGACCTTCACGGCCCGCTTCCTCGTCCCCGGCCCCCGGGTGCTCGCCCGGGAGCTGACCGGCTTCGCGGGCCGCTGGCTCGCCGCCGACGGCCTGCTCGTGACGGCCATCACTCTGCGCCCGGCGGACCTGCACCACGTCAGGACCAGCGGGTACGACCGGAGCGCCGGCACCCGCCGATGAATCGCTGGATCGCGCAAGAGCCCACCGTCCGGACTGGGCCGCGTACACCGCCGAGGTGGCCGCGCTATGGCTTCGACTCGGGATGGACGAGCAGCACGAACGTGCGGGCGTAGGACACACCGCGCGAGGGCCGGGGCCAGTCCAGGTCGGCCAGCGCCCGCGAGCCCGCCTCGTGGTAGTCGCCGTTGACGCGGATCTCGGCGGTCTCGCCGCCCTCGCCGCCACCGAAGAACGCCTTGACGCCGATCAGCTCGTCGCGCTCGAAGGTGCCCTTCAGCGCTGGGGCCAGGTGCGGGAGCAGCACGTGCTGAACCGCCCACCGCTGGACGGCGTCGTGGTCGTCGCCGGTCCCCCAGCCGATGATGCCGCCGTGGATGGCGTGCCAGCCGGGGAACCCGTCGGGGTGTCCGGGGCCGAAGTGGCCGGCGAACGAGCCGTCCTGGGTGAGCAGTTCGAGGATCGCGCTGCCGGTGGTGTCCAGCCACACCTGCACGGCCCGCGCGACGGCCTCCTCCGTGGTGGCGCCGTAGCCGACGGCGCAGTCGCTGATCGTGGTGTCGCCGGGGCGGTCGACGTCGAGCACGAAGTCGAGGTCGAGATGGCTGGGGCTGCTCGAATGGTCGTCGCGCAGGACGACCCCGATCGCGCCCGGGCCCTTGGCCATGCCGTCGCGGACCTGCCACGGCTTGCCCATCGCGGCCGACAGCCGACCGGCCAGCACGTCCAGGACCGTCTCGTCCACGCCGATCTCCTTCGCGTCAGCCGCGTACGCGCACCTCCACCGCACGGCCGTCCGGGTCGCGCAGCACCTGCCGCCCTGGTGGGCTGCCGGGAAGGGCGTCCACCTCGAGGCCGAGCCGCAGGGCGCCGGTCTCCCCGCACCCGGAGGCCGGGTAGAGCTCCACGACCAGCCCGTCATCCAGCGTGGCCGCGTAGTGCGGCGGCCCGCCGCCGTGCTGCTCGACGTGGAAGTCCAGCCCGAGGGAGGCGTAGAACGCCCGGCACTCCTCGATCCTAGCGGTGTAGATCACCAGAAGATTCGCCCTCGTCACGGTAGCCAGGCTAGCCGTTTCGATCATCGACCCGGCGGACGCGGGAGGGTTTCGCCGCGGCTGGGCGGCGCCCTGGCCGTACGCCACCGCGAGGTCAGGCCGCCCCGCCGGCCCGAAGCGCATCGTTGCCAGGTAATTGCCAGGAACTGACGGTAGTCTGCCTCGGCATGAACTGGCAGCGTAAGGTGAACAAAGCGCTGGTCAGGTTCACCGGATTCCAGATCGAGCGGGCGGGGAAAGAGCCCTCTCCCCCTCCCGTCCCCGAGATCAGACCGCCCGCGGATCCGCTAACCGACCGGCTGCTCGAAGCCCCCGTGTTCCTCTTGTCTCCCGTGCGGTCCGGCTCGACTCTGCTGCGCTCGATCCTGAACGCCCACTCGGCCCTGCACGCCCCTCACGAGCTGCATGTACGCCGCCTGCGCGTACATTTCGACACCACTCTCGCCACCAAGGCGATGGAGGCGCTCGGCCACAACCAGGCCGATCTGGAGCATCTGCTGTGGGACCGCGTCCTGCACAGGGAGCTGGTACGCAGCGGCAAACGCTACATCGTGGACAAGACCCCCGCGAACGCCTTCGCCTACCAGCGCATCGCCGCCTGCTGGCCGGACGCGCGCTTCGTCTTCCTGCTGCGCCATCCCGCCTCCATCGCCACGTCCTGGCACGAGGCCAGCCCGGGCAAGCGCA
The DNA here is from genome assembly GCF_052068215.1 of Nonomuraea sp. H19. Taxonomy (NCBI): domain Bacteria; kingdom Bacillati; phylum Actinomycetota; class Actinomycetes; order Streptosporangiales; family Streptosporangiaceae; genus Nonomuraea; species Nonomuraea sp. H19. The sequence continues at coordinate 224,062 of NZ_JBQHCV010000018.1, read as the reverse complement.
CTGCCGAGGAGGCCGCGCTGGACGCGCTGCGGTACATGAAGGCCGTGCAGCGGGCCCGGTCGGCGCTGCCCGGCCTGACCGTCAGGTACGAGGAGCTCAGTGCCGAGCCGGAGCGCGTCACCCGCGAGATCTGCGCGTTCCTGGACCTGGAGTGGGAGCCGGCGATGCTCTCGTACGGCAAGCAGCCCGTCCTGGAGAAGGGGCTCGGCGACTGGCGCGACAAGATCCGATCCGGCACCGTCCAGCCCGCCCGCGAGCTGCCCGCCGCGGAGCAGATCCCCGAGGCGCTGAAGCCCATCTGCCGCACCTGGGAGTACCTCTCGTGAAGATCCGCTATCTCATGCTGCACGCCTACGGCATGGGCGGCACCATCCGCACGGTCGTCAACCAGGCGAACGCCATGGCCGCGGCGGGCCATGAGGTCGAGCTGGTCAGCCTGGTGCGGCGGCGGGACACCCCGCAGTTCTCGCTGGATCCGCGGGTCGCCCTCACCACGCTGGTGGACCAGCGCGACGGCCGGCAGCCCGACTCGATCACCCGCAAGGCCTGGCGCAGGATACGCGGGAAGATCGTGCCGCACGGGGAGTTCGCCGCCGACTACTTCACCGAACGGGTGGAGTGGGCCGCCATGGAGTACGTCTCCCAGCTGCGCGACGGCGTCCTGGTCACCACGCGGCCGGCGCTCAACCTGATCTCCGCCCGCCGTACCCCCAAGAGCGTCGTCAAGGTCGCCCAGGAGCACATGAACCTGTCGGCCTACCCCGACACCATCCGCCGGGAGATCGCCCGCCACTACGGGGGGTTCGACGCGATCACCGTGCTGACCGGCACCAACCGGCTCGAATACCAGCGCCTGCTGCCCCAGACCCCCATCGTGCAGATCCCGAACGCCGTCCCCCAGAGCGACCAGGAATGTTCCCAGCAGGTGAACCCCGTCGTGATCGCGGCCGGGCGGCTCGTCCCGCAGAAGGGGTTCGACCTGCTCATCCAGGCCTTCGCCCAGGTGGTGGCCGAGCATCCGCAATGGCGGCTGCGCATCTGCGGCACCGGCCCGCGCAAGGGGCAGCTCAGCGGGCTCGCCAAGCAGCACGGGCTGAGCGCGCACGTGGAGTTGCCCGGCCGTGCCGATCAGCTGGACAGGGAACTCGCCAACGCCTCCGTGTACGCGCTGAGCTCGCGCTTCGAGGGCCTGCCCATGGTGATGATCGAGGCCATGACGCACGCGCTGCCGGTGGTCGCCTTCGACTGCCCGACCGGACCGCGCGACGTGCTGACCGACGGCGTGAACGGGGTGCTGGTGCCGCCCAGGGACGTGGACGCGCTGGCGGCCGCGCTCAACCGGGTCATCGCCGACAGGAAGCTGCGGGCGCGCATGGGGAAGGCGGCGGCGAAGAGCTCGCGCGCCTACGCGCCGGAGCTGGTGATGCCGCTGTGGGAGGACCTGTTCTCGGAGCTGCTGCAGGGGGAACGCGTCGCCGACAACTTCTGGAGCAGCCGCTGAGCATCGCGACCGGCATCTCCACCAAAAGATTTACCTGCGATTTTCTCCCGCCATATCGGCATTTCTGAGCCGTTTGTCACGGAATGACTCCTATTTCGTCAAACGCACCCCAAAGTTCGGTGCAGCCTGGTGACCATGCGTAACCGGAATGCTCGACTGGCCCTCGTGGCCGGCGCACTTGCCCTGGTCACAGGCGTGGCCGCGCCCGCGTACGCGGAGGTTCAGGCCCCGCAGGCGGTCGCTTCCGTCGCCGTCGACGCCCCCGCCGTGTACGGCCGCGCGGCCTATTTGATGGACGCCTCGTCCGGCGAAGTCCTGTTCAGCAAGGACGACACCGAGCGTATGCCGATCGCCAGCCTCACCAAGACGATGACCGCGTATGTCCTGCTGAAGACCGCCAAGCCGACGGACGTGGTCAAGATCGCCCCCGCGGACGTCCAGTACGCCGAGGACGGCGGCGGCACCACCGCTGACCTGCGCCCCGGCGACCGCCTCACGGTCGGCGAGCTCCTGTACGGCCTGATGCTGCCCTCGGGGGCCGACGCCGCCCACGCCCTGGCCCGCACGTACGGCCCCGGTGTCGACGGCTTCGTCGCCAAGATGAACGCGACCGCCCGCGAGCTGGGCATGAACGACACCCGGTACGTCAACGCCGACGGGCTGCCGATGCCGGGCGGCGACGGCTACTCCACGGCGAAGGACCAGGCCGTGCTGGCCGCCAAGGCCCTGCAGGTGCCGCTGATCAAGGAAGCGGCCGGCACCTCGAACTACTCGCTCGACGCGACCCCCGAACACCGCTCGTACGACTGGCGCAACACCAACAAGCTGCTGCGCACCACGCCGGGCGCCATCGGGCTGAAGACCGGCTTCACCGGGGCGGCGGGTTTTTGCCTGGCGTTCGCGGGCGAGCAGGACGGGCGGCGCCTGGTCGGCATAGTGCTCGGCGAGTCGGTCTCCAGCCGCCGCTTCGCCACGGCCGAGGCCCTGCTGACCTGGGGCGCCGGCCGCCAGTCCGCCTGACCGGCACAGCTCGGCCGGGCATGCCCCGCGACCGGACGTGAGCGAGGCGGCCATGGACGGTGTTGATCTCTTGGGTTAGTTTGCCCGACATGAAGCTTCGAATCGCGTTGAGCGCGCTGTCAGCGGCCCTCGTCCTGGCCGCCCCGCTCCCCGCCCACGCCGGCCCGCCCGAGCTCGGCTGGGACCTCAAGGAGACCGGGGTCACCGCGCGCCTGCGCGGCCTGTCGCCCGTCAGCCGCGACGTGGTCTGGGCCTCGGGCTCGGGCGGCACCGTGCTGAGGACCGTGGACGGCGGGCGGAGCTGGCAGAACGTCTCGCCGCCCGGCACCGCCGAGCTGCAGTTCCGCGACATCGAGGCGTTCGACGCGCACCGGGCCGTGGCCCTGTCCATCGGCGAAGGCACGGATTCGCGGGTCTACCGGACCGAGGACGGCGGGCGTACGTGGACGGAGACGTTCAGGAACGACGAGCCCCGCGCCTTCTACGACTGCCTGGCCTTCTTCGACCGGCGGCACGGGCTGGCCATGAGCGATCCGGTGGACGGCAGATTCCGGATCCTGGCCACCGAGGACGGCGGGCGGAGCTGGCGGGTCCTGCCCTCCGACGGCATGCCCGAGGCGCTGCCGGGCGAGGCCGGGTTCGCGGCCAGTGGCCAGTGCCTGGTCACCGCGGGCGGCCGGGACGTGTGGCTGGCCGGCGGCGGTGCGGAGCGGTCGCGGGTGTTCCACTCGGGTGATCGCGGGCGTACGTGGACGGTGGCCGACACCCCGATCCCGGCCGGTGACCCGGCGCGAGGCGTGTTCGGGCTGGCCTTCCGCGACCCGCACCGGGGCATCGCCGTGGGCGGGGACTACCGGCCCGAGCAGCAGTCGCCCAGTGCGGGGGCGGTGAGCAGGGACGGCGGGGCCACCTGGCAGGCCGCCGGCACGCCGCCTCCCGCGTATCGGTCCGGGGTGACCTGGCTGCCGTACCCGCCGTTCGCGGCCGTCGCGGTGGGGCCGTCCGGGAGCGATGTGACGTATTCGGGCGGGCGGACCTGGGAGACGTTCGACAGCGGGTCCTTCGACACGGTGTCGTGCGCGCGCGACGGGGCGTGCTGGGCGGCGGGCGAGCAGGGCCGGCTCGCCAGGCTGAGGCTGAAGTAGCCCCTGGTGTCCACGGGTCCCCGATGTCCGGGGACCCGGCCGCTCAGAGATACGCCTTGGTGGCGCTCACCAGCTCGGCCGCCGCATCACGCGTGTCGACGTAGAGGGCGGCGTCGGGCGTGCGCTCGCGTACGTCCTGGTCGCGGATGGCGAACACGGCCGGCGCCACGCCCACGTCCCCGTAGCGGTCGGCCACCGCCGCGCCGATGGCCCGCCGCAGGTCGCAGACCACATCCCGGGCCGTGTGGCCGGGGCCGGAGGCGGCGAGATAGCCCAGCATCCCGGCGAAGCGCAGCTCCCCCTCGGCCGCCGGGCGCTGCTCCGGGAGCACGGGCCGGTCCAGCCAGAACACCTTGCCCGCGAGGAACGCCTCATAGCCGGCGCCCTCGCGCCCCAGCATGCGCGCCGTCCCGGCGAGCAGCTCCCCGAACCCGGCCAGCTCGGCCTCGGGCGGCAGGTCCGTCGTGACGAACAAGGGCACGATCAGCGCGTCCAGCATGTGGCCATCCCTCCGTGAGGTGCCTCATCGTAGGACGTGCGACCGACAATTCCTCGACCCGCCACACCGGTCCCTCTCCCGCGCCGCCACGACGGCCCGCCCGGGCCCACCGCCGGGCATGCTCCTCCCCGCGAACGGCGTGCCGCCGGATCGACGCCGGGGTCCGCTGGCGACCGGTCCGGTCCGCGCCGGGCCGACGTCGGCCCCGTTCCCGGGCGGGCACCTGTCCGAGCTGGTCCCTGTCAGGCCGGTAAGATCGCAGGCGTGGCTGAGGCGCTTCTGATCACCGGCACCGTGGGCGCGGGCAAGACCTCCGTCGCCGACGCCGTGGGCGGCCTGCTGGCCGCGGCGGGCGTGCCGCACGCGGTCATCGACCTCGACTGGCTGTGCCGCGCCTGGCCCGCGCCGCCGGACGACCCGTTCCACGTCGCGCTGACCCTGCGCAACCTGCGTGCCGTCGCGGCCGGTTTCCTCGACACGGGCGCCAAGCGACTGGTGCTCGCCGGGGTCATCGAGGACCGCACCGAGCGCCGCCGCTACGAGGAGACGCTCGGCATGCCCCTCACGGTCTGCCGGATCCATGTCGCGCTCCCCGAGGTGCACCGGCGGCTCGCCGGGCGGCACGTGCACGACCCCGAGGAGCTCGACTGGCATCTCAGCAGGTCGGGCGAGCTGGCCGCGATCCTCGACGCGGCGCAGGTGGCGGACTACACCGTGGACGGCACCCACGGCACCATCGAGGAGGTCGCCGCTCTGGTCCTGGAGGGCCGGCGCGGCTAACGCTCGGTCCATTCGTCCTCGATCGCCGAGTGCACGATCGAGTCGCGCCAGCCGTGCGGCGTGTGCACGTGGTGCCGGATGCGGCCCTCCTCCACCATGCCCGCCGTCAGCATCGCGAGCTGGGCGGGCAGGTTGGCCGGGGCGCGGGCGCCCCAGATGCGGTGCAGCCCGAGCTGCTTGAACCCGAAGGACAGCAGCATCCGTACGAGGTCCGTGCCGACGCCGCGCCCCCAATGGTGGGGATGGATGCCGAAGCCGATCTCCGCGCTGTGCGGGTGGCCGGCCTCGACGTGCAGGCGGGCCACTCCGATCACGTCGTGGCGCTCGGCGTCGACCACGGCCAGCACGTAGAGCAGGCGCGGCTCGGCGGCGGCCGCCTCGACGGCCTGGTCGACGAGCCGGGCCACTTCCTCCAGGCTGCGCGGGGCGAACGGCATGTGCTGGGTCACGGTGGCATCGCCGTAAATGGCGTGCAAGGCGACCACGTCGGCCTCTGTGACGTCACGGAGGCAGAGTCGTTCGCCCTTGCACACCACGCGCCGCATGCGCAGAAGGTAGCGCGTGTCTCACGATCTCAACAAGACCGGCCTGTCAAGTCGCGAGCTGACTCCCGTAGGCTCGCGCGACAAGTTCGGCGACGATGCCGTGCGAGCCGAGCGGCGCCGCGTGCCCGGCGTTGATCTCGGCGGCGGCCTGCTCGACGGCGTCCGGCGCCGCCTCGTGGCCGATCATGCATGGGGCGATCGCCAGCCGTACCGCGCCCGCGGCACGCAGCCGCTGGGCCGCGACGCTGACGCCGGGGTCGCTGTCGAGCGAGGCGGCGACCACGGGCAGCGTGAGCCTGGAGGCCAGCAGCACCGCGGTGGCCTGCATCGCGCGTACCGCGCGCGCACCGCCGACCGTGCCGAGGATGACGGCGTCCACGGGGCTGGAGACGTTCAGCAGGCGTACCCGGTCGGCCCTGGCCAGGCCGCGCTCGGCCAGCCTGATGTGCAGCGCCTCGGCCAGCAGCGGGTGCGGGCCGAGCGCGTCGGTGACCACGGCGCCCGAGCCGGTGGCCACGACGGCCTTGCCGATCTCCGCCATGACGACGGGGTCTTCCCAGGTGAGCAGGGGGACGACGACGGCGTCGCGGTCGGCGGGCAGGACGTCCGCCAGGTCGTTGACGCTCGTCAGGAGCACCTCGATCTGCGGGTTGTCGACGCGTACCACGTCCGCGATCTCCTCGGCCACGCCGGCGGTGCTGCCGGGGGTGGCGAGCACGAGCACCGGGGCCTCCGGCGGGAGGGACGTGGGCACGGGGCGGCGGTGGCGGCCGCCGCCCGGCCGGGGGGAACGTTCACGTACAGGCAGGCTCACAGGCGCGCAGTTTATGCCTATTCGGTGGGCCTTGTTCCGCAAATAGATGGCGATTCCGTCACAACGCGGGCCCTGTGATAGAGATCACATAGTGATCGCATGAAACGTTGACTTGTCCGGACAAAGCGGAACGGGGAGCGGCTATGAGAAACGCGTTCTGGAGCGACAGTCCAGGACCGTCCGGTGAAATCAACGTGACGGTATGACCACCGACTGCGGGTTGCCCGGGGCGTACACGGTGATGCCCTGGGGCAGCGACTTGAGCTTCTCGATCTCGGCGCAGGCGGGACACTTGTCGTAGCCGTCCTGCCTGGCCCGGTTCGCCTCCGCCTCGGCCTTGGCCTGGGCGACCTTCGCCTGGGCCTCGGAGACGGCCGCGGAGGCGGCCAGCGAGCGGTCGACCGCCCGCTGCACCTCTGCCGGCAGCGTCACCTTGACCAGCGTGAACCGCAGCCCGGTGAAGAAGTCGCCGCCCAGCGTGGCCGGCAGGTCGCGGGCCAGCGAGGCGTTGACCGCGTCCTGCACCTTGGCGATGCTGGCGTTGCTGTCCTGCGGCTTGAGGCCGGTGCTCTCCAGCAGCGAGCAGGAGGGCACCAGCTCGGCGCAGCGCCTGGCGCCGAGCTGGCCGCGCAGCGCGTTGTCGATCACCGGCCGGACGGCCTGGCCGAAGAACGCCGACCAGCCGTCGTCGCCGTCCCAGGCATACAGCGACCGGTCGTCCTGGGAACGGAAGGTACGGGTGCCGTATTTGTCGTCGAACGTCTTCAGGGTCTCGTGATCGAGGTTGAGCGTGAAGTAGAGGGTGCCTTCGATGCCGAGGTTCACGCCGTCGCTGCTGGGCACCGTGACCACGTCCACGCCGAGCGTGGTGGCCCGCTTGGCGTCGGCGGTGATCGTGTAGAAGCGCTGCTGCGCCGGGTAGAGGTGGGTGGACGACCACATGCCGGTCCACGTCAGGCCGGATCCGGGGTCGATCACCTGGCGTACTTTGGTGTCGTCGAACGGGCCGCCGTCGCGGATGACGGCGACCTGGCCGCCGTCGGTGGTTTCCAAGCCTCCCACGCCTCCGATGAGGAGGGGGACGGCGATCAGCGCGGCGATGACGCCCAGGGCGATTCTCATCTGTGTCGCATCCTTACCCTTCCGCGCGGGCGGCGTTGGCAGCCGCCGCCCGCGGTTTTTCGCGGCGGACGAGAGGAGTTCAGGCGAACGGCCCGACCGGGCCGGGCTGCCTGGGGCTCGGAGCGGGCTCGGGCTCGGCGGCGATGTCGAGGTCTCGGGTCTCCGGCGCGATGGCCAGGCCCAGGGCGGTGACCGCCAGGGCGACGACCACGTAGATCGACACCGCCACCGTGCTCTGGTACGTCCCGAACAGCTGGAGCGCGATGATGGGCGCCAGCGCGCCGCCGACGATGCCGGCCACCTGGTAGCCCATCGAGGCGCCGCTGTAGCGCAGGCGCGTGCTGAACAGCTCGGCGATGAACGCGGCCTGCGGCCCGTACATCGCGGCGTGCGTGATCAGCGCGACGACGGCCGCCAGCGCGATCAGCGGGAAGGATTTCGTGTCGAGCAGCGGGAAGAAGGCGAACACCCACACCGCCGCGCCCACCACGCCCGCGAGGTAGACGGGGCGCCTGCCCACCCGGTCCGACAGCGCCCCGAACAGCGGGATGAGCACGAGCTGCAGCGCCGAGCCGATGAGGACCGCGTTCAGCGCGTACGAGCGCGGCAGGCCCAGCTGCCCGGTGATGTAGACGATGATGTACGCGGTGAAGGTGTAGAAGGCCACGTCCACCCCGATCCGCGCGGTGAAGGCGGACAGCAGCGCGCGCGGGTGCGTACGCAGGACTTCGAGCAGCGGCATCTTCGCCTTGGCCCCGTGCTGCTCGACCTGGGCGAACAGCGGCGACTCGGTGATCTTCAGCCGCACCCACAGGCCCACGAACACCAGGGCGCCCGACAGCAGGAACGGCACCCGCCAGCCCCACGACAGGAACGCCGCGTCCGACTGCGCGAACGACAGGAGCGTCAGCAGCCCGGTGGCCAGCACGTACCCGGCGGGCACGCCGACCTGCGGCCAGCTGGCGTTGAAGCCGCGCCGCCGGCTGTCGCCGTGCTCCAGCGACATGATCACCGCGCCGCCCCACTCGCCGCCGAGCCCCAGGCCCTGCACGAATCTGAGCAGCGCCAGCAGGATCGGCGCGGCCACGCCGACGCTCGCGTAGCCGGGCAGCACGCCGATGAGGAACGTCGAGACGCCCATCACCAGCAGCGTCACCACCAGCACGGTCTTGCGGCCGGCCCGGTCGCCGAAGTGGCCGAACACGATGCCTCCCAGCGGCCGGGCGACGAACGCCACGGCGTTGGTGGCCAGCGACGCCAGCGTCGCGTTGAACGGGTCGAGGGACGGGAAGAACAGCTTGGGGAAGACCAGGGTCGCGGCCGTGGTGTAGAGGAAGAAGTCGTACCACTCCAGCGACGTGCCGATCAGGCTGGCGAGGATCACCCGCCGGGTCTGTTGCGTGGAGCCTGACATCGGATGCTCCCTTGGTTGTCTAGGGGGACCATTTCAACATAAGAATCGTTGAACAATTAGACAAGAGGTTTGCTCCATGATTCCCTGGCGAATGTGAACAACGTCGTCGCTGACCTCTCCCAGGACCGGCCCCGCCTGGGACGCAGCAGCACGGCCGAGCGGGTGGCCGACATTCTGCGCGACCGCATCAGCGAGGGCTTCTTCCGTCCCGGCCAGCGATTGTCGGAGGAGTCGATCTCGGAGGCGCTCGGCGTGTCGCGCAACACGCTGCGCGAGGCGTTCCGGCTGCTCGGCCACGAGGGACTGCTCGAGCACAAGCTCAACAGGGGCGTGTTCGTCCGCCTGCCGTCCGTCGAGGACGCGCTCGACCTCTATCGGGTGCGCCGCGTGCTCGAAGGCGCGGCGGTGCGGCGGCGCCCGTCCGAGCAGGCCATGACGGTGATAAGGGAAGCGGTGCGGGACGCCGAGCGGGCCGCCGAACAGGACGACTGGCAGCGGGTCGGCACCGCCAACATCCGCTTCCACCAGGCGCTCGTGACGCTGAACGACAGCCCGCGGCTGGACGAGACGATGCGGCAACTGCTGGCCGAGCTGCGACTGGTCTTCCACGTGATGGACAATCCGCGGGAATTCCACGAGCCGTTCGTGGACCGCAACCGCACCCTGCTCGGCCTGATCGAGGCGGGCCGGCCCGACGAGGCGGCGGCCTATCTGGACGACTATCTGGACCACGCCGAGAAGTTGCTCGTCCAAGCGTACGAGCCGAACCGCTAGCGTTCGGGGATGGACGACCGGATCTTCACCCTCGACGAGGCCCGCGCCCTGCTGCCCGATGTCATCGAGGACGCCCGCGAGCTGATCGCCGCCCGCGCCGACCTGGCCGAGATCGCCCTGGACCGGCACGTCCGGGGCGGCTCCCCGCTCGGCGGCATCCCCGAGATGAAGGCCCTGGAAGCCCGCATCGAGGAGATCATCAGCGGGTGGACCGGGCAGGGGATCGAGGTGAAGGGCATCGCGCCGGTGCTGATCGACTTCCCGGCGGTGCTCGACGGGGTGTCGGTCCGGCTGTGCTGGCTCGAAGGCGAGCCGGAGCTCGCCTGGTATCACCGTACGGACCTGGGTTTCGCGGGCCGCCGCCCGCTCTGACGCGGCCGCCCTCTCTTGACGAATGGGCGATCACCGACCCGGAGCTGATCCCGCGCTGGTGGGGCCCGCGCATGGGAGTTCGAGGCGCGCACGGGGACGTGGCCGAGCTGCTGGCGAGCCGCGGCTGATCTGTGGCCGGCAGGTTCCGCGCAATACGCTGCTCGGGTGGAGGTTCACTCGACCAAGGCGATGGCCGTGCGGGCCGTCGACCTGTGCGTGGCGCTGCTGCACGAGCAGCCGTCGATCGAGTCGGTGTCGCGGGTGCTGCGCGCCCACGGCGAGACCGGCGACCTCGATCTCGGCGAGGAAGACGTCATGGCGATGCGGGCGGCGGCGGCGCGGCTCAGCGAGGTGCTGGGCGCGCCGACCGCCGGCGAGGCGGCCGCCCGGCTCAACGGGCTGCTCGCCGGGGCGGCGCGGGCACCCCGGCTGACCAGTCACGGGGGCACGACGAGCTGGCACCTGCACGTCGACAGCGCCGACGACGCGCCGTGGGCGGAGTGGTTCCTCGCCTCGTCGGCGCTGGCGCTGGCCGTGCTGCTGGCCGACCATCAGCGCGTTCCCGGCGGTCTTTGCGCCTCGGCGAGCTGCGGGCGGCCGTTCATGGACTTGGGCGGCGGCAGCCCGCGACGCTACTGCAGCTCCCGCTGCGCCACCCGCGAGCGCGTGGCGGCCCACCGTTCACGGGCCGTTTGACGAGCACGGCCACGGCCGCCGCCTGCAGCGCCGCGCCCGCCAGCAGGGCCGCCCCGGCCGAGTGAGCCGCCAGCGGCCCGGCCAGCGCGGCCCCGGCGGCGAACGAGGTGATCTTGACGCTGGCGCCCGTGGTGAACACCTGGCTGCGCAGACGGGCGGGCGCCTCGCGGTGCCGTACCGAGAACAGCGCGGTCAGCTGCGGGCCCTGGCCCGCCCCTGCGACGGCGGCCGCGGTCACGGCGATCCAGAACGACCAGGACACGGCGGCCAGTGCCATCCCCGCACCCAGCACCGCCGTCCCCCACACCAGCACCGCGTCCCAGCGCGGTGCCCGGCGGGCGGCCAGCAGCGCGTTCGCGGCCAGCCCGGAGGCGGCGGCGACGGCCAGGAGCAGCGCGCCGTGCCCGCTCTCGCCGGTGAGCCGGGCGCCGAGCACGGGCGCGGAGACGATCAGCATGGCCAGCCCCGCACACGAGATCATCGAACCGGCGGTCGCCCGCCGCAACGGCCCGTTGCCGGCGATGACGGCGAACCCCGCGGCGATCTCCTGCCGGACGGTACGGTCGCCGGTCTCGTCGCGTGACGGCAGGGTCAGCGCGGCGGGCAGGGCGGCGAGGAGCAGGCCCGCGCACATCAGCACCGCCGCGTCGCCGCCGATCGTGGTCGCCACCACGCCCACGAGGGCGGGACCGGCCAGCCCGGCCACGTTGTAGCTCATGGAGTCGAGCGCGTTCGCCCTGTTCAAGCGCTCGGTCCCGGCCACCAGGGGCAGTTGCGCCGTCCACCCGCCGGTCAGCGCGGGCCCCAGCAGGCCGGCCGCGACGGCCACCGCGATCAGGGCCGCCTCCGGCGCCCGGCCGAGGCCGTACCAGACCAGCAGGAGCCCGGCAGCGTACCCGGACAGGGACCAGGCCAGCAGCCGCCCCGGCCGGCGCGCCCGGTCCAGCAGCACGCCGAGCAGCGGACCGCCGACGGCCGCGGAGACGGTCAGCCCGGCCAGCAGCCAGGACGCCACCAGAGGGGAGCCCGTGACGGCCAATCCCGTGACCAGGAGTGCGGGCCCGGACATCTCGTCTCCGGTGCGGGCGGCGACGGCGCCCACCATGTAACGGGATAACACGAACAAGACGTTACAGGAGAACGCTTGTTAGGAGCGTCGGCTCAGGGGAAGTTCGTTGCCGAAGGTGCCAGAGCCGGGAATCCATCGATGTGGCGGCCCGGCTCGGCGCGGGGAGGGGGCCCGGCCTGTACGGACTGCGTGCCGCGCAGGCCGGGCCCATCGCTCACATGGAGCTGGTGATGACCGCGAAGCGGGCGCCGTACGGGTCGGACAGGAACGCCATGCGCCCGACCCCCTCCACGGTCATCGAAGGCGCCTGCATCGTGCCGCCGAGCTGCTGCGCCATGGACGCCGTGGCGTCGCAGTCAGAAACTTCGAAGTAGGGCAGCCAGTGCGGGCTGTCGCCGTGCTGGAGCTCGGCGATGCCGGCCATCGCCGAGGTCTCGTCGCCGCCCGCGGGTGAGATCACCGAGTAGGACGTGTCGCCCATCGGCATGTCCTCGACGCTCCAACCGAAGACCGCGGTGTAGAAGCCGCGGGCGGCGGCGGGGTCGGGGGCGTAGAGCTCGACCCAGCCGAGCGAGCCCGGCTCGGTGACCAGGCCGAGCCCCCTGGTCTCGCCCGGCTGCCACACAGCGAAGGCGGCCCCCGCCGGATCGGCGAACACCGCCATCCGCCCCTGCCCCTCGATGTCGCGGGGCGCGGCCAGGATCGTGCCGCCCGCCTGCTCGATCGTCTTGGCGATGGCGTCGGCGTCGGGCGTGTGGAAGTACGTCAGCCAGGCCGCCGGGCGGTCCTCGGCGGCCTGGCCGATCCCGGCGACCGTCTTGCCGCCGACCTGGCAGAAGCGGTAGTCCATGTGTTCGGGGCCGAGCGAGAAGGACTGCCAGCCGAACAGCCCGGTGTAGAAGGTGTTGGACCTTTCGGCATCCGGGCTGCTGACGTCGATCCAGGAGGGCGCGCCTGGCAGGTAGTCGGTGGTGAGCATGGCCTTGCTCCTTCGCGTGACGAATCGGGGGGTGGCCTCTTCACCTCACGGTGCGGTCCGAGGGCGACGCCATTCGTATCCGGCCCTTGCCAGCCTGGCACGGCCCAGCGGCAAAAGCGACCATCGCCGCAGTCGAATAGGCGTTTGAAAGCCGGCGTACACTCGGGACTATGAGAGCCTCGTTCCAAGCGTCTTTGCTGGGCCTCGACGAGGAGCTCGGCATCGGCCCGCTCGACGCCTCCGTCCGCAGGACGCACCTGGGCCGCGGTGCCTGGATCGACTTCAGGCCGGGCTGGCTGACGGGCGCGGACACGCTGTTCGAGCGGCTGGCCGAGGTGGTGCCGTGGCATGCCGAGCGGCGGCGGATGTACGACAAGGTCGTCGAGGTGCCCCGGCTGCTGAAGTTCTACGACGAGGACGAGCCTCTGCCCGACCCGGTGCTCGAAGACGCCAGGCGGGCGCTGAACGCTCATTACGCCGAAGAACTGGGTGAGCCGTTCCGCACGGCCGGGCTCTGCTTCTACCGCGACGGGCGCGACAGCGTGGCCTGGCACGGCGACACGATCGGCCGCGGGAGCACCGAGGACACGATGGTCGCGATCGTCTCGGTCGGCTGTCCGCGCCCGCTGCTGCTGCGCCCGCGCGGCGGCGGCCCTTCCATCCGGCACGACCTCGGCCACGGCGACCTGATCGTGATGGGCGGCAGCTGCCAGCGCACGTGGGAGCACGCCATCCCCAAGACCGCCCGCCCGGCCGGGCCACGGATCAGCATCCAGTTCCGCCCGCGCGGCGTCCGCTGAGGCGCGACCGGTTCAGTCGGCGAGGCCGACCAGGACGTACGCGGCCCACAGGTCGGGCTCGGTGGTCCCGTACAGTTCGCGCAGCTCCAGCACGGCTCCGCGCAGCGCCTGCGCCGTGTTCGCGCCGGCGCGCAGCCTGGCCTGGAAGTCGCGCATGAGCGCCTGGGTGATCTCCGGAGCGACCGGCCAGAGCGGGAGCAGCACGGATCTGGCTTCGGCGGGCAGGAGTGCCAGCCTGATGCCCCACACGAACGGTTCCCCGGCCGCGTCCGCCGGCTCAGTACGCGCGTCCGCTCGCGGGCTGAGCGCGAGCACCGGCGACCGGCCGTCTTCGGCCGGAGGGCGTCGCGACAGCCGGGCCAGGACGGCGGCGGACGGGGCGTAGGTCACGGGGCAGCGTTCGAGCAGCAGGCGGCCGCCGGGGTCGAGGGCGTGCAGGGGGACGCGGCGCAGCTCGCGATGAGGGAAGAGGTGCAGGAGGTCCACGTCGTCGCCGAGCGCGTCGAGCGCGTCGCTCAGCAGCAGGTCGGCCAGGTGGCGCCACACGCCGAGACGGTGGCGGCGGCCTGCGACGTCGAGGAGGTCCGGCCGTTCGCCGTCGATGGTCCTGGTGAAGTCGGCCAGCAGGTCGCGGCCGGCGGTGGTGGGGAAGGCGCGGGGCTCGGCCCAGCCGGTGCGGTGGGCGAGCACGGTGACGGTGTCCTCGCCGACATGGAAGCCGAGCAGCCCGGTCACCTGGCCGCCGACGACACTGCGCGCGGCGTTCTCGCTCAGCGGGCCCGTCTCCTGGTGAGCGCCGGATCCGCCGGTCGGCCGGGCTGGGGCCGCCAGGGCGTCCAGATCGGGCTTGCCAGGTGAGGTGCCCCGGCGCATGGCCACATAGTCCGGTGCGGTGGGCTCCATGCGGCGCCACAACGCCTCCACACCGGTCTGGGCCGCGTGGGCGCGGCGGATGAGCGTGGCGGCCTGGGCGGGGTCGCGCGTTCTGCGGGCCGCCGACGCCAGCGCCCGCACGTCGTCGAGCCCGCGTTGCTCGGCTTCCAGCAGTTCGGCCTGCACACCGGGCGGCGCGGGCCGGCCGTCGTGACCGAGCTGGGCGATCAGTGTGCGGGCGTTGGCCTGTTCGACGTGCGTCCAGGCCGCCGTCCCGCGCCCGAGGCGTACGGCGAGCCTGATGGCCCGGTCGAGGGCGGGCGCGTGGCCGAGTTCCCAGGCGCGTCCGGCATCGGCGAGTGCGCCGGAGAGGTCGCCGAGGTGCTCCGTGGCGGCGGCCCGGTGGTGATGGGCGATCCGCAGCTCGGGCTCGTGGCCCAGCTCCTCCAGCAGGCCGATGGCCGTGGACAGCCGCCGGTGGGCGCGGGCGTGGTCGCCGGTGGCGAGGTCGAGCGCGCCGAGGCCGCCCAGCGCGATCGCCTCCCCGGCCTCGAACCCGATCCGGCCGGCCACGGCAACCGCCTCCTCCAGGAACACCGCCGCCCGCCCTGTCTCCTCACGGCGGCCCGCCGTCTCCCTGAGATGCGCCCATGCACCCTCGTCCCGGCCCGCCGCCGTCCGCCCGGCCTCCTCCCGATACGCCGCCGCCAGGGCGGGCTCCTCCAGGCGCGCGAGCATGATCAGGGCGAGCACGATTCCGCGTTCGTCGCCGTTCGCCCGCTCGATGTCCAGCGCTCGTTCGAGCAGCGGCCTGGCCCGGTCCCGCTCGCCGCGCAGCAGGTGAACCAGCCCCAGGTCGGCATGATCGCTCCCGAGCTCATCGCGACCGCCCAGCTCCTCGTTGATCGCCAGGGCCTCCCGGAAGGCGGCGGCCGCCTCGTCCAGCTCGCCCAGCTTGAGGTGGAGACCGGCGCGGCCGGAGAGTAGCGGGGCCCGCAGCGCCCGCCAGATGGGCGAGGCGGTCAGGGCGAGGCCCTCGTCGTAGGCGCGCGCCGCCTCCCTCCAGCGGGCCTGGCCCGCCAGGGCCCGGCCGAGCTCGCTGAGCGCGTGGACGAGCTGGACGGGGAGCACGGAACCCGTGTCTCGGGACGACTCCACCGCCTTGGTGAAGTGCCCGATCGCCTCCTCGGCCCGGCCGAGTTCGCCGGCCGCGGCTCCCAGGTTGAGCAGGTGTTCGGCGATCCGGTCGTCGCGCAGTTCGCAGCCGCGGGCGGCGTAGCCGTAGGCGGCGGCGGGCTCACCGAGGCGGCGGCAGCAGGCGGAGAGCTTGGCGAGAAGAAGGGACTGCCTGCCGGCCGCGTCCGCAGGGGCCGTGGCGGGGCCGCGTCCGTTCATGGCGTGCGTGTCGGCGCTGGCGAGAGCCTGCCCTTCGTCGGCGGGGGCCTGGTCAAGCTGGGCGAGGGCCTGCTCGGCGAGGGCGCGCGCGAGGCGTGGATCGGCTGCGGCCTCCGCCTCTTCTATGCGTAGCCGGGTCTCGAGGTCCTCCACCGCATCCGCCCGCTCCTCGCCGCCGCTCCGCAGCGCCGTGACCGCCTCGGCCAGCGTGGCGCGGGCACGGGCGACGTCACCGAGGGTGAGCTGGACGGCGGCCACCCGGGCCAGCAGCGCGGCGTCCATCCCGCCCGCCGTCGCCGCCGTCGCCGCGATCACCTCGAACGGCGCCTCGCCCGGCCGGAGGCCGGTTTCGAGGCCCGCCAGGCCCTCCTCCAGCGCCGCTCTGGCCCGCCGGAATTCACCCCGTTCCTCCAGCGCGAAGCCGAGCTTGATCGAGGTGATGGCGGCCAGCCGGGCTTGCCCGCCCTCACGGAAGTGCGCCGCCGCCAGCTCCAGCGCCTCCACCTGGGTTCGCAGATCACCCGTACGGGCGGCGAGCCCGGCCAGCCGGTCCCGTACGACGCCTTCCTTGAGCGGGTCGGCGGCGGCCAGCCCGAGCGCCGTGTACAGCCGTTCCCCGGCCTCCTCGAACTCCCCCAGCCGTGCGGCGAGCACGGCCCGGTGCAGCGTCGCGGTGAAGAGCGCGTCCAGGTCGCCCTCGACGGCGGCCAGCTCCAGCGCTCTTTCCAGCTCGGCCAGGGCGTCGTCCAGCCGGTCCAGAGCGGCCAGGCAGGAGGCGCGCATGGTCAGGGCGGTCGCCTCCTTCGCGGTCGCCCGCAACCTGGCGAACGTCTCCCCCGCCGCCTGGAACTCCTCCAGCGCCCGTTCGAGGTCGTCCTCGGTGTACGCGAGAACGCCCAGGTGGTAGCGGACGGAGCCGGAGCCGTCGTGGTGGCCGATGGACTCGTACTCGCGTTCGGCCAGCTCGAAGGCGGCCCTGGCACCTGCGGGGTCGCCGCCGGCGTGGCGGCGCCGGGCGATGCGGTGCCACTCGTCGGCGGGCTCGCGCCGCTGCCCCCTGCGCCGCACGATCTCGACCAGCCGGGCCTCGCAGGCGGCGGCCTGCAGGCGGTGGCCGTGCCCGGCCAGCAGGACGGCATGCGCGTCGAGCGCCCGGCAGGCGTCCTCCCACGCCCCGGCGGCCTCCAGTTCCATGGCGCAGGCGGCGATGCGCTCCACGGCGGCGGTGAGATCGCCCTGGTCGACGGCGGCCCTGGCCGCGGGGATCAATACGTTGGCGGCCGCCGCCGTATCGCCGAGCGACAGGTACAGCTCGCGGGCCCGGGACGCGCACGCCAGCGCGGCGCCGGGGTCGCCGGCGGTCAGATAGGCATCCACCGCCCGCACCTGATGGGCGGCTTCCTCCGCGGCCAGCCCGGCATCCGCGCACAGAGAGACCGCCCGCAGGTGGTGATCGACGGCGCGGGCCGGGTCGCCGGCCCGGAGGTGGACGGCGCCCATGCTGCTGGTTTGCAGCGCCTCCGACCGGACGTCGCCGAGCGAGCGGTAGGCGTCCGCCGACCGTTCGTACGCCTCCAGCGCCCGATCCAGCTCGCCGAGCTCCTCGTGGTTGGCTGCCTGCCTGGACAGCGCGTCGGCGACCTGAGAGCGCCGGCCCGCCTCGGCGAAGGCGGCCGACGCCCTGCTCAGCACGGTGTTGGCGGTGGCCAGGCGCCCCGGCTCGGCCAGCCGCAGCGCCACGTCGAGCAGGAAGGCGCCCCGCTCGCCTGCCGCCTCGAACTGCCGCTCGGCGTAGCGGAGCAGCTTGAGCGCCGCGTTCTCGTCCGGCACCGACAGGGCAAGGTCGGTCGCGGCCTGCGCGAGCTGCTCGTCCACCGGCAGCGGCCCGGGGCCGTCGAGCACGGCGCTGAGCCGGGTCAGCAGGCCGGCGTCGCCGTCTCTGGCCAGCGTCAGCGCCTCCCCCAGGTCCCGGGCGTCGCGCCGGGCGGAGAAGCGGGCGAGCAAGGCCTCGGACAGCAGCCGCTGGGCGGGCGCCTGGTCGCGCGAGCTCTTCGCGGCCAGCTCCAGACCTTGGCGAGCGGCCAGCACGGCCTCTTCCAGGTCATCGGTTTCCAGCCCGGCCGCGGACCGCAGGTCACCGCCGGGCTCGGCGGCATCGCCTGGCTGCGTGCCGCCCGCCGGCGTGGCGTGGGGCTGTGCGACGCCCGATTGCGTGGCGCGCCGCAGCAGGATCTTCGCGAGCAGCCCGTACGCCTCCGCGCAGAGCGCCTGCCCTTCACCCCCCGCCACCGCTTCGCGCAGCGCGGCCACCGCCTCCTCGGCGTGCTCCCGGGTGAGGTCCCGTTCGAGTGCCTGGGCGAGGAGCAGCAGAGCCCTGGGACGGTCCGGGTCGTCGGCGGGGTGGGCGGACAGGGCCGTACGGGCGGCGGCAATCGGCTCCGCGGGGTCGCCTCCGCCGACGATGCAGCGCCTGAGCAGGGCGTTCGCCAGATTCCACAGCAACAGGCCGCGTTCGAAGTGCCCGGGCGGGGCCAGGCCGGCGGCCTCGCGCATGGCCTCCACGGCCGTGTCCAGGTCGGCCGGGTCGCCGGTCGCGCCGTAACGCCGCCAGCGGCGCTCGCTGAGCAGGCGGAGCCGGACGAGCGGGTCCGTGCCGAGCCGCTGCGCCGTCTCGCCGGGCGTCGCGAGGGCGTCCAGCATCTCCTGCCCGGCCTCCAGCGAGCGCTCGTCCCCCGTGACCACGTACCACTCCACCAGCCCCGCGGCGTACGGCGCCAGCACGCCCGGATGGGCCCACTGCTCGTGCCAGAAGTCCAGCGCGCACTGCCCCACCCTGATGAACGCCAGCAGGTCGTCGTCCAGGCACGACCGGGCCGCCCGCGCCTGGGTGAGGTCGACGAGCGTGAGCAGCGCCTGCGACCTGTCCTGGCCGCCCGGCGCCGACTCGGCCGCCGCCAGGTAGCCCCTGACCAGGTCCGCGTCGTCGGGCGCCGCGAGCGCGAGCGCCGCCGCCAGCTCCCCGCGCACGGCCGCCTCCCCTGGCGCGCCCAGGGCCGCCCTGAACAGCACATGTACGGCGTCGTCGATGAGCTCCCGCTGCCCGGTCGCCGAGTACAGCCGCACCAGCCCGCCGCCGAGCAGCGCGAGCGCCCCGGGCGCCCAGGACGGGTCCGCCGACCGCATGGCCTGCTGTAACAGCAGCCGCTCCAGCCGGTCGGCCGACTCCACGGTGGGGTGGGCCACGGCGCGCCGGACCAGCGCGTGGATGAGCAGCCCGACGTGCCGGTACGTGGCCGGGTCCACGTGACCGAACACCTCTTCGACCAGCCCGGCCCACGTGCCGGCCGACTCGCCCGGCGGCACCTTGGAGCCGCGCAGTTTCTCCGGCAGCCGCCCGGGGTCGACCACCGCCACGGCGGCGAAGAAGGCGCCCGCCACGGCGGCATCCGTCGTGATCCGCTGGTCGAGCCGGTAGCGGGCCAGGTGCAGGATGCCGATCAGCCGCCAGGTGGCGGCGTCGGACCGGTCCCCGGCGCATGCCCGCATCGCCTGCTCGGCCTCGGCCAGCGCCGCGGGATCCCAGATCAGTTCGGGATCCGCGGACTGCTCGAACCGCTCGATGCGGGCGGCCAGTGTCTCGGCCGGATCGGTCATGCGCCCAGGCTCTCATCGGCGCGCGGCTCCGTACAGAACCGCCCCTCATTCCCGCTCTGTCCCTGGAAGTGGTGAGTACCGCGGCTCCAGCGGTTCGACTTTCTCGTACGAACCGTGGGAAGTAGCGGTGAGATCACGCGCGGTGCGGGTAACTCGGAAGCATGCTCTTCGGTAAGGAACATGTCCGGAAATATCAGGAGACCGACGGAGCGGAAGGACACGAGTGGAACAACACCACCGTCCTCCTGCTGACCACTACAGGCCGCAACTCGGGGAACCCGTACACGACGCCGCTGATCTACCAGCAGAACGGGGACGACTACGTCGTCGTGGCCTCCAAGGGCGGGGACCCCGACCATCCCGACTGGTACAAGAACCTGCTGGCCAACCCCGACGTCCAGGTGCAGGTGCTGGCCGACAAGTTCGAGGCCCGCGCCAGGACGGCGGACGAGGCGGAGAAGCCCGGCTTGTGGGGGCTGATGACCCGGACGTGGCCTGACTACGACGAATACCAGAAGAAGACCGACCGGCAGATCCCGGTCGTCGTCCTCGAACGGGCCCGATGACGCGAGGCCCCGCCGCAGGCACGGCGGGGGCCTTCGGGACTCACTTGACGCCCTGATGACGGTCTCCGTGAAGCCGTTGCCGCCGGTGCCGGCGGCCCGGCCGCCGCCGGCCGGCCGGTGCACCAGCGTGTCCGGTCGTCCAGGTCAGGGGCAGGCGCGCAGCTCGGCGTAGAGGTCCAGCGTGCGGTGGGCGATGCGCTCCCAGGAGAAGTGCTCGACCGCCCTGACCCGGCCCGCCTCCCCCATCGCCCGTGCCCGCGCCGGGTCCCGCAGCAGCGCGTTGACGCGCTCGGCCAGGTCCGCGGCGAAGCGGTCCGGATCGTGCGGGGTGCCGTCGGCGCCCTGGGAGATCGGCACGAGCAGCCCCGTCTCCCCGTCGGCCACCACCTCGGGGATGCCTCCCGTGGCCGTCGCGACCACGGCCGTCTCGCAGGCCATCGCCTCCAGGTTCACGATGCCCATCGGCTCGTAGACCGAGGGGCACACGAAGACCGTGGCGTGCGTCAGCAGCTGGATGACCTCGGGCTTGGGCAGCATCTCCTGGATCCAGAACACGCCGTCGCGGTCCAGGCCGCGCACCAGCTCCGTCACCTCGGCCGCGATCTCCGGCGTGTCGGGCGCGCCCGCGCACAGCACGAGCTGGGCGTCCCGGTCGAAGGACCGCGCCGCGTGCAGGAGGTGGACCAGGCCCTTCTGGCGGGTGATGCGGCCCACGAAGACGACGTACGGCCTGCGCGGGTCGACGCCGTGCTTCTTCAGCACGTCCAGGCCGGGGTCGGGGGCGTATTGCGCGGTGTCGATGCCGTTGTGGATCACACTGACCTTGTCCGGCGAGATCTCCGGGTAGGCGGCCAGGACGTCGCGCCGCATGCCCTCCGACACCGCGATCACCGCGTCCGCGGCCGCCAGGGCGGTCCGCTCGGCCCACGAGGAGATCGTGTAGCCGCCGCCGAGCTGCTCGGCCTTCCACGGGCGCAGCGGTTCGAGGCTGTGCGTGGTGATCACATGCGGGATTCCGTGCAGCATTTTCGCGACATGCCCGGCGAAGTTGGCGTACCAGGTGTGCGAGTGCACGACGTCCGCGCCCTCGCAGGCCGCGGCCATCTCCAGGTCGACGCCGAGCACCTGCAGGGCGGCGTTGGCGTTGTCCAGGCCGCCGGGCACCCGGTAGGCGGCGACGCCGGGCTCGTCGCGGTCGGCCCCGAAGCAGCGCACCCGCACGTCGGCCAGCCGGCGCAGCTCCCTGGCCAGGTATTCCATGTGCACCCCGGCCCCGCCGTACACCTCGGGCGGATACTCCCGGCTGAGCAGATCAACACGCATGAGACGACCCTATGATGGGCCGCGTCCAGGGGGCTACCGCAAGTAGCGGAGTGTTGCGCTTATGATCCGCCCGAGCGTGGAGAGCCCGCGCTCCGGCGCCCTGACAGGGGGCATTGCGCGGCAAATCTGGACCCGAAGGAAGTTCCCCCTGCCGGGGTTTGTCGATAGAACGGCCATTTGAGGGTAGCGTCTCGGGCATGAGGTCCCGGAGGGTGCTTGCGGTCGTGCTGGCAGGTGGAGAGGGTAAGAGGCTCATGCCGCTGACGGCGGATCGAGCGAAACCGGCGGTGCCGTTCGGGGGGATATATCGGCTAGTCGATTTCGTCCTGTCCAACCTGGCGAACGGCGGCTTCCTGAAGATCGTCGTACTGACTCAATACAAGAACCACAGCCTCGACCGGCACGTGTCGCGCACCTGGCGGCTGTCGGCGATGCTGGGCAACTACGTCACGCCCGTGCCCGCGCAGCAGCGGCTGGGGCCGCGCTGGTTCTCCGGCTCGGCGGACGCGCTGTTCCAGAACCTGAACCTGATCTACGACGAGATGCCCGAGCACGTGATCGTGTTCGGGGCGGACCACATCTACCGCATGGATCCGCGGCAGATGGTCGAGCAGCACGAGGACTCCGGCGCCGACGTGACGGTGGCGGCCATCAGGCAGCCGCTGTCGCTGGCCGACCAGTTCGGGGTGATCGAGACCGATCCCGAAGGACGCAGGATCGTGGCGTTCCGGGAGAAGCCCAAGGACGCGGTGGGGCTGGCGGACTCGCCCGACGAGGTGTACGCCTCGATGGGCAACTACGTCTTCAAGACGCAGTCGATGATCGACGCGCTGCGCGAGGACGCGCTCGACCCGACCAGCAAGCACGACCTGGGCGGCAACATCATCCCGATGCTGGTGAAGTCGGGTGGGGCGGATGTGTACGACTTCGCCAACAACGTCGTTCCCGGGTCGAACGAGCGGGACCGGGGCTACTGGCGCGACGTGGGGACGCTGGACGCGTACTACGAGGCCCACATGGACCTCATCTCAGCGCATCCGGTGTTCAACCTCTACAACGACAAGTGGCCCATCTTCACCGGGCACGATCCGCTGCCGCCGGCCAAGTTCGTGCACAACGACGGCGACCGGGTGGGGCGGGCGATCGACTCGCTGGTGTCGCCCGGCGTGATCGTCTCCGGCGGCACGGCGATCAGATCGGTCCTGTCCCCCAAGGTCGTGCTCCACTCGCACGCGCTGGTGGAGGACTCGGTGCTGATGGAGAACGTCAAGGTCGGGCGCGGCGCGATCGTGCGCAAGGCGATCATCGACAAGAACGTGGTGATCCCGGACGGGGCCCGGATCGGGTTCGATCTCGAGTACGACCGCACCCGGTTCGCGCTGACCCGGGGCGGGGTCGTGGTCATCGGCAAGAACGAGATCGTCGACCGCTGAAGCCCGCCGGCGGGGACGCCGGTGTGCCCGGCGCGGCAGCACCAGCCGGCGCCTGCGCGGCCACGGTCGCGCAGGCCGCGGGATGACCGGGAAAGGGCAGGTCCCGGGCACGATCGTGCCCGGGACCGAACCGGGTTCAGCCGCTTTGGACCGGGTTGAGCCAGGTGCCGCGCAATCCGTAGCCGCCCATCCCCCAGCCGATGCGGTAGTCGATGGGCTGGGGCCCGCGGTAGGAGCTGACGGAGTCCTGGCCGACAAAGTCGGCAGGTGCTTGGCTCTCTTGGGCGGTCAGGCTGTCAGCGGCTTGGCCGTCCTGGCGGGTCAGGCCGTCAGCAGCCAGCCCGTTAGAGGCCGGGCCGTTAGAGGCCAGCCCGTTAGAGGCCAGCCCGTCAGAGGCCAGCCCGTCAGAGGCCAGCCCGTCAGAGGCCAGCCCGTCAGAGGCCAGCCCGTCAGAGGCCAGCCCGTCAGAGGCCAGCCCGTCAGAGGCCAGCCCGTCAGAGGCCAGCCCGTCAGAGGCCTGACTGTCAGAGGCCTGACTGTCAGTGGTCTGGCTGTCAGTGGTCTGGCTGTCAGTGGTCTGGCTGTCAAAGTTGACGCAGGCGTTGGTGTTACTGCGGCTGGCTTGTACGCCCGAGGCGTCGCTGCGGAACGAGTACGTGGTGTCGGCGAGGCTGAGGTGGCAGCCGGCCGCCTGCGTGGCCGCCGAGTCGGTGTCGCCCGAGTCGGCGAGGGCTGGGCCGGCGAGGCTGATAACCGCGATAGCGGCGGCCAAGGCGCCACCCGCGGCCACGAGGTTACCTTTCATGAACTCCCCCTGTAATTACGGAGTGACAATGATTAATAACCCTAAGTAGCGGCTCTCCTAATGTGGTGTAACGCCACGCCCCGAGCGTCTCATCGCTTGCCGGATCTACCGGGTGCGATAGCCACCGGTTATGGCAAAAGGTCTTGGACCCGGGGTCCGCCGGCCTCGCATCATCGTCATCATGAGCACGCCACCGATCCGATCCACGTCCGCCCGCCACCGCCTCACCCCCGCCGGGGACCGTCGCCGCTGGGCCTGGTGGGCGGTGTCGCTCGCCGCCGCGGTGCTGGCGGCGAGCGCCTGCGGCCCGTCCTCGTCAGGGCCGGCCGCCACCGGATCGTCGGCCGCTTCTCCGAGCGCGGCCGCGGGTGTGGTGGCCGCGGCGCGCGCGTACGTGGAGGCCGTGAACGCTCGCGACCTGAACGCCCTCGTCGCGGCCTTCGCCCCCGACGCGGAGATCGTCGACGTCACCCGCGGCATCCGCGGGCACGACGCGATCCGCGAGTGGGCGGGCAACGAGGTGATCGGCGGGACGCTGCGGGTCGTCTCCGTCGCGGAGAACCGGCCGGACGGGCAGAAGCTGCTGGTCCACTGGGCGCCGGCGGGATCGGACGGCTGGCGGGCGCACTACGACTTCACGGTGGCCGGCGGCCGCATCGTCAAGGCCGACCTGCAGTACGCCTGACCCGAGACCGGAGACGGCCCGGCGTTCCATACGGCAATTGGGTCTGGAAGCCGCCGCCGTTCGGGATCAGATTGGCGGCAGGAGGCAGTGACATGTCGCACCCACTCGGAGTCAGCCGTCCGGATCTCGAAGTCGCCGACCTGCCCACGCCGGAGGAGGTCTTCAAGGTCTCCAAGATCGGCCCCAAGGAACTGTTCAAGTACGCCGTCGGCCCCAGCCTGATCGCGCTCGGCATCTCGATCGGCAGCGGCGAGTGGCTGCTCGGCCCGCTCAACGTGGGCCAGTACGGATTCGTCGGCGTCGGCTGGGTCATCCTGGTGTCGGCGTTGCTGCAGACCTTCTACAACGTCGAATGCTCCCGGTACGTCCTTGCCACGGGCGAGACGCCGGTGGTCGGCTGGGGGCGGGTGCCGCCGGGCTGGCCGCTGTGGGTGCCGCTGTCGGTCCTCGTCGTGATCTTCGCGTTCATCGCGGGCGGCTGGGCGGCGTCGGCCGGGCAGGGCGTCTACGCGCTGGTCCACGGCGTCCCGGCGGCCGCCTCCGACATGGAGCCGCGCTGGTGGGCGGTGGGCCTGCTGGTGCTGGTGTTCCTCATCACCGCCGCCGCCCGCCGCGTCAGCCGCACGCTGGAGCTGGTGAACTGGGTGATGGTCGGTTCCATCCTGCTCGCCCTGCTGGCGGTGGACCTGCTCGTGGTGCCGTTCAGCCAGTGGTGGGACGGCATCCGCGGCTTCGTCACCCCGGCCGCTCCGCCGCCGGGGATCACCGCGACCCAGCTCGGTGCCCTGGCCGGGTTCACCGCGCTGGCGTCCGGCCTGAACTGGTACGTGATGGGCCACTACCGCGACAAGGGCTACGGCATGGGCCACCGCGTCGGCTACATCGCCGGCCTGCGCGGCGAGCGGCGCGAGATCCTGGCCAGCGGCGTGACGTTCCCCGACGACGAGCGCAACCGCGGGCTCTGGCGCAGGTGGTACCGGCTGCTGCTGACGGACATGTGGGGGGTGTTCTTCGTCGGCGCCATCCTCGGCATGCTGCTGCCCACCATCCTCATGGCGCAGGCGGTCAAGATGTCGGGCGAGCGGCCCACGCGCGGCAACGTCCCGACGTTCGTGGCCAGCGCGCTCGGCGACGAGTACGGCCGGGTGGCCTTCTACGTGGCGCTCGTCGTGGGCGTGCTGATCCTGTTCTCCACCCAGCTGGGGATCTTCGAGGCGATGGTGCGGGTGACGACGGACGCCGCCAACGCCACCAGCCCGCGACTGCGCCGCCTGATCGAGGGCGATCCGCGCCGCTTCTACTACCCGTTCATGCTCGTGCTGCTGCTCATCATCTCGATCGTCATCTTCCAGTCGCTGCCGGTCGGCCTGGTGGAGTGGTCGGGCAACATGTCGAACCTGGGGGCGCTGATCTATCCGTTCCTGCTGATGTACCTGAACAGCCGGCTGCCGCGGCCGGCCCGCCCGCGGCCCTGGCACTACGTCATCCTGGTGCTCAACTTCCTGTTCTTCGGCTTCTTCTTCGTCAACTCCGTGGCCGACTTCGTCGGTGATCCGCTGGTGACGTTCTGAGGCGGGCCGGCGTGGGAGATCGCGCCGCCGCCTGACACTTTCGGTCTCGCGTTCGTGAAGGGCGCGCCGGCGACACCGGCGCGCCCTTTTCATGCCCCGGTCCTATAGGTTGTGATGCTTACTGATGAGGTGAGGCGAGTGAACGGAATCGATGCCTGAAGCGCGGCATCGGAGGTACGGGGCGGCCATGGTGCTGGCTCATGCCGCCGGCACGCAGGCGATCACGTTCGTGCTGCGCCCCACCATGTCCTACCGGGCGATCGAGCTCGACGTGCCCGCGGCCTGGCTCGGTGTGCTCGGCGCCAGTTTCGCCATCGCGCCGCTGCTGCTGGCGCTGCCCGCGGGCCATGCCGCCGACCGGTACGGCGAGCGCCGCATGGCCGTGACCGGCGCGCTCCTGATCACCGCGTCCGCCGTCGCCTTCCTGGCGCTCGGCCACACCATCCCGGGGCTCATCGCGGCCGGGATCCTGCTCGGCACCGGCCATCTCGGCTGCGCCATCGCCCAGCAGGCGCTGGTGGCCAACACCACCCGGCGCGGCGGCCACGACACCGCCTTCGGTCATTACACCTTCGCCGTCTCGCTCGGCCAGTCGGCCGGTCCGGTGCTGATCGCCGCGTTCGGCGGTGAGCGGGCCATCCCCGACACCGGCGGCATCTTCGCCTGGTGCTGCGGCCTGTCCGTCCTGCTCATCGCGCTGTCGGCGCTGCTGCCCCGCAGTCCCCGCGCCGCCGTCCAGGACCAGGACGGCATCGGGCACCTGCGCTCGCTGCTGCGCCGCCCGGGTCTCACGCACGCTCTGGTGACGAGCACCGTGCTCCTGACCGCGCTCGACATCATGCTCGTCTACCTGCCTGCGCTGGGCACCGAGCAGGGGCTCACCTCGGGCACGATCGGCCTGCTGCTGACCATCAGGGGCGTGGCGTCGATGGCCTCGCGCTTCTTCCTCGGCCGCCTGGCGCAGGCCGCGGGCAGGCGCCGGCTGCTGGTCGTCAGCACGGTCACGGCGGGAGCGGCCATGCTGGTCATTCCCGTGCCCATGCCGCTGTGGCTGCTGGCTTGCGTGCTGGCCGTGCTGGGATTCGCGCTGGGGGTGGGACAGCCGCTGACCATGTCGTGGCTGGCGGAAGCCGCTCCCCCGGGGCTGCGCGGGCGGGCGATGTCGCTGCGGCTGGCCGGCAACCGTACCGGCCAGTTGCTCCTGCCCGGCGCCGCGGGGCTCGTGGCGGCGGGCGCCGGGGCGGCGGGGGTGCTCGTGGTCACCGCGCTGGGGCTCGGCTGGGTCGGCGTGGCCGCCCGCCGGCTCCCGATGGACACCTGACCGGCTCAGCGCCTTGATCATCGATGGGTCCCCGCGGGGAGCTAGGCGGCGGCGTGCGAGGAAGACAGGGCGTGTTCGGTCCAGATGCATTTGCCGTCGGCGGTGAAGCGGGTTCCCCAGCGCTGGGAGAGGGCGGCGACGAGTTGGAGGCCGCGGCCGCCTTCGTCGGTCTCCGCGGCGCGGCGGATCCTGGGGGTGGTCTGGCTGCTGTCGGAGACCTCGCACACGAGGGTCCGGCTGCGCAGCAGGCGAAGGCGGAGCGGGCCCCTGGCATGGCGGATGACGTTGCCGACGAGCTCGCTGGCCACCAGCTCGGTGGTCGTCACCAGGTCTTCCAGGTCCTCCAGGTGCCAGGTGGCGAGCTGGTCCCGGACGTGCTTGCGCGCCTGCCCGGCCGCGATCGGGTCCTCGGGCAGCGGCCAGCAGGCGACGTCCTCGGCCGGCAGCCGGTTGGCGCGGGCGATGAGCAGGGCGGCGTCGTCGGCGATCGGCTGCTGTGCGGGCAGCATGGCATCGGCGACGGCGTCGCACAGGCGGTCCAGTCCGTCCTCCTGAGCGGCGCCGAATTGGCGAAGGGCACCGGCCAGGAGCCGGCTGAACTGGGCTATGCCCCTGTCCATGTCCCGCGTGGCGGACTCGACCAGGCCGTCGGTGTAGAGCACGAAGAGGCCGTGTTCGGGCACATGCAATTCGAACGTGCTGAAGGGCGGCGCGGCGACCCCGAGCGGCGGGTCGGGCACCGTCCAGGGGATCTGGACCGTGCCGTCGGGGTGGACGACGACGGGCGGCGGATGTCCGGCACTGGCGAAGGCGCACTCGCCGCTGGTGGGGTCGTACACGGCGTACAGGCAGGTGACGTAGATGTCGTCGCCGAGCTCGCCGACCAGGTCGTTGAGGTGGGCGAGAAGCTCGTCGGGCGGCAGGTCGAGGTCTGCGAGGGTGCGCACGGCCGTGCGCAGGCGTCCCATGGTGGCGGCCTGGGGCAGGCCGTGACCCATGACGTCGCCGATGACGAGGGCGACCCGTTCCGCGGACAGCGGGATGATGTCGTACCAGTCTCCGCCGAGCTCTGTTCCGCCGGCCGGGAGATAGCGGGCCGCCGCGGTGATGCCGGGAAGCGACGGCAGGTCGCGGGGAAGCAGCAGGCGCTGCAGTTGCTGGGCGCGCATGTGCTCCGCGTCGTACATGCGGGCCCTCGCGAGGGCCTGGGCGATCAGGCCGCTGAGCGCTGTGAGCAGGGTGCGCTCCTCGCTGGTGAATCGGCGAGGAGAGTCGAATGAGATCACGCAGCAGCCCAGAGGATGCCCGGGAACCAGCAGCGGGAGAACCGCCCAGGCGTTCATGCCCGAGTCGGCCGTTCCGTCGGCGGTGTCTGGATATGGCCCGTGGAAGTCGGCCCGCGCGGCGATGAAGGCCGGAACACCCGTCCGGAGCACGTCGATGAGGGCGGAACCGTCGAGGGGCGCACGCTGCTCGAGCCCGCTGAGGACGTCGGCAGCGTATCCGACGGCTCCGACGACGTGCAGACGTCCGTGTTCGACGGTGAAGATGATCAGTCCTGCGGCGGCGAAGGGCGGCATGACCCGCTCGGTGATGACCTGCACCACGTCTTCGACGGTCACCGCGTCGCCGAGGGTGCGGGTCAGTTCCTGGATCCAGGCGGCCCGCTCGACGGCGGCGTGTTCGGCGGCGACGCGCTCGGCGTCGCGGATTCGCTTCTCGGTGACGTCGGTGAGGTAGAGCGTCAGCCCGTCCGGCACCGGCACCAGCCGCACGTGGTACCACCGCTGGTCGGTCGGCCACTGCACGTCGAAGCTGGCGGGCGCGCGCTCGGCGGCGGCCCGGCGGCACCAGGCCCGCAGATCGGGCAGTTGGCCGGCCGGGAGGTCCCAGAGCAGCCGGCCGTGCAGGTCGGTTGATCCCAGGAGGCGTTCGGCGGCGAGATTGACGAAGGTGATCCGCCAGTCACGGTCCACCGCGAGGAAGGCGTCGCTCATGTACCGCAGCGCGCGGCCGGCCGACTCCCGGGCGACGCGGCTCTCGGTGGTGTCCCAGATTGTTCCGATCATGCGGACCGGATCGCCGTTCTCGTCCAGGATCAGGCGGCCGCGCGCGTGCATCCAGCCGGTGGTGCCGTCGGGGCGGCAGGCGCGGTATTCGACCTCGTAGAGGCTCCTGGTGCGGACGGCCTCCTCGGTCGCCGCCATCACCCTGGGCACGTCCTGCGGGTGGACGATGCTCACCCAGGTGTCGATGTGGTGCGGGGCGGTGCCGGGGTCGATGCCCATCAGCGTCAGCGCGGGCTCGTCCCAGTAGAACTCGCCGGTTCGGATGTCCCAGTCCCAGGATCCGATCTTGACGGCCTTCAACGCCTTCTGCAGGTGGGAGTCGGCGGGTTGTTCCTGCCACCACAGGTGCGTCATCTCGGACTCCGCGGAGGAGGTCGCGAGCCGCTTGGAAAGCCACGACGTCAGGGTCTTGAGGAATGCCCGCTGGTCGCTCGTCGGTTCAGCGGGCCCATCGGTCAGTACGGACAGCACGCCGGGCGGCCCTCCGGTGCCCTCCAGCGGGACGGCGGTCAGCACCACGGTGCAGGGCGGGGCCACGCGTTCCGGGGCGGCGGTCTCGAGCTGGATCGGCGCGGCGGCGGCGAGCGTGACGGGCAAGCACGCGAGGGCCTTGTCGCGCAGCGCGCGGGCGATGACGTCGTGGACCTCCCGCTCCGGCAGCTTCGCCGGGGGCAGTCCGGAGGCGACCACCAGGCGGGGCTCATGGCTGCCGATGGGGCCGCACCAGTGCACCATCCCGCTCAGGCCGTGGAGGTCGGCGATGGCCTGGTCCAGCGCGTACTGCAGAACCTCGATGTCGCCGAGCCCGGCGCACGCGGCCGCGAGTATACGGAGGCGTTCCGCCTCTCGGACGGCAGTAGAGGATTCTTTTGTCGCCATCCGCTCGCCTCCCGTACAACGGTACGGCGGTAGTCCGACGTCACTCGCGCCGATGGCGGCAAGCGCGAGTCATCGAGCCCCTTACACATCGTATCCAACCGTTGACCATCCCAGGGAACCGTGAGGCGGAGCAGGTGGCAGAACCTGTCAGTCGCGTGCCCCGGACCCGCCCCCGCCGGGGTGCTCGTGTTCAGAGTCCGAACGCTTCCGTCACTCGCTCGGCCAGATCATCCTCGGTCGTCGTGGCGTCGACCTCGATGACGCGCAGTTCGAGACGCTGCGTTTCCCGGCGGAGGTGTTCGGTGAACATGCGATCACGCTCGAGCAGGTTGCGCAGGGCCCTGTCCGGATCACTGGTCTTCCGGGCGATCTCCCACAACGAGCCCCGGCTGTCGAACGCGGCCCGGCGGAAGTCCGGCGTCGGCAGGAGCCAGACGGCGCGACCGGGCACGGCGAGGAGAGGCCGCACGAGGTGCGGCAGCAGCCGGAAACCCTCGACGATCACACCGGGTTCCCGTGGAAGGCGGAGCAGGTCTTCGACGATCAGGCCGAAGCCCTCTCCCCGAAACCAGTGGAAGGTCTCCAGCATGGTTTCCGGAGATCGGTTCACCCACCGCTCGTCCATGTCCATGGCCGCGAACTCGCTCAGGAACGGGCTGTTCCCGGGGGTGCTCCGGCGGGCGTGATCCGCCATCACGTCGTCGGTCGCGTAGAGACGCCGGCCGTGCCGAGCCGCCAGGCGGCGCGCGATGGTCGACTTGCCGGCCCCGCTCCCGCCGCCGATCCAGTGGACGTGCCGGAGCCGGGCACGCAGCGCCGCGGCGTCGGCAGTCTCTCCGTGTCGTTGAGATCGCATCCTTCACCCGTCCGTACGACACCGTACCGTCCGCCGGCGGCCACGGCGCGGGAGCCGGGGGCCGCCGGCGGGTCAAGCGGGGCGGCGGCTCACCAGTCGCCGCCCTCCTCCTCGTCCCCCTCGAAGATCTCCTCGACGACCTCGCCCGCCACGAGCCCGCCCACGACGCCCATGGCGCCCGCCGCGGCCACCGCGCCCAGGCCGGAGCCGCCATGGTGACCGTGGTCATAGTGGTGGTGGCCGCCGTGGTGGCCGCTGTGGTGGCCGCCGTGGCCGTGCTGGGTCAGGCCGGACAGCCAGCGGCCGATCTCGCCGGGCCAGTCGGTGCGCACCGTGTCCTCGTGGCTGATCGTGAAGCGGCCGATCGCGTCGCCCGAATAGCGCCCCGCGCGCTTGTCGGCCTCCAGGACCACCTCCAGACCGGCGGGATCGGCCACGAAGGTCACCTCGACCTCCCGCACCACCCCGGCGTACTCGCCTACCGGGTAGAACTCGATCTCCTGGTAGAACGGCAGCTCCTGGCGCACCCCGTACAGGTGCCCCGCCTCCAGGTCGGCGGACTTGAACTGGAAGCCGAGCCCCAGGAAGGACTCCAGGATCCGCAGCTGCGACGGCAGGGGCTCGACGGCGATCATGTCCAGGTCGCCCTTGTCGACGGCCTTGGCGATGGCCAGCTCGGTGCGTACACCCACCGCCATGCCGGCCAGCGGCTGCCCGCCGATCTCGCTGATCGGCGTCTCCCACGGCACCGGAATCGTGAACGTGATGACGCGGTCCTCGCCCTTGCGCAGCGTGAACGGTCCCGAGACCTGGGCGCGGGCGAACTCGCCGAGCCCGGCGGACTCGCCGTCGCCGTGCTCGATCTCCACCCGGGCCACCAGGCCGAGGGTGATGTGCTCGATGTCGGCGTCGAAGTCGCCGCCTTTGAGCCGTACCTCCCCTTCGAGCGTGCCGCCCGGCTGTGTCCGCGGGGTGGACAAGACGGTGTCCACCGTGGGCGCGCCCACGCCCAAAGCGCCCAGCATGCGTTTGAAGACCACGGTTTTGCTCTCCCTTTTGAAGATCGGTTGGGTGCCGCCGACCTCAACGACCAAGGGCGATGCCGAGTTCCGGCACGCGAACAGTGGTGGCCGTCCCGGGCGACAGGGCCGCCATCGAGATCGGGCGCTAGGCCGAGTTCCTGGCCCGTTCGACGAAGCTGCGCATGTGGTCGCGCAGGAGGCCGGCGGCCTCGTCGGCGGCGCCGGACTCGGCTGCCTGGAGGATGGCGCGGTGCTCGGCGGCCTCATGTTCCCAGGTCGGCGCCCGGCCCCAGGCCGCCGCGGAGATCAGCGCGGTCTGGTCGCGCAGGGAGTCGAGGGTGCTGACCAGCAGGGGGTTTGCCGCAGCCGGCGTAGAGGGCGCGGTGGAAGTCGCGGGTTGGCGAGGCTGCGCTCGGCGCGTCACCGACGGCGATGCTCGGCGGGCCCGTACGCGACCGGGTTCCGGTCTACTGCGGCGTCTACACCGCGCCCGACCCCCCGGTCTGCCGCGACCTGACGCAGGAGCTGAACGAGCGGTACGGGTTCACGGCGTTCAAGCTGAGCCCGTACCGCCGCGACCCGTACGCGAGCCGCTGGGGCAACGTGTGCGCCGAGGCGGCCGGCTACTTCGCGGAGATCCGCTCGATCAGCCCGCCGGAGTGGGAGTTCGCCTTCGAGGCGCACGCGCGGATCTTCGAACCGCGGCAGGCGATCCAGCTCGGCAACGCGCTGGCGCCGTACGACCCGCTGTGGTTCGAGGAGCCCATCCGGCCCGAGTACATCCCCGCCTGGGGCCACCTGCGCGCTCAGCTCGACGTGCCGCTGGCCACCGGCGAGTCGCTGTTCCTGCCGCAGGACTTCCTGGCCCTGCTGACGGCCGGGGGCGCGGACCCGTACCTGCCGGTGGACGGGTACCTGGAGCTGCGCCCGGACCGCCCGGGGTGGGGTGTGGAGATCGACGAGTCGGCGCTGGGGACCGACGACTACGTGCGGTGGGAGCGCGTGCTGCCCAGACGGTTCCACCGGATACGTGTGAGGTCCCGCAGACGAAGAACGAGCTCCGCGGGGGCGTTGTGGGGCGCGATCGTGGCGGCGGCGCACTCACCTGGCCGATGCCCGACGTCGCCCCCGTGGTGAGCACCATCTTGCCCGCGAAGCGCCCCCCCGGGGGTCGGCCCGGCCGACGACGGAGCCGGCGGGTTCCGCGTGTTGGCCAGGGCGGCCGCGGCGACCAGCGCTCCGGCGGCGGTATGGACCGCGAGGGCTACGGAAGCCCGGCCGGCCACGGGCGGCACCCCGTCGCCGGCCGCCATGGGGTGAGTCCCCGGAGAAGGCCCGCGCTATTCGCGGCGTTTGACGTACATGCCCGCCGTCAGCGAGACGCCGAGCGCGGCCAGGGCGACCTGGATGGCGAGCTCGATCCAGTCGGCTCCCCCGGTGTCGGCCACGCCGACGGCGGCGGCGATCGCGGTGCCGATCAGGGCCGCGACCACGCCGATCACGATCGTGAGCCAGATGGGGATGCGCTGGCGCCCCGGTACGACGAGCCGCCCGAGCGCGCCGATCACGATGCCGATGAGGAGGGCGGAGATGATGCCGGTGATTTCCACGGTGCGACTCCAGAAAGCCGATGATCTACCGTCACCTTGCACAACGAACGAGCCGTCCGCCCGGTTTCCAGGTGGCCTGGCAGGTGTCAGCGTCAGCGGGTGAGGCGGGCGGCCTCGGGGAGGGAGCCGTTCCAGGCCGGGCCGTGGATGTACGCCAGGTCGGCCGCCATGCGGGCGGCGGTCTCCCTGAGCGCGGGCAGGATGTCGCGTACCAGGTCGGCGGGGGTGGCGCGGCTGGCGTGGGTGGCGACGTTGACGGCGGCGACCACGCGTCCCTCGCGGTCCCTGATGGGCACCGCGATCGACCGTACGCCTTCCTCCAGCTCCTGGTCGACCAGGGCGTAGCCGTCCGCGGCCGCCTGGCGGACGGCGGCCTTGAGCTCGGCGGGCGAGGTGATGGTGTGGCGGGAGAGCGGCCTGGGGGTGATGCCGTCGAGCCGTTCGGCCGGCTGTCCTGCCAAGAGGACCCGGCCCATCGAGGTCGCGTACGCGGGGAAGCGGGTGCCGACGGTGATGTCGACGCTCATGATCCGCTCGGTCGGCACCCGGGCCAGGTAAACGATGTCGTCGCCGGACAGCACGGCGAACGAGGCCGACTCGTGGACGCGGGCCACCAGGTCCGCCAGGTGCGGCTGCACGACCTCGCGGAAGGCGCGGCCGGACAGGTGGGCGTAGCCGAGCTCCAGGACCTTGGGCAGCAGGACGAAGCGGGCGCCGTCGGCGGCCACGTAGCCGAGCCGCTCCAGGGTCTGGATCGCGCGCCGTACGGTCGCCCGCGGCTGGCCGGTGGCCCTGGCGGCGTCGGCCAGGGTGGAGCCGCCGGGCGCCGCGCCGAGCGACACCAGCACGGCCAGGCCGCGCGCCAGCGACTGCAGGTAGCCCGCGCCCAGTTCCTTCTTGGTCGCGCGCGAGGCGTCCACGGCCGCCATTTCCCGCTTCGGCCCGGGCGCGGGTCCCGCCAGCGCGGCCTCCATCTCCGCGGCGGCCTCGAGCAGCCGGGGCAGGGCGTGTTCGCGCAGGCCGGCGGCGGTGTGGCGGCTGGTGTGGCTGACCACGCTGACCGCGCAGAGCGGCGTGCCGTCCGGGCCTCGTACGGGCACCGCGACCGCCACCAGCCCCGGCTCCACGAGCTGGTCGTCCACGGCCCACGGCGCGGCCGGATCGAGCAGCGCCAGCCCCGCCGCGCACCGGCTGGCGGGCAGCAGGTCGCCGACCCGGAAGGCGACCGACATGGTGCGCCGACGGGTGAACTGGGCGATGAAGCGGACGCCGGCACCGTCCCGCACCGCCAGCGACACCGACTCGTCCAGCGCCTCCGCCAGCCGCTCCGCGGGCGGCGACAGCACGTCGCGCAGGCCGCCGCAGGCCAGGTACGCCTCGCCCAGCTCCATGAGGCGGGGCGCGGGCACCACGTCGCGGCCCTCGGCCCGGACGTAGCCGAGATGGATGAACGTCGCGAGCACGCGGTCCACCGTGGACCTGGCCAGGCCGGTCGCGCGGACCAGGTCGGTCGCGCCCATGCGCCGGCGCGGCTCTCCGGCCAGCACGCGCAGCACGGTGAGGCCGCGTTCCAAGGTCCCGGCGGTTTCCGGGGTTCCGGTGGGTTCCATCGACTCCCTCGATCCGCGGACGTCCTTTGACAGGAGGGCTGCTCATTACGGATACTCTCGGCAACACGATAGTGGACAAAAGTTCACTATGCGAACACCTGGAGCGTCGTGCGGAGAGACAAGGTCGTCGCCACCGCCGAAGAAGCCCTCGCAGACGTGCGTGACGGCGCGTCGTTCGCGGTCGGCGGCTTCGGTCTGAGCGGCATCCCCAACGTCCTGATACAGGCCCTATACCGGACCGGGGTGACCGGCATCGCGGTCGTGTCGAACAACTGCGGCGTCGACGGCGGCGGTCTCGGCGTGCTGCTGGCGGCCGGGCGCATCGCCCACGTCACCGCCTCGTACATCGGCGAGAACAAGGAGTTCGCCCGGCAGTACCTCGGCGGCGAGCTGGAGGTGGAGCTCACCCCGCAGGGCAGCCTCGCCGAGCGGCTGCGCGCGGGCGGCAGCGGCATCCCCGCCTTCTACACCCCGGCCGGGGTCGGCACCCCGATCGCCGACGGCGGGCTGCCGCTGCGCCACAACCCGGACGGCTCCGTCGCGCTCGCCTCGCCGCCGAAGGAGGTGCGCGAGTTCGACGGCAGGCAGTACGTGCTCGAGTACGGCATCAGGACGGACTTCGCGCTGGTGCGGGCGGCGAAGGGCGACCGGCACGGCAACCTCGTCTTCAACAAGGCCGCCAGGAACTTCAACCCCCTGGCGGCGATGGCCGGGCGGATCACGATCGCCGAGGTGGAGGAGCTCACCGAGCTGGACCCCGACGAGGTGCACCTGCCGGGCGTGTTCGTCCAGCGCGTCGTCGCGCTGACTCCGGAGCAGGCCGCCGACAAGGCGATCGAGAAGCGTACGATTTCCGCGCCTTCGACACGAGGGACCACACGCCCATGAGCTGGACACGGGACGAGATGGTGGCCCGCGCGGCGGCCGAGCTGCGCGACGGCGACTACGTCAACCTCGGCATCGGGCTGCCCACGCGCATCCCGTCGTTCCTGCCGCCCGACGTGGACGTCATCCTGCATTCGGAGAACGGCATCCTGGGCGTGGGCCCGTACCCGGCCGCGGCCGAGGTCGACCCCGACCTGATCAACGCGGGCAAGGAGACGGTGACCGTGCGGCCCGGGGCGGCGTTCTTCGACTCCTCGCTGTCGTTCGGGATGATCCGCGGCGGGCACATCGACGTGGCGGTGCTGGGCGCGATGCAGGTCTCGGCGCGCGGCGACCTGGCCAACTGGGTGGTGCCGGGGAAGCTGATCAAGGGCATGGGCGGGGCGATGGACCTGGTCCACGGCGCCCGCCAGGTCATCGTGATCATGGATCACACCGCGAAGGACGGCACACCGAAGATCGTCAAGGAGTGTTCGCTGCCGCTCACCGGGCAGGCTTGCGTGCACCGGATCATCACCGACCTGGGCGTCCTCGACGTCACCGGGCAAGGGCTGCGGCTGGTCGAGACCGCGCCCGGGGTGAGCCTGGAAGAGCTGCGCGACCGTACGGAAGCCGAGGTGCTGTCATGAGAGCCGTGTACGTAGTGGACGCCGTCCGCACGCCGTTCGGCCGGTACGGCGGGGCGCTGGCCGGCATCCGCCCCGACGATCTGGCCGCGCACGTCATCGCGTCGATCGCCGAGCGCAACGACCAGCACACCGCCGACGAGGTGATCTTCGGCAACGCGAACGGCGCCGGCGAGGAGAACCGCAACGTCGCCCGCATGGCCGCGCTGCTGGCCGGCCTGCCGGTCACCACGCCGGGCGCGACCGTGAACCGGCTGTGCGGGTCCGGCATGGAGGCCGTCGTGCAGGCGTACCGGATGATCGCGCTCGGCGACGCCTCCACCGTGATCGCGGGCGGGGTGGAGTCGATGACCCGCGCGCCGTGGGTGCTGCCCAAGCCGGAGAAGGCCTTCCCAGCAGGCGGGCAGGAGCTGGTCTCCACCACGCTCGGCTGGCGACTGGTCAACCCGAAGATGCCGGCCGAGCACACCGTGCCGCTCGGCGAGGGCGCGGAGCTGATCGCCGACAAGCACGGCGTCTCGCGAGCGGAGCAGGACGCGTACGCGCTGGCCAGCCACCAGAAGGCGGCCAAGGCGTCCTTCGCCCGCGAGATCGTCCCCATCGGCGGCCTGACCAGGGACGAGGGCATCCGCGAGGACACCTCGATGGAGGCGCTGGCCCGGCTCAAGCCGGTCTTCCGCAAGAACGGCACAGTCACCGCCGGCAACTCCTCGCCGCTCAACGACGGCGCGGCGGCGCTGCTGCTCACCGACGAGGCCGGGCTGCGCGGCCGCGAGCCCCTGGCGCGGATCACCGCGTGCGCGGCCAGCGCCCTCGAACCCCGCTACTTCGGCCTCGGCCCGGTCGAGGCCGCGGGCCGGGCCCTGGCCAAGGCCGGCAAGGCGTTCGGCGACCTGGCGACGTTCGAGCTCAACGAGGCCTTCGCCGCGCAGGTGCTCGGCTGCCTGGCCGAGCTGCCGGACCTCGACCCCGCCATCGTCAACCCGGATGGCGGCGCGATCGCGCTCGGCCACCCTCTCGGCGCCTCCGGCGCCCGTCTCACCGGCACCGTGGCGCATCGGCTGGCCGCGGCCGGCTCCGGCGCCGGCCTGGCTTGTCTCTGCATCGGCGTCGGCCAGGGCCTGGCCGTCGTCCTGGAAAGGTAGGCGCAATGACGACACCCCTCACCCAAGCCGACATCGATCGCGAGATCGCCGAGCTGCACAAGGCCCATGACGGCGAGGAGGCGAACCAGCCGCTGCGCGACTTCGCTCCCTACCGCAGCAGCGTGCTGCGGCACCCCAAGCAGCCGCTGGTGGCGCTGGAGGACCCGGAGGCGGCCGAGCTGTCCGGGCCGGTCTTCGGCGTCACGGACGTGACCGCGCTGGACGCGGACCTGACCAAGCAGCATCTGGGCGAGCCGCTCGGCGAGCGGATCACCGTGGAGGGGCTGGTCCTGGACCGCGCCGGTCGTCCGGTACGCGGCCAGCTCGTGGAGGTCTGGCAGGCCAACGCCTCGGGCCGCTACCTGCACCAGCGGGACGACCATCCCGCGCCGCTCGACCCCAACTTCACCGGCGTGGGCCGCTGCCTGACCGACGACGAGGGCCGCTACCGCTTCACCACGATCAAGCCCGGCGCGTACCCGTGGCGCAACCACGTCAACGCCTGGCGGCCCGCGCACATCCACTTCTCGGTGTTCGGCACGGCCTTCACGCAGCGGCTGGTCACGCAGATGTACTTCCCGAACGACCCGCTGTTCCCGTACGACCCGGTGCTGCACTCGGTGACGGACGAGCGGGCCAGGCAGCGGCTGGTGGCCGCGTACGATCATGATCTGTCCGCGCCGGAGTGGTCGCTCGGCTACCGGTGGGACATCGTGCTGGACGGACCCGCCGCGACCTGGATGGAGGAGGGCCGATGAACCCCACCCCTTCGCAGACCGTGGGCCCGTTCTACGGCTACGCGCTGCCGTTCCCCGGCGGGGGCGACATCGCCCCGCTGAACGATGGGGGCGGGATCGTCGTGCACGGCTACGTCTACGACGGCGCGGGCCAGCCGGTGCCGGACGCGCTGCTGGAGTTCTGGCAGGCCGACCCGGCGGGCGACCTGTCGGGGGCGCCGGGGACGCTGCGGCGTGACCCGGTGACCGGCGCGGTCATCGGCCGGCACGGGGTCGACTTCACCGGCTTCGGCCGGGTGCCCACCGACGCCGACGGCCGCTGGACGCTGCGCACGCTGCGGCCCGGCAACGGGTACATCAGCGTCTGCGTGTTCGCCCGCGGCCTGCTCCACCACCTCTACACCCGCATCTACTTCGGCCGGGACGCCTTCCTCGACTCGCTGCCGGCGCACCGCCGGGAGACGCTGGTGGCCGTGGCGGAGCGCGAGGGCGTCTACCGGTTCGACATCCGTTTGCAGGGCGAGAAGGAGACGGTCTTCCTTGACTTCGGGTGACGCACCCGGAACCGACAGTGGCGTGGCCGGGACGCCCGGCGGGCCGGCTTCGGCAGTGGGTGGCGCGGATCTGGGGCTGCTGTCCCCCATGCGAGGCGGGGCCGAGCAGACGGGTGACGCCGCCGTCCTGCGGGCGATGCTGGACGCCGAGGTCGCGCTGACCCGGGCGCAGGCCGCGCTCGGCCTGGCGCCGGCGGAGGCGGGCGAGGCGGTGGCCGCCGCCGCGCGGGCCTCGGCGTTCGACCTGCCGGGCCTGGTCGTCCGCGCCCGTTCCGGGGGCAACCCGGTGATCCCGCTGGTGGAGGATCTCCGTAAGGCCGCCGGCCCGTACGGCGGGCACGTCCATCGGGGCGCGACCAGCCAGGACATCGTCGACACCGCGCTCATGCTGGTCGCCCACCGCGCCCTGGGCCCGGTGCTGGCCGATGTCGATCGGGTCGTGGCCGCGCTCACCAGGCTGGCGGCCGAGCACCGCGACACGCCGATGGCCGCGCGGACGCTCACCCAGCAGGCCGTGCCCACCACGTTCGGCCTCAAGGCGGCGGGCTGGCGCAAGCTGGCCGTCGATGCCCGCGCCCGGCTGCTCGCCGCCCGGCAGGCGCTCCCGGCCCAGCTCGGCGGCGCGGCCGGCACCCTGGCTGCCTTCCAGCCCGCGGACGGGCCCGGCTCCGGGGAGCCGGGGGGCGACCTCGGGCTGCGGCTCGTGGCGCGGTTCGCGGCCGAGGCCGGGCTGGCCGAGCCCGTGCTGCCGTGGCACGTGCTGCGCACGCCCGTCGCCGATCTGGCGGGCGCCCTGGCGTTCACCGCCGGGGCGCTGGCCAAGCCGGCGGCCGATGTGCTCGTGCTGTCGCGTACCGAGATCGGCGAGCTGTCCGAAGGAGTCGGGGGCGGCTCGTCGTCCATGCCGCACAAGCACAACCCGGTCAGGGCCACGATGATCGCCGCCGCGGCCCGCCAGGTGCCCGCGCTGGCCGCGATCCTGTACGGCTCGCTCTGCGCCGAGGACGAGCGGCCCTCCGGCGCCTGGCACGCCGAATGGCAGCCGCTGCGCGAGGCGCTCCGCCTGGTGTCCGGCGCCGCCCGCGACGCCGCGGAACTGCTGGCGGACCTGCGCGTCCATCCCGAACGCATGCGCGCCAACCGCACCGTGTCCGGCTCCGCGGGGTCGGCAGGCGCACTCGTCGACAGGGCACTCGAGGAGGAGTGA
Organism: Nonomuraea sp. H19; assembly: GCF_052068215.1. NCBI lineage: Bacteria > Bacillati > Actinomycetota > Actinomycetes > Streptosporangiales > Streptosporangiaceae > Nonomuraea > Nonomuraea sp. H19. The sequence continues at coordinate 183,706 of NZ_JBQHCV010000018.1, read as the reverse complement.
CAATGTTGCAGCACCGGCTGGACGGACCCGCGAACGGGGAGCCGCTCATCCTCGGGCCGTCCATCGGCACCTCCATGCGGCTGTGGGACCCGCAGTTCCCAGCGCTGGCGCGGACCTTCCGGGTGCTCAGGTTCGACCTGCCCGGCCACGGCGGCTCGCCGCGCGTCCTCCTGCGCACCGTCGACGACCTGGCCCGCATGGTGCTGGAGGTGGCCGACGCGGAGGGCTTCGGCGCCTTCCACTACGCCGGTGTCTCCATCGGCGGCGCGATCGGGGCGACCCTGGCGGTCCGGCACCCGGAGCGGCTGCGGTCCCTGGCGATGATCTGCTCCTCCGCCCGTTTCGGCGAGCCGCAGGGATGGCGGGAGCGGGCGCGGCTCGTTCGCGACCAGGGCACCGGGCCGCTGCGGGCGGCCACGGCGGGGCGCTGGTTCGCGGGTCCCCCTGACGAGGCGCTGCTGGACGATCTGACCGCCACCGACCCCGAGGGGTACGCCGCGTGCTGCGACGCGCTGGCCGCCTACGACCTGCGGGATTCGCTGGCCGCGATCAAGGCGCCCACCCTGGTCGTGGCCGGCCGGGAGGATCCGGCAACGCCTCCCGCCCACGCCAGGGAACTGGCCGACGGCATCGCCGGCGCCACGCTGATGGAGATCGCGGGCGCCGCCCATCAGGCCGGGGTCGACCAGCCCGAGCGCGTGACGGCCGCGCTCCTGGCGCACCTGCCCGCCGTACCCGGCATGCGCGTGCGGCGGGAGGTGCTCGGGGACGCGCACGTCGACCGGGCGATCGCCCGCACGACCCCGTTCACCAGGGACTTCCAGGACTTCATCACCCGCTACGCCTGGGGCGAGATCTGGACCCGCCCGGGCCTGGACCGGCGCACCCGCAGCTGTGTCACGCTCACCGCGCTCGTCGCCCATGGCCATCTCGACGAGCTGGCCATGCACGTACGCGCCGCGCTCCGCAACGGGCTCACCCCGGACGAGATCGGCGAGGTGCTGCTGCAGACCGCCGTCTACTGCGGCGTGCCCGCGGCCAACGCCGCTTTCGCGGTCGCCCAGCGGGTCCTGGCCGAGACGCCGCCGGAGGAGTGACTCCGGCGAACGACGCGGCGAATGGGCCCTCTCGCCGCACGTACGCGATCCGCGGCCCTCTATAAGGAAATGCAGCGCAAAACGAGGGACCAAATGCCGTTCACGCTCGCATAAGGTAAGCAATTTGTGACATATCTGCCTGTATTCTGCCCACATGGGGGGTTTTGGGCGATTGTCGTGCTCACTTTTCGTGAACAAGGCAGGCTGACACGGTGCGGGACGAGACAACCCCGGACCGAGGCGCGGCGAGTGGCTCGTCTCGCTTGGACAAGCTGCTGGTCGAGGCGGTCGCCGGCACGGGGGCGCACATCGGCACCGTCTACATCCTGGGGGACGGCGGCGACGTCCTGATGATGGAGGCGGAGCTGGGGCTGCCCGCGCCCGTGGCCAGGGCCTGGGCCAGGGTCAGGACCAACGATCCGGTGCCGATCGCCCTGGCGGTGCGCGAGCGGCGGATGGTGTGGCTCCCCGACCGGGAGAGGATGGCCCGCAGGTTCCCGTCGGCGGCTGTGTCGCTGCCGTACCCTTTCGCGCTCCTCTGCGCCCCCATCCTGTGCGGCGCGGAGCTCTGGGGCGGGTTCGTGCTGTGCTGGCCGTCCGGCCGCATGTCCCGGCTCAGCGCGCACCAGGTCGACGTCATCGAAACCACCTGCGCGCAGCTCGGCGAGGTGCTCCGGCAGGAGGCCGACCTGGGCCACCCGATCGTCTCCGGGCCGGTGCCGCGCGTCCTGGAACCGCATCCGCCGCGTGCCGCGAACTCGCCCCTGGACCTGGCCGAGCTCGACTGCCTCAACCGGCTGCCGGAGGGATACTGCTCCCTCGACATGGAGGGGTGCGCCACCCTCATCACCACATCGGCCGCCGACCTGCTCGTCAGCAGCCCGTCCGAACTGCTGGGCAGCCGCCTGTGGGAGCGGCTGCCGTGGCTGGAGGAGGCCGCGTACGAAGACCGTTTCCGGGCCGCGGTCTTCAGCAGGCAGACCACCTCCTTCACCGTCCGCAACCCCTCGGGCCGGCGGCTGATCTTCCAGTTCCATCCCGGCCTGACCGGCGTCACCGTACGCATCATCCCCAGCATGGCGGCCCGCGGCCCCGGCCGCGTCGCCCCGGACACCGGCGCCGGGCGGTCCACGCGGATGATCGCGCTGCACGACATGCTGCATCTGGCGAGCACCCTCGCCAGGGCGGTGACCGCGCAGGAGGTGACCGACCTCGTCGCCGACCACGTCATGCCGGTCTACAACATCCAGGCCCTGGCCATCCTCACCTCGAACGGCGGCCGGATGCAGGTGGTCGCCTCGCACGGCTACAGCCGGCAGGCGGTCGAGGAGTTCGACGGCCGCCCGGTGATCCTGCCGGCCCCCGTAGGGCGCGCGTTCGACGGCGGCAAGCCGGCGTTCTTCGCCACCTGGGACGAGCTCCGCCAGGCCTACCCGGACGCCGTCCGCTCCGACGACATGTCCGCGTGGGCCTTCCTCCCGCTGATCACGTCCGGTCGGCCCATCGGGACGTGCATCCTCGCCTACGACCGTCCCCACAGCTTCACCGCCGACGAGCGTGCCAACCTCACGGCGCTCGCCGGGCTGATCGCGCAGGCGTTCGAGCGCGCCCGGCTCTACGACGTCAAGCACCAGCTCGCCCAGTGCCTGCAGGCGAGCCTGCTGCCGCACACGCTGCCCGAGATCCCCGGACTGGACCTGGCCGCGCGCTACCTGCCCGCCACCCCGGGAATGGACATCGGCGGCGACTTCTACGACCTCATCCGGCTGAGCGACACCCAGGCCGCCGCGGTCATCGGCGACGTGCAGGGCCACGATGTCACGGCCGCCGCTCTCATGGGGCAGGTGCGTACCGCCATCCACGCCCACGTGAGCGCGGGCGCCCATCCCGGCGAGGTGCTCGCGCACACCAACCGGCTGCTCACCGAGCTGGCCCCGGACCGGTTCACGAGCTGCCTGTACGTCAGCCTCGACCTGGAGCGGCACACCGCCTGCCTGGCCAGCGCGGGCCACCTGCCGCCGCTGCTGAGCCTCCCGGGGGCGGCCACCCAGGTCATCGACACGTCGCCGGGGCTGCTGCTGGGCATCGACCCGGAGGCCCAGTACGTCACCTCCGACCTGGCCCTGCCGCCCGGCTCGGTGCTGACCCTCTACACCGACGGCCTCATCGAGCACCCTGGCCTGGACCTGGGGGAGGCCATCAACGGCCTGGCCAAACGCTTCAGCCTGTGCCACGGCCGGTCCCTGCACGAGCTGGCGGAGATCCTCATCGAGCCGGTCGCCGGCGAGCAGCGTACGGACGACGTCGCGGTGCTGCTCCTGCGCGACGCGACCGATCGCGCCTGATGGGCCGTCAGCGCTTGGGGGTCAGGCGGAGCACTGCCTTGCTCGACGACAGCGAGACGATCCGGACCCTGATGCCGTTGATCGACCCCGACGAGCCCTTGCTGAAATAGGCTCCCGCGCTCACGCTCGGGCCCGTGCCCCTCAGGGTCACGCCGTCCCCGGTGAAACCGATGGACAGCTTGGTGATGCCGAAACGGGAGCTGACCCGGAACGACACACGCTTGGTCAGGGTGATCTTGCAGTTGCCGTCGTAGCAGGCACGCAGGTTCGGACGGGCGGCTGCGGACATGGGGGCGGACATGGGGGCGGACATGGGGGCGGCGGCGGACGCGGACGGGTGAACGGCGGCCGGCGCGAGTCCGCCGGCGACGGACGCGGCGATGACCAGGGCAGTGGTGACGACGCGGGGCATGATCCTCCTCAGTGCGGTGGGGAACGGCACGGGCTGAGTGTGCACTGGGGCTGCGGGGACCGGTCCCGGGCGACTTGATCGGATGAAACGGTGTGTATTCGATCTGTCGATCGATAGGTTCGAATGGCCATCCGCAGAAAGGGAGCCGGGAGATCGTAGGAGCAACCTCACCATGAACTTCCACTACAGCCTCGCCCGCGGCATCGACCCCGCCCCGCCGGGCACGCTCCACGCGCGTACGGTCACGGGCGCCGTCGAGGCCCCGCCGAGCCCCGGTGCGGCCATCCGGTTCGGCCGCGGCGAGCCGCCCGCGGTCGATCTCAGCCTCGGGCGGGACGACCTGCGGGTGAGCCGCCGGCACGGCGAGGTGAGTTATGACGGGCGCCGGTGGTGGCTGCGGAACACCGGGCAGCAGCTCCTGCGCCTGCCCCGTGGCCGGCTGATGCACATCACGACCGAGCCGGTCCCCCTGGACGCGGGCTACACGCCGGTGTTCGTGCGCGGCTCTGGTCACCGGGAGCACCTGGTGGAGCTGTACGTGGCGGGCCACGACGACGCGCGGACGCCGCGTCGCGCGGACGTCACGCTGCCGCCCAAGATCTGGCCGCTCAACGACGACGAGCGCCTGCTCCTGGTCGTCCTGGGCCAGCGCTACCTGCTGTATGAGGAGAGCCCGAGCCCGCTGTCGTACCGGCAGGCCGCCGAGCAGCTCGCCTACCTGCGTCCCCATGGCCGCTGGCGGGAGCGCAGGATCGAGAACAAGATCGAGGCTGTCCGCCGCCGCCTGCACGCCGGCGGCTTCCCGTACCCGGTGCTCCATGACAAGGCGGCCGGCGGCCCCTCCGACAATCTGCTGCACAACCTGCTCAGAGGGCTGGTGGAGTCGACCACGCTGGTGCCTCCCCACCTGGAGCTGATGGAGGAAGATTCCGGCTCTTGACCACTCTGGTCGCCGCCCCGGCCGGCGACCCCATGGTCGAGGTGCCGCGTCGCGGCACCTCGACCCGGGGAGCGGGGGCGTCGAACCTTCCCCGCACAGGAGGGAAGCGGGGACGGCGAGCCTTCCGCCTAGGAGGGAGGCGGGGACGGAGAACCGTCGCCACCCCGGAAGACCATCAGGTAGCGCTCGATCTTGAGGGACCTCCTCCCTTGAGATCAAATGTGCTCCAAGCGGCCATACAATCGCCACACAACAGCCATAGTCGGGAGCGGAGCCCGTTGGCTGACGCCTCTTTCGCCAGGGCCGGTGACTTCGAAGGCCAGGGGTGACGCTTCAGCACGCGCGTAGCCGGACCAGGGCGCTGGCGTAGTCGCCGCCGCCGCCCAGGTCGAGCGGGAGCCCCGCCGACATGAGCACGGCCCCATGGTGCAGGGCGCCGGTGTCCTCGTCGCGGTAGCGGGCGTGCGGGTCGAGCCCCGCCGGCCGCAGCGGGACCAGCGGCGTCCCGTAGGGCCCGAGCTCCGCCGGTCCGCGCCAGGCGAGCACGACCACCCGGTCGTCGTGGACGTACTGGACTCCGTACGGGAGCCGCCACAGCGTCCCGAACTGGACCACCGGCCGGATGTCCTTGTAGACGGCGACCAGCTCGGCCGCCTCGGCGAGCTCTTGCGGGCTCCATCGCGCCAGGTCGCCGCCGAGTCCGAGGGCTCCGGCCATCGCGACGTGGAAGCGGAAGCGGAGCGGGACGGCGCGGCCGGTGAGCGGGTTGGGGCTGTCGGTCACCCAGGCGGCCATGACGCGCGCGGGATAGACCTGGCTGAAGCCGCGCTGGATGGCGATGCGGTCGTGGGCGTCGGTGTTGTCGGAGGTCCACACCTGGTCGGTGCGGGCCAGGATGCCCAGGTCGGTGCGGCCGCCGCCGCCCGCACACGCCTCGATGCGCAGGTGCGGATGGTCGGCCCGGAGCCGGTCCATGATCGAGTAGACCGCCCTGACGTGGTCGATCCACAGCCGGTCCTGGCCCACCTCCGTGAAGGCCCGGTTGCAGTCCCACTTCAGCACGTCGATGCCGTGCTCGCCGACCAGCTCGTGCAGCCACTTGTGCGCCCAGTCGGCGACCTCGGGCCGGCCGAAGTTCAGCACGAGCTGGTTGCGCAGCAGCGTGTGCGGGCGGCCCGGCGTGTGCAGCACCCAGTCGGGATGGGCGCGGTAGAGGTCGCTGTCGGGGTTGACCATCTCGGGCTCCACCCACAGGCCGAACCGCATCCCGAGCCGGTGCACCTCGTCGACGAGGGGGCCGAGCCCGTCGGGGAAGCGGTCGCGGTTCGGCCGCCAGTCGCCGAGGCCCGCGCCGTCGCTCGTACGCCCGCCGAACCAGGCGTCGTCCATGACGAACACCTCCGCGCCCGCCCGCGCGGCCAGCCGGGCCAGCTCCCTCTGGTTGGCCTCGTTGACGTCGAAGCCCACGGCCTCCCAGGCGTTGTAGACGACCGGGCGCGGCTCGGCGGGCGCGGGCAGCACGTGGCGGGCGACGTGGTCGTGCCAGCGGCGACTCGCCTCGCCGAATCCGCCCGGAGCGTAGAGCCCGGCGAAGACCGGGGTGACCCATTCCTCGCCCGGCTCCAGCCGCCAGGAGAGGCCTTCGTGGCCGAACCCGCCGGTCCAGCCCGCCCGCCCGTCAGGGGTGCGGACCAGCGTGATGCGCCAGCTTCCGCTCCAGGCCAGCGCCCCGCTCCACACCTCACCGTGCTGCTCGGTCGCGTCCCCCGCGTCGATCATGAGCCACGGGCCGGCGTGGTGGCCGCTCACGCCGCGCCTGCTGGTGAGGGTGGTCTCCCCCGCCGCGAGTTCGGTACGCCGGAGCGCGTGCTCGGCGCTCCAGCCGCCGCTGACGTGGCTGAGCCGGTAGCCGCCGAGCTGCGGAACGCTCCAAGCCGCCGAATCGCACCGCAGCACGGTCACCGGTGCCTCGGGACGCAGAACTGTCCACCGCTCGATCACGTCGCTGCCGGCGTGCACCCGGTAATGCAGCTCGATGCGAAAGGGGTGGCGCCGGTCGGCGAAGCGGAGCGTCAGGTGACCGCCGTCGACGGCGTGCCCCTCGTACCGCCAGTCGATCCCCCGGTCGCCGCCGGGGAAGGCGAGCTGCAGGGACGGCGTCTCGAAGCGGGCGCCCGCCTCGGTGCGGAGCTCCTCGCCCCAGGCCGCCACGCTGTCGAAGCTGCTGCCCGCCGCCGCGGCGGGCGCGGACAGCGCTTCGGCCTGCTCTGCGGTCAGCGCAGGGCCCCAGTGCAGGCAGCAGGGCGCGTCGTCGCCGGCCAGGGCGATGACGTAGCTGGTGGACAGGGTACGCAACACCCATCTGCGGTCCGCGGAGGTCACCAATCGCATGACCGCGACACTAGGCTTGCCCTCGGTCGAATTCAATTCTTGACGAAGTTAATTACTGCTACTATTGCCGCCATGCCCCCACGGCTCACCACCACGACCCGCGCCGAGGCCACCGTCTTCACCATGGTGCTCACCCAGGGCCCGGTCTCCCGCGTGGAGATCGCCAGGCGCAGCGGCCTGTCGTCCGCCGCCGTGACCAAGGCCGCCCGCCCGTTCATCGAGGCAGGCTACCTGCAGGAGCTGGCGGCCACCGAGCGTACGGGACCCGGCGCGGGGCGCCCGGCCAGCCCGCTGACGATCAGACCGGACCGGGAGTTCTTCACCGGCGTGAAGATCACCGACGACGAGCTCATCGGCGTGGTCACCGACCTGCGCGCCGAGCCGGTGGCCTCGGCGCACCGCAGGCTGACCACGACCTCGGTGGAAGGCGTGGTCCAGGAGCTGGCCGAGCTGGTCGCCGAGCTGCTCGCCGCCGACCCGGCCTACGGCGAGCGCTGCCATTCGCTGGGCCTGGCCGTGTCGGGCGACGTGGACAAGGCGCACGGGCTGGTGCGCTACTCCCCTTTTCTGGGCTGGCGGCAGGTGCCGCTGGCGCGGCTCGCGGCCGAGGCGACCGAACTGACCGTCACCGTCGAAAACGACGTCAAGTCGCTCACCGTGGCCGAGCAGTGGTTCGGCGACGGGGTGGGCGCGTCGTCGTTCGCGCTGGTCACCGTGGGGATCGGAATAGGGTGCGGGCTGGTGGTGAACGACCGGGTGGTGGCCGGCGCGCACGGCGTGGCCGGGGAGATCGGCCACATCCCGGTCGGCGGTGACGAGCCCGAGTGCCACTGCGGCGGTCGCGGCTGCGTCGAGGCCATCGCCGGGACCGCGCCCCTCGTGGCGGCGGTGCGCGCGGCCACCGGCGACGCCTCCATGGACATCGACGCCGCCATCGACGTCGCGCACGCCGGGGATCGGGCGGCGCGGGAGGTGTTCGCCCGGGCGGGGCACGCCATCGGCCTGGCCATGGCCGCGATGGCGAACCTCTTCGGCCCCGAGCGGATCATCGTGACCGGCGACGTGCGCGGGCTGGCCTCCTACGACCTGTTCGAAGAGCACCTCAACCGGGCGTTCGCGGCCCAGGCGTTCGGCGCGGCGGCCGACTGCCGCCTGCTGCTGCGGCCGCGCACGTTCGAGCAGTGGGCCCGCGGCGCCGCCGCGGTCGCCATCCAGACCCTCTTCAGCCGCGAGGGAGTGCCGTCGCCTGGAGGCGCGGCGGGAGCGGAGCGACCAGAGCGGGGGAAGGCGACGGCATATGGCGACCGAGCCCGCCTCGCGGAGTGAGGCCAATGGGAAGGGAGCGACGGTGACTGCGGCCCCCGGTATCTGGCAGCCACATGATCAGGCGGGACGGCCGGAGGAGGTGCGGATCGCGGCGGCCGGGCTGGAGCTCACGTGCACGTCCGCGGCCGGGCTGTCCTGGACGGCCCAGGAAGAGACGCCAGGCGTCCTGGAGTTACGGGTCACCCCGGACCGGCCGGCCGACGTGCGGGTGGCCTGGCGGGTGCCGTGCGTGGACGCGACCGCCTTCTGGGCGGCCGACGGCGGCGAGCATCGCGGGCTGCCGCCTTTCTGGCGCCGGCCGCGCACGGCCGCGCTGGAGAAGAACGCGCCGGTCGGGTGCTTGGTCGGCACCGGAGACGTGGCCCTGTGCACGTTCGCGGCCGGCGAGGTCGTCAAGCCCGTGCGCACGCGGACCGGGGTGGTGGAGGAGACCGGCGAGTTCGGGTTCTGGGTGGAGCACGAGGCCGCGCCCGGCACCGGCCTGCTGCTGCGGATCGACCTGTCCCGCCGGCATTTCGCGACGACGCTGGCCGGCGTGGCGGACTGGTGGGGCACGCTGCACGGCCTGGGCCGCGACGTCCCCGACGTGGCGCGGATGCCCGCCTACTCCACCTGGTACGCCATGCAGCAGCACGTCGACGCGGCGAGCGTGGAGCGGCAGGCGGGCCCGGCGGCCGGGCTGGGCTGCCAGGCGATCATCGTGGACGACGGCTGGCACAGCGACGACCGGGGCCGCGGCTACGGGTACGTCGGCGAGTGGGAGCCCTCCCCCACCTCCTTCCCCGACATCGCCGGGCATGTGGCGAAGGTTCGCGGTGAAGGGCTCGCCTACCTGCTCTGGTACGCCCTGCCGTTCGTCGGCCGCCACACCACGCTCTGGGACCGCGTGCGGCCGTACACGCTGGCGTACAAGGAGCACATGAACGCCGCCATCGTGGACCCGCGCTACCCGCTCGTCCGGGACCTGCTGGCGGGCCACCTGGCGCGGGCGGTCACGGAATGGGGCATGGACGGCCTCAAGATCGACTTTATCGACCAGTTCGCCGTGGAGGACCCGCCGGAGCCGGGCCCCGAGGCCGACTGCGCCACGGTGAACGAGGGCGTGCGCAGACTCCTGGCCCAGTTGCCCAAGGACTGCCTGGTCGAGCTGCGGCAGCCGTACGTGAGCCCGGGCCTGTGGCCGTACGCCACCATGATCCGCGCCTCCGACTGCCCGCTCAGCCCGGCGCACAACCGCCAGCGCACCGTGGACCTGCGGCTGATCGCCGGGCCGCTGGCCGTGCACGCGGACATGCTGATGTGGCACCCGGACGAGAGCCCGCAGCGGGTCGCGACGCAGCTCATCAACGTGCTGTTCGCGGTGCCGCAGATCTCGGTCGACCTGACCGCGCAGACCCCCGCGCAGGCGGAGGCGCTGCGGTTCTGGCTGGCGTTCTTCCGGGAGCAGGCCGGCGTGCTGCAGCGCGGCGACTTCACGCCGGCCCGGCCGGACCTGGCCTACCCGCAGGTGACGGCCCGCTCCGGGGACACGGTGATCACCGCCAGGTACGCGCCGATGCCCGTGGCGGCCCCGGCCGCCGGCACGCTGTGGCTGGCCAACGGCGACGCCTCCACCGACGTGCTCCTGCAGGTCTCCCGCCCCGCCACGGCCCGCGCCACGGTCTTCGACTGCCGGGGCCGCACCGAGGGCGACGAGCTCGTGCGGCTGGCCCCCGGGCCGGTGGAGGTCACCGTGCCCGAGGGCGGGCTGCTACGACTGGAGACCACCGCGTAGCCGGTCCAGGAACTGGGCCTGGTAGAGCGAGGACGGGGCGAGTCCCGGCTGGTTGGCGCCCTCGATGTAGCCGGCCGGCTGCTGGAAGGGGCCGTCGCCGGTGACCGTGCCGTGGCAGCCGATCGCGTAGTTCTGCGCGGTCGGCGGCTTCTGCACGATCAGCCGGCTGGTGGACACGTCGCAGTTCCAGGCCACCGAGTGGGCGGCCGACCAGCCGTGCGAGGTGCCGTAGCGGCCCCGGTTGTACAGGCCGAGCGTGTAGTCGTAGTGCGGGTCCACGTCCTTGTGCCCGTCGAACAGCAGGCCCTGCGACCAGCGGCGGTGGCCCTCGCTGGAGTTGAGGGCGTATTCGGACGTGCCGTGCAGGAAGACGACGCCGGACACCGTGCTGTGGCCGTTGGAGACGAAGGCGTGCCTGGCCTTGTAGGCGTAGCAGTCGCGGAAGAGCACCTGCTGGGAGTAGACGTAGGTGTTGAAGTTGTAGCGCCTGCTGCCGGTCACGATGCTGACGGGGTCGATCGCCCGGCAGTTCTCGACGGTGGCGCGGGTGGTCTCCTGGGTGGCGACGCCGGCCTGGGTGAAGTGCAGCATGGTGCAGTCCCGCACCCACGAGTCCTCGGTGCGCAGCAGCACGATCGCGTTGTAGGCGTGGTCCTCGTCCTGCTCGGGGTCGCCGTGATACTCGATGTCCACGCGCAGCCGTTCCACACCGACCTGGGTGACGAGCCCGGCCCTGTCCCATGTGTAGAGGAAGGACGTGGCGTGTGCGCGGTTGAGGTGGTTGAAGACCGGCACATCGATCTTCACGACATTGCCTGAAATATCGCGTATGTAGCGGTTGTAGATGATGGGGTGCTCGCCGACCTTCCACGGCGGCCCCACGTCGTGACCGCCGTAGTCGATGGCCTTCAGCCACTCCTCGGTGCAGGGGTGGGTGATGACGATGTTGTTGCCGGGGCGCAGCGCCCCCGGGTTCGCCACCTCGAACTCACGCGCGCCCACCTGCACGAACCCGGTGGTGATCTCGGTACGGGTGCCCGCCACCTCGCCCGTCCAGCCGCCGCCCGCGACGCCGCCGGCCACGATCACGTCGCGGTTCTTCGGGTCGTTGCCGGTCGCCTTGATGATCGTGTTGGCCGCCGGGTCGTCGCCGTCGCCCACACCGCGCAACACCGTGCCGCTCGCCCGCACGTACAGGGTGCCCGCCACCGGATACACGCCGGGCAGCAGGAGCAGGGCGCCGCGCCGCTCGCGGGGCAGCGCGCCGATCGCGTCGAGCGCCGCCTGGATGTGGGCGGTGTTGTCGCCCGCCACCGGGCGGATGGTCCTGACCACCGGGACGTGCGGGATGGGCCGCTCGCCGTTGCGGTAGCCGGCGTGGCTGAAGTCGGGGACGCGGTTGCCCTCGGCGTCCTGCTCGTAGGCCAGCCGTCCGTGCCGGTCGTAACGCACGAGGCGGGACTGCCAGGTCGGCGTGGCGTTCGCGGGCCGCGCGCCGGCCGCCGCGGCCAGCGCCAGCGCGCCGCCCCCGGCCAGCAGGGCGCGCCTGCTGAAGTCGTTTCTCATGCGCCGATGACCACCTTGTCGAGCTCGGGCGAGCGAGCGGTGTGGCTGTAGAAGCGGATGGTGTTGACCCCGGCGACCAGGTTCACCGGCACGGTCGCGGTGGTCACCTCGTCCGCGGTGCCGGTCATCGGCACCTGGATCGCGTCGCCGCCGTTGACGCTGACCGAGAACGTCTGCGAGCCGTCCACGAGCGCGTGCACGGTCATCTGCCTGGTCCCGGTGGTCTCCGACAGCACGCCTCTGATCACGGCGTAGTCGTAGACGTTGCCGCCGATGAGGATCACCTTGCGCCCGCCGGAGCAGACGGCGCAGTAGGCGGGCTCGGCCGCGCCCTCCCAGATGTTGCCGGCCCGCTCGGCCTCATACGCTCCTGGGCCGCGGTCCGGCGGCGGGAGCTTCACCGGCGGCGTGGCCGGCCCGAGCTGCTCCGCCTTGAGGTCCTTGACCAGCAGGTACGTCTCCTGCAGCCCGGCGCTCCGGATGCTGCGGTAGATGCCCCACTTGGGCCGGTTGTACTGCTCCTTCGTCCACCACAGGTCGATGCCCTCGGCCTTCTGGTCGACGATCGTCCGCGACCCGTCCCGCAGCACCCAGCGCATGTAGCCGTCGTCGCCGGACTTGAACTCGATGGTGGTGCTGACCCATTTGTTCTGGATCGGCGCCAGGTCGGCCGTGGCGAAGTCGTGGGACTTGTTGTCCTCCAGCGTCCAGTAGCGGGCCGCGATCTTCGGCACGCCGTTCACCACCGGCAGCGAGACCTGCGCGACCGGGGTGCCGATGTCGGAGTTCTTGAGCTGCCAGATGTGCGTGAAGCTGGTGGTCGCGTCGAGGGTGTCGGGGATGTACATCTGGTACGTGATCCGCCAGGTCTCGTCCTTGCGGATCTCCAGCGGGCGGCCGTCGGCGGCCTTCATGCCGCGGACCTCGTTGCGCATGCGGTCGGAGCCGTCGCGGTCCTCCAGGTGCGCGTCGAACCGCCAGGCGTTGCCCTGGACGTAGACGTGCGGCTGGCCCTCGGGGTGCGAGCCGCGCCGATCGTCCTCCAGCGCCTCGAACGCGCCGACGCCGTCGCGCCACGGGCTCGGGTTCCACCGCGGCTCCCAGCGGGCCGCCCCGGCGGTGGGCTCGGCGGGCTCGGCCGCCTGGGCCGCCGGTGCGGTCTGCAGGATCAGCGCCATCGCCGCCAGGGCGCCCGCCAGCCGCGGGCCGTGCTTTCTCACTGAGTCGTCACCTTGTCGAGATCGGGCGCGCTGGCGCTGTCGTTGAAGGAGCGGGCGCTGCCGGCGCCCTGCTCGGCCTCTTGGGAGGAGGGGGCCTCGGCGCTGCCGGTGAGCTGGTGGGCCTGGAGATTCCTGATCAGGAGGTAGGTGTTCTGCAGGCCGGAGCTGTTGATGCTGCGGTAGATCCCCCACTTGGGGCGCAGGTACTCGTCGTCGCCCCGCCACAGGTCGGTGCCGTCCAGGCGCTTGTCCACCAGCGTGGTGGAGCCGTCCTTGAGCGTCCAGCGCAGGTAGCCGTTGTCGGCGGCCTTGAACTCGAAGGTGGTGTTCACCCACTTGCCCTGGATCGGGTTGAGGTTGGTGTTGCCGACCTCATGGGTCTGCTCGGCCTCGTCCCAGTAGCGGACGGAGAGAAAGCCTGCATAGTGTCGCTGGGTAATGCTACGGTTACGGCTGAGTGATGGGCGGGGTCGAAGGCACCGAGCGACCGGGAAACGGCTCCTGGCCCGATATCGACCGTCACTCCATCGCGGGCGGCATGCCGCCTGGGGCGCTGTCAACCGCCCGAACGCTACGGTCGTCCGGCATCCAGTCGGAAGTCTCGAGAGCAAGCCCCCTCTCCCCAGGCAGGGTGCAGTTGCCCTGAGCGATGTGCGTAAAGCTGCTGGTGGCTCCAGCGACAGGCTGGGGCTCCAGCGCAGGGTCCAGAATGCGGCCAAGGCTGGCACGTGCAGCAGCCATGAGGGTGAAAATGAGGCTGCTAGGACGCCGGGGTGGTTCTTCGTCATGAGATCTCTCTCCTGAAGTGGAGGGTGAACCCGCCGTTGGGGGCGACGGCGAGGTCGAGCTTGTCCCCCGCGGAGACGGTGACCGTCTCGGTGAGGATCCGGTCGCCCGGGGCGTCCCGGTAGATCTCGGCCGTCCACTCCCCGCGCGTTCCGTCGCCGAGGAAGCCGAGCGGCACGGTGAGCGTGCGGGCCTCGCCCGACACGCCGGCGCCGACGTACCATTCGCCGCCGCTCCTGCGAGCGAGCACGATGTGGTCGGCGGGGTCGCCGGACAGCAGCCGCGTCTCGTCCCACGCGGCGGGGACGGCCGACAGCAGCCGCAGCGCTTCAGGCCCGGCCTCGTAGGCCTCGATGGAGTCGGCGAAGTGCTGGATGCCGGATTCGAAGAGCACCGACAGGGCGAGCTCGAACCCGGCCGAGATGGCCCGCACCCCGGTGAACGTGCACGGCGTGAAGTCCATCGGCCCCTGCACGTTGCGGGTGAACGCGAGCGACAGGTAGTGGGTGGCCGGGTAGAGCGGCTCCTTGCCGGGTTTCGGCTTGATCCACTCGGCGCCCTTGACGGCCTCGGCGGTCATGAACTGCGGCCAGGTGCGCTCGGTGCCGCGCGGGATCGTGCCGCCGTGGAAGACGACCATGAGCTGGAGCCGGGCGGTGGCCGCGAGGATCGCGTCGAACCAGCGCATCCGGTCCTGGCCGTCGGACTCGGTGAAGTCGATCTTCACGCCGGCCGCGCCCCATTCCTTCCAGAGCGCGAGCTTCTCGCGGTGCTCCAGTTCGGTGTCGACGTGCTGCCAGTGCGACCAGAGCCAGACGCCGACGCCCCGGTCGCGGGCGTAGGCGATCAGCTCGGGCATCCACTCCTTGTTCCAGCCGGCGTCCGCCAGCAGGTACGGCCAGCCGTGGGCGGCGGCGAAGTCGACCCAGCGCTTCTGGGCGTCCAGGTCGCGGGTGGAGGGGCCGTCGGACCACCACGACCAGGCGGCGGCCCCCGGCTTGATCCACGAGGTGTCCTCCACGCGGGAGGGCGCGGCGAGGCTGGTGACCAGATCGCTCTCCACGATCGTGGCCAGGTCGCCGATGATCGTCGTGCGCCAGGGGGTGGTCAGCGGGCTGGCCGCGGTCACGTACGGGTCGGGCAGGTCGAGGCGGAAGGAGCGGCCGTCGAAGCGCAGGCGGGAGCCGGCGTAGCCGCTGTCCAGGTTCGACTCGGTGATCAGCAGCCAGGTGTCGCCGGTCTGGAAGAGCGACGGGTAGCCGTACAGGATGGGCTCGGCGGTCGCGACCGTGGCGTGCCGGTGGATCTCCTCGTAGTCGCAGCGGCCGTTCTCGTACGGGAGCAGGACCGCGCGGGCATCGGCCGGCACGACATATTCCGAAATTTCGTCTATCACGGTGACAGGCCCCGTCCACGGCACCACGTACCGGTACGCCACACCGTGCCCGCCGATGCGAACCTGCAGGTCGAGCCGGTGCCCGCCCTTGGTGAACGACAGCGTCCACTCCCTGGCCACGTACCGGTGCTCGCGCCGCTTGCCGGTCACCGTCTGGTAGGACTCCTCGACCCGCCGCTCGGACAGCCCGGCGAACTCCAGTCCCTCCCCCAGGTCCTCGTGCGCGGCGCGGAGGCCGAGCCGGGACGGCTCCACCACGACCCGATCGGCGTGCCGCAGTTCCAGCGTGAGCTCTCCCGTCGCGGAGAGGGCGAGCGCCGCCTCCAGGTCCCCGTCACTGAGCGTCCAGTTCGGCACTTGGCCCTCCAGGAGTCAAGAGATAGGAGGAGTCGATCTCGGCCCGCCGGCCGGGCAGCGCCACCGGGGCGACGGCCTCTCGAGCCGCACGGCTCCCCTCACAGTGGACTAGAGCCTAGGTTGAGCCCAGTTGCAATTCAATTCTTGACGAAGTTAATTAGCGGGTCTACGGTACGGCCATGCCTCACGGACATCCGCAAGACGAGCGCAGGCACCCGGCGATTCATCCGACCTCTCCATCCAGGCTGGCGGAGTTCCGTGAGCAGCGGTTCGGGTTGTTCGTGCACTGGGGCCTGTACGCGCTCGCCGCCCGCCACGAGTGGGTCAAGCAGCGCGAACGGCTCACCGACGAGCAGTACCAGCCCTACTTCGACCACTTCGACCCGGATCTGTTCGACCCGGACGCCTGGGCCGAGGCGGCGGCTGGGGCGGGGATGCGTTATCTGGTGCTGACCACCAAGCATCACGACGGATTCTGCCTGTGGGACTCGGCGCAGACCGATTACACCGTGGCGAACACGCCGTACGGCAAGGATCTCGTCGGCCCGATCGTCGAGGCGTTCCGCGGCCGCGGGCTCGGGGTGGGGTTCTACCACTCACTGATCGATTGGCACCACCCGCACTTCCCGATCGACGGCCTGCATCCGGCGTACAGCGAGGGCGTGAGCAACGCTGACCGAAATATCGAGATATACCAGTCCTATTTGCACAGCCAGGTCGAAGAGCTGCTTACCCGCTATGGCCGAATCGACACCATGTGGTTTGACTTCTCGTACTCGAAGAGGGTCAGAAACGGCCGGCTCACGCCCGGCGCCAAGGGTGCGGCGGACTGGCGCTCGCAGGAGCTGGCGGCCCTGGTCCGCAGGCTGCAGCCGGACTGCCTGATCAACGACCGCCTGGAGATCCCCGGCGACTTCAGCACGCCCGAGCAGTTCCAGCCACCCGCCCCGCCGGCCCAGGTCTGGGAGGCGTGCCAGACGCTCAACGGAAGCTGGGGCTACGACCGCGACAACCTCGACTACAAGCCCGTCGATCTGCTCGTGCGGATGCTGGTCGACACCGTCTCCAAGGACGGCAACCTGCTGCTCAACGTCGGCCCCGACGGGCGCGGCTCATTCGATCCCCGGGCGCTGGAGACCCTGCGCGGCATCGGGGAGTGGACGCGGCTGCACGGCCGCTCCATCTACGGCGCCGGGGCGAGCGCGTACGAGGCTCCCCTGGACTGCCGCTACACCCAGCGCGGCGACCGGCTCTACGTGCACATGTTCGCCTGGCCGTTCCGGCACCTGCACCTGCCGGGGCTGGCCGGGAAGGTGCGCTACGCGCAGCTGCTCAACGACGCCTCGCAGATCCGCACGCTGGTCCCCGACCCGGCCGTGGACAGCGGCCACACCAGGCTGGGCGCGCTGCCACCCGGCACCCTGACCCTGCAGCTCCCGGTGCGGCGCCCCGACGTGGCGGTGCCGGTGATCGAGCTCTTCCTGTGAAAGGCCCACCCCCATGGAGATGAACCGTCGGCAGATGCTGGCCCTGGCGGTGGCGGCCGCGGCCGTGCCCGCGTTGGCCGCCTGCGGCGACAGCCGCCAGCAGAAGCAGGCCGCGGCCCCGGTCAAGTCGGGCGCGCAAGTGATCGACCCGAACCGGCCCAGCAGCGACGACTGGCCGTTCGAGGAGGCCGAACAGCTCAACAACTCGCTGACCTGGCCGAAGACGGACGTGCCCGACCCGGCGTCCAAGGTCGTGATCACGCTGGCGTTCACCACGGACGCCGTCACCGAGGTACGCAACGCCCAGTTCGACTTCTTCTTCAAGAAGCGCCACCCGAACATCGAGATCAAGCGCGAGTCGGCGACGTTCGACCAGTTCCTGACCAAGTACATGGCGCAGGCCGCCGGCGGCACGCTGCCCGACGTGCTCTACAACCACTACTCCTGGACGCAGAACCTCATCGCCAACAAGGTCCTGCAGCCGCTGGACGACTTCATCGCCAAGACGCCCGAGTTCGACATGGACGACATCCCGCAGCGCGGGCTCGGCTACTTCAAGCGCGACGGCGGCCTGTACGGGCTGCCCACCGACATGGCGCCCAAGCTGCTCTTCTACAACAAGGACCTGTTCGACAAGGCCGGTCTGGAGTACCCGGACGAGAGCTGGACGTGGGACAAGCTCTTCGAGACGGCCAAGAAGATGACCAGCGGGTCGGGCGTGGAGAAGATCTACGGCATCTCGCCGATGCCGAAGCCGTCGCCGGACCTGAGCTCCGTGTACCTGATGCCGTACGGCGGGCGGTTCCTGGACGCGGCCGAGTCCAAGGTGATGATCAACGAGCCGAACGCCAGGGACGTCATGTCCCGCTGGCTGGACCTGCTGGTCAAGGACAAGGCGGTGCCGAGCCTCGCCGAGCTGCAGCTGCTGGAGAAGGTCGATCCGTTCAAGTCCGGGCACGCGGCCCTGTTCGTCAACGGCGCCTGGGTCATGTTGGAGCTGGCCAAGCAGAAGGCGTTCAAGTGGGGCGCCACGCAGGTGCCCAAGGGGCCGGAGGGCCGCACCACCCCGGCCGTCGGCAGCGCGCTGGTGATGCCCGCCTCGTCGCAGAACAAGGACGCCGCCTGGATCTACATGCACGAGTACCTGTCGGCCTCCGGCTACAAGTTCCGCCGGATCTCCGCGCCGGCCCGCCAGTCCGCGTGGGAGGACAACGCCAAGGCGCTCGGCATCCCGGTGGAGACGGCGGAGCTGGTCAAGAAGATCATGGCCGACTACGCCTCCGACGACGGCGTGCTGCGGCTGCCGGCCAACAAGAAGGTCGTCGACACCGCCTTGCCGGTCTGGGAGCGGGCGCAGCTCGGCAAGATCAGCCTGGACGACGCACTGAAGGAGATCGCCGACAAGGTCACACCGGTCCTGGCCGAGAACAAGATCGCATGACTGCCGTAAGCGCCGGCAACACCCTGGCCCGCCGCGAGGCCCGGCGTTTCCACCTGTTCGTCTCACCGTGGCTGATCGGGTTCGTGCTCTTCAGCGCGGGCCCGATCCTGGCCGCGGTGGTGCTCAGCTTCATGAAGTGGAACCTGCTCCAGCCGCCGACCTGGGTGGGCCTGGCCAACTACGAGCGCATGTTCACCGATCCCGAATTCTGGGAGTCGGTCGGCAACACCGTGGAGTACGGCCTGGGCGCGGTGACGCTCGGCGTGACGTTCACGTTCCTGCTGGCGCTGCTGCTCAACCAGCCGCTGCGGTTCCAGGGCCTGTTCCGCACCGTGATGTACCTGCCGTCGGTGGTGTCGGGCCTGGCAACGGCGCTGCTGTGGCTGAACATCCTGCACCCCGACTACGGGCTGATCAACAAGATGCTGGCCTCGTTCGGCATCCAGGGCCCCGGCTGGCTGGCCTCCCAGGAGTGGGCCATCCCCGGGCTGGTGCTGATGAGCGTGTGGGGCGCGGGCAACACGATCGTCATCTACCTGGCGGGCCTGCAGGGCATCCCGAAGACGCTCTACGAGGCGGCCGAGATCGACGGCGCCGGGTGGTGGCGCCGGTTCTGGAGCGTGACGGTGCCGATGATGTCGCCGGTCATCTTCTTCAACGTGGTGACCGGCTTCATCGCCGCGCTGCAGAGCTACGTGCTCATCCTGGTCATGACCGAAGGCGGCCCCGGCAACGCCACGATGGTGCTGGGTCTCTACATCTACCGGCACGCCTTCGTCTACTTCGACATGGGGTACGCGGCGACGCTGTCATGGGCCATGTTCGTGCTGGTCATCGCCGTGACCGCGATCCAGTTCAGCCTGGCCAGGCGCTGGGTGCACTACGAGTTCAAGTGAGGTACGCCGATGCTCGTCGAGACCGCGGCCAGGCCCGCGCGCACCAGGCCGGGCACGTCCCTGTCCGCGGAGCAGGCCGAGCGGATCAGGCGGATCCGGCGCTCCGGCGCCTACGTCCTGCTGATCGTCAGCTCGGCGGTGTTCCTGCTGCCGTTCCTGTGGATGCTGACGACCTCGCTGAAGTCCGACGCCGACAACCTGGCCTTCCCGCCGCAGTGGCTGCCCGACTCCTTCCACTTCGACAACTACGTCAAGGGCTGGACGGGCTCGTTGCCGTTCACGAGGTTCCTGCTGAACACCATCGTGATCACCGCGCTGTCCATGGCCGGCAACCTGATCTCCTGCGTGCTGCCCGCCTACGCCTTCGCCAGGATGCGGGCGCGGGCGGCCGGCATCATGTTCGGGGCTCTGATGGCGACTATGATGATCCCACGTGAGATCACCTTGGTGCCGAAGTTCATCATGTTCTCGGAGCTCGGCTGGGTGGACACCTATCTGCCGCTGGTCGTGCCGGAGTTCTTCGGCGTGGCCCTCTACATCTTCCTGTTGCGGCAGTTCTTCACCACGATCCCGCAGGAGCTCATCGACGCCGCCCGCATCGACGGCGCCTCGGAGCTGCGCATCCTGTGGAGCGTCATGCTGCCGCTGGCCAAGCCGGCCATCGCGGCGATCTGCCTGTTCTCCTTCGTCGGCAACTGGAACCAGTATCTGGAGAACTCCATCTACCTCCGGTCGATGGACAAGATCACCCTGGCTCAGGGCCTGGGCATGTTCAGCGGGCAGTATGTCACCCAGTACAACCAGATGATGGCAGTGTCGATCCTGTCCATGATGCCCATCCTCATCGTCTTTTTCCTGGCACAGAAAACGTTCATCCGGGGCGTCACGCTCACCGGAATCGCTGGAAGGTAAGTCTTGGATTACGACCGTCAGCCCTACAGAAGGTGTGGCCGCAGCGGCCTGCTGCTCCCCGCCGTGTCGCTGGGTCTCTGGCACAACTTCGGCGAGGGCAAGCCGCTCGACAGCCAGCGCGCGATCCTGCACAAGGCGCTCGACCTCGGCATCACCCACTTCGACATCGCCGACCGGTACGGCCCGCCCATCGGCGCGGCCGAGGCCGCGTTCGGCAGGATCTTCCCCGCGTCGCTGCGGGACGAGGCCGTGGTCACCACCAAGGGCAGCAACCCCATGTGGGACGGGCCCTATGGCAAGGGCAACTCGCGCAAGCACCTGCTGGCCACCCTCGACCGCTCGCTGGCCCGGCTCGGCCTCGACTACGTCGACATCTTCTACCTCCACCGCGACGACGCCGAGACGCCGCTGGAGGAGCAGGTCGCCACGCTCGACCACATAGTGCGCACCGGCCGCGCCCTCTACGTCGGGGTCTCCAACTTCTCCCCCGAGCGCACCGCGGAGGCCGCCCGGCTGCTGCGTGGGCTCGGCACGCCGCTCGTGGTCCACCAGCCGCAATACTCGCTGCTCAACCGGAGCATCGAGGAGTCGCTGCTGGGCGTGCTGGAGCGGGAGGGGGTCGGCTGCGTCGTCTACTCGCCGCTGGCGCAGGGGCTGCTGACCGACCGCTACCTCGACGGCATCCCCGCCGACTCGCGGGCCGCCGAAGGCCGCTTCCTGACCGCGGACCGGGTGACGCCGGAGGTGCTGACGTTCGTGCGGACGCTGGCCGAGCTCGCCGGGTCGCGGGGGCAGACGGTCGCGCAGCTCGCGCTCGCCTGGGCGCTGCGCGATCCGCGGATCACGTCGGTGCTGGTCGGCGCGTCCAGCCCGGAGCAGCTCGAGGCGAACGTGGCGGCCGTGGACCGGCTGGACTTCACCGGCGACGAGCTGGTGGCCATCGACCAGGCCGCCAAGGAAGCGGGCATTCATGCGTAGGAGCACGCTGGCGGAGATGGGAGCCGGGGTTTCGCTGCCCGGCTTCCGGGTGGAGTCGGGCGGGGTCTCGAGGCTCCAGCCCGGCGAGATCAGCCATGCGCGGGGCCCTCACACGCACGCGGACCCGGAGGTCTTCCTGATCCTGTCGGGCGCCGGAAAAGTCCACATAAATGGGAACATTTCACTATTTTCCGGGGGTGATGTGCTCATTGTGGAGCCCGGCGAGGACCACCATCTGGAGGCGGTCTCCGAGGTGGTCACCACCTGGCTGCACCTGGAGCCCGCATGACGCTGCCGCTCCCCCGCGTGGGGCTGGGCGGCGGGCCGCTGGGCAACTACCTGCACGCGATCTCGGACGCCCGGGCCGCGGAGGTGGTGGAGGCCGCCTGGGAGTCCGGCATCCGCTACTTCGACACCGCCCCCTTCTACGGGCTCGGCCTGTCGGAGCGGCGCATGGGCCGCGCGCTGCGCGAGCGTCCGCGGTCGGAGTTCATCCTGTCGAGCAAGGTCGGCCGGCTCGTACGCCCCGGACCCGGTGACGACGGCGGGTTCGCCGTGCCGGGCGACCACCACGTCGAGTGGGACTTCAGCCGCGACGGGGTGCTGCGCAGCGTCACGGAGTCCCTGGACCGGCTGGGCCTCGACCACGTGGACATCCTGTTCATCCACGACCCGGACCGCCATTGGCCGCAGGCGCTCGACGAGGCCTACGCGGCGCTGGCGGACCTGCGTGCCCAGGGGGTCGTGCGGGCCATCGGCGTGGGCATGAACCAGTCCCCCATGCTGGTGGACTTCGTCAAGCACACCGACCTGGATCTGCTGCTGGCCGCCAACCAGGTCACGCTGCTGCGCCGGACGGCCTTCGACGAGTTGCTCCCGCTCTGCCTGGATCGCGGCATCCCGATCATCGCGGCCAGCCTGCTGCACCGCGGGTGGCTGGCCGGCTCCCAGCCGCCGCCGGACGCGCCTGCCGAGGCGCACGCGCTCGCCGCGGCGTGCGCCCGGCACGGGGTCCCGCTACCGGCGGCGGCCCTGCAGTTCCCGTTGCGCCACCCGGCCGTGCACACCGTCCTCATCGGTGCCCACGACCCGTCCCACGTGGCTGTCAACCTGCAGGCTCTGGACCATCCCATCCCCGCTGCCCTGTGGGACGAGCTCGGCTGAGCGCCCCCGAGTGCTCAGCGCGCGAAGGCCCCCGGCGGGTTGCGGGCCGGGGGCTCAGCGGTGGTGCCGGGACTAGCCGCAGTGTTCGAGGGGGCTGTTGTAGGCCGACGTGCCGACCTTTCCGCCCCACTTGACGCACTTGTCGGCCGCGGAGGCACGTACCGGCCCCGCGTAATAATCGAAGTTGCCGCTGTCGGTGACGCGGGCCTTGCCCTCCACCTCCAGATAGGCACTGGTCGCCGTGGCCTTGCCGAGCGACGTCTTCTTGATCGTGGCCACGCAGTTGCTGCCGTTGGCCGAGTTGTACAGCAGGTGAACGGTGCCCGCCGTGCCGAGCGCCGCGGAGTCGATCACCTTGTAACCGCTGCCGCACACCGACTCGGGCGTGTGCGGGTTCGTGCCCCCGCCGCCGCCGCTCCCGCCGGTTACGTACTGCATGTACTTGGTCCAGTTCCAGTGCGGGCCGGGGTCGGTGTGGTCGGCGCCGGGGACGGCGTGGTGGCCGACGATGTGGGTGCGGTCCTTCGGAATGCCGTACCGGTCGGCGATGTTGCGGGTCAGCGCGGCCGAGGCCCGGTACATCGCGTCGGTGAACCACGTCGCGTTGTTCACGAAGCCCTCGTGCTCGATGCCGACCGACCGCCGGTTGTAGGAGCCCGCGTGGAAGGCCCTGTTCTTCTCCCTGACCATCTGCGTGATGGCGCCGTCCGCTGAGCGGATGACGTAGTGGGCGGAGGTCGGGTTCGCCCGCGGCCCGTTCTGGAACCAGGAGATCGTGCCCGCGTAGGAGCCCTGTGTCACGTGGATGACGATGCGGTCGATCTTGTCGCTGGTCGGGCGGTTGGAGACCGCGTAGTTGCTGCTGTGGGCAGCCACCCACCGGGCCCCGGCGTAGTCGGTGTTCGCCGCGAACGTGCTGGGCTCGTCCAGCTCCTTCGCCTTTTCGTAGGGGCCGCGCTCGGGCTCCACGGCGCGCGGCGGCACCGTGACGTCCTCGCCGCCGGGCGTGGTGGCGCTGATGCCCTTGGCCATCAGGTCGTAGACGGTGTCGGCGTACAGGCGGGCCACGTCCGGTGAGGACGCGTTGCCGTACTTGGCGATGGCCTGGTACCACTTGCCCGCGTCCTTGCGGGCGGCGGCGCTCAGCCCCAGGCCGTCGGCGTAGTCGCGGAGCACGGCGGCACCGCCGGTGATGTTGGCCGCGTCGTCGCTCTTCAGCGCCGAGACGGGCTGCTTCGTCAGCGTGGCCGCGCGTTCGAGCGTCTTCGTGGTGGGGTTGCTGACCAGGTGCATGACACCATAGCCACCGCTCGCGCTGGGTTCGCCGGCGTGCCCGTCCAGGTGGGTCTCGGCGTAGGCGAGCGACACCAGCAGGTCGCGGGGCACCTCGTACGTGGTGGCGGCGCGGGCGAACGCGTCGGTCATGGGATCGGCGGAGGCGTTCGCGGCGGGCTGTCCCATGAGAAGCGAGAGGGGGATCAGCGCGCCGGTCAGAAGCGCGGCCGAGCGACGCAATCGGGCGTGCACAGGTTTCTCCTCAGGAAGTTCGGGGTTGGCACGAATGGAGCGGCCGCCGTACACGGAGGAAAGACGGCGGCCGCTCCCGCTTTTAGCCGCAGTGCTCGAGGGGGCTGTTGTAGGCCGACGTGCCGACCTTTCCGCCCCACTTGACGCACTTGTCGGCCGCGGAGGCACGCACCGGCCCCGCGAAGTAGGTGAAGTTGCCGCTGTCGGTGACGCGGGCCTTGCCCTCCACCTCCAGATAGGCACTGGTCGCCGTGGCCTTGCCGAGCGACGTCTTCTTGATCGTGGCCACGCAGTTGCTGCCGTTGGCCGAGTTGTACAGCAGGTGAACGGTGCCCGCCGTGCCGAGCGCCGCGGAGTCGATCACCTTGTAACCGCTGCCGCACACCGACTGGGGCGTGTGCGGGTTCGTGCCCCCGCCGCCGCCGCTGCCGCACTTGTTCCTGGAGGTCAGCGTCTGGTTCGGGTAGCCGAAGGTGGCGCCGTTGAAGGTCGCCTTGCGGATGTTGCCGGGATAGCCCTCGCCCTGGCGCACCTCGTAGTGCAGGTGCGGGCTGATGTTGTTGCCCGGCTTGCTGGTCTTGCCCAGCGTGCCGATCTTCTGGCCCTGGGAGACACGGGCGCCGGCGCTGACGGAACGCGCGTTCAGATGCGCGTAGAACGTCGTCCAGCCGCCTCCGTGGTCGATCTTGACCAGGTTCCCGTAGCCGTTCGTGGAGCCCTGGTGGGCCGAGATGACCACGGTGCCGGCCGCGGCGGCGACGACGGTGTCACCGAGGTCGGCGCTCGCCGTGCTGCCCCGGTTGAAGTCGATCTCCCATGCCCGGTGGGCACTGCTGTTGCTGGAGTTGCCCGTCCAGCTCTGGCCGCAGGGGAAGGGCAGCTGGAAGCTCGGGGCCGCGAGGGTCGTCGCCAGCGGGACGTCGACGGTGTTGGGCGGGTCGTTGTTGTCCCCGGTCGGACTCGACGTGGGAGCAGGCGTCGGCGTGGCCGCCGTGGCCGCGGGCTGTGCGGCCACGATCGGGCCGGCCATCGCGGCCTGGCCCGACACGAGCCCGGCAAGCAGGGCGAACCCCACCGTAAGCACCCCTCTGGGTCTCATACGGATCCTTTCTGCACGCACCAAGAAACAAGCGCACGCATGGTCTGTTGGATCTCTGGAAGCGCTATTGCTGCGGACCAAGATTGGGCGTACGACCTACAAAGAACATCCAAAATCGGTATAAAGGCTCAGCCGGCTTGAACGATAAGCCTGACAAATCGCTGCAACGCCTCCACTGAGGAGTAGGTGCGTTCATAGTGGTTGACCAGCCTAATTTCGGTGTTCTTGGCCCTTTACAGGTTCGGACGCCGAACCAGACCCTGCGCATCGCCGGCAGGAAGCCCCGGCTCCTGCTGGCCTCGCTGTTACTCGAGGCCGGTCACGTGGTCAGCGCGGACCTGCTCATCGAGGTGCTGTGGCCGGCGAACCCGCCGTCGTCCGCGCTGGCCAACGTGCGCACGTACGTGAGCTCCCTGCGCGGCGCCCTGGTCGCGGCCGGGGCTCAGATCGTGGCCCAGCCCTCCGGGTACGCGGTGGAGCTGCCGGCGGAGCAGCTCGACCTGCTGCTGTTCGAGGACCTGGTGGGCAGGGCACGGGCGGCGGGACGTACCCAGGAGGGCTTCGAACTGCTGCGCAGGGCGCTGGCGTTGTGGCGCGGCGACCCCCTGAGCGACCTGCCCGCCAGCCCGCTGTGGGACGGGCGGCTGCGCTCGCTCGGCCTGGCGCGGCTCGGCGCGGCCGAGGAGCTGGTGGCGATGCGGATGGCGCGCGAGGAGTACACCGCCGCCATCGACGACCTGCGCGGGCTGATCGGCGAGCACCCCTACCGGGAGGATCTGTGGCGGCAGCTGATCGTCGCCCTGCACCGCAGCGGCAGGCGGGCCGAGGCGCTGCACGAGTACACGACGGTACGGCGGCAGCTCGTCGACGAATTGGGCATCGAGCCGGGGCAGGACCTGCGTGACGTGCACGCGGCCGTGCTGGCCGACGACGCCCCGCCGCCGCACGCCGGACCCACCCCTGCCCCGGAGGCCGGTACGCCGGCGACGGCCGCCGGGATCGTTCCAGCCCCGGGCGTGAGCGCGCCCGCGCCACACCAGTTGCCGGCCGACGTGCCCGACTTCACCGGCCGGGACGACGCGGTCGCGGCACTGACGCGGGCGCTGTCGCCGCGCGACCGGCGGCCGGACGGGCCGCCGTCGATCGCCGTGGTGGTGGGACCGCCGGGGGTGGGCAAGTCGGCGCTGGCGGTGCACTGCGCGCACGCCGTGCGGGCCGACTATCCCGAGGGGCAGCTCCACCTGTGCCTCGGCGGCACCGAGCCCTCCCCCGCCGATCCCGCCGACCTGCTGGCCGAGGCGCTGCGCGCGCTCGGGGTCGGCGAGGCGGCCCTGCCCGCCTCGGTGCACGAGCGGGCCACGCTGTACCGGTCGTTGCTGGCCGAGCGGCCCATGCTCGTCTTTCTCGACGACGCGGCCGACGCCGCGCAGGTACGGGCCCTGCTGCCCGGCAACGGTTGCGCGGTGCTCGTGACGAGCCGGCGGCGCATCACCGAGCTGCCCGGCGCGTTGCTGCTCGAACTGGACGTGCTGTCACCGGTGGAGGCCGAGGAGCTGCTGAGCCGGATCGTGGGCGCCGAGCGGCTGAGCCGGGAGCGGGAGGCCGCCCAGGCGATCCTGCATTCGTGCGGGTACCTGCCGCTGGCCATCAGGATCGCGGGAGCGCGCCTGGCCGGGCGGCCCGGCTGGTCGCTGCAGGTGCTCCAGCAGCGGCTGGCCGACGAGGCGAGCAGGCTCGACGAGCTGCGCGCCGGCGACCTCGAGGTACGCGGCTCGTTCGACCTCAGCTACCGGGGGCTGCCCGGCGACGCGGCCCGGACGTTCCGCGCGCTGGGCCTGCTCGGCCCGGCGTCCGTGCCCGGCTGGGTGGCCGACGCCGTGCTGGACCGGCATCGTGCCGACGCCGTCGTGGACACCCTGGTGGACGTCAACCTCCTGCGCCTGATCGGCACCGACCCCATCGGCCAGCCCCGCTACCTGCTGCACGACCTGATCCGCTGCACCGCCAGGGAGAAGGCCGGCGGCCCGGCGGAGCGGCATGCGCTCACGCGCGTGCTCGGAGGCTGGATGACCGCCGCCGAGCACGCCACGTCCCGGCTGCCGACCACGCTGTTCAGCACGACGTCGGAGACGGCGCCCCGGTGGAGCCTGGAGCGGGAGACGCTCGGCCGCCTGACCGCCGACCCGATGTCGTGGTTCGAGGCCGAGCGGGAGTCCCTGGTGGAGGCGGTACGGCTGGCCGCCCACACCGGGCTGACGCAGTCGGCGTGGGGGCTCGCCGCGACCCTCGTACCGTATTTCGACCTGCACTGCCGCTTCGACGAGTGGCAGCTCACCCACCGCATCGCGCTCGACAGCGCCCGCGCGGCCGGGGACCGGCGCGGCGAGGCGGCCATGCTGCGCGGTCTTGGCCAGGTGTGCCTCTACCAGGATCGCTACGCCGAGGCCGAGGAGATGATCCGGCGAGCCCGCGTGATCTTCCGCGAGCTGGGCGACACGCGGGGCGAGGCGATCTCGATCTGCGGGCTGGGGGCGGTCAACCAGTTCTCCGGCCGGCACTTCCGGGCGCTCGGGTATTTCCGGCACGCTCTGGCCATGTTCCTCGCGGTGAGCGACACGAGCGGGGAGGCGTACGCGCGGCAGGCGATCGGGCGGGTGCACCTGTCCATGCAGGACCTCGGCCAGGCCTCCAGGTGGCTCGGGGAGGCGCTGCGACTGGCCGGGGAGCTCGGCGACGCCCACCGGGAGGGATGCGTGTCCATGCAGCTGGGCCGCCTGCACGACCTGGTGGCGGACTCGGACGAGGCGATGCGCCTCCAGGGGCGGGCGCTGGAGATCTTCGAGTCGCTCGGCGACCGGCACTGCGGCGCGTACGCCATGCACAACCTGGGCGGGCTGCAGGTGGCGCGGGGCGATCGGGTGTACGGGACCGACCAGTTGCAGCGGTCTCTGGTGATCTTCCAGCAGCTCGGGGATCGCAGCGGGGCGGCGGACTCGTTCCAGACGCTCGGGGAGCTGTATCGTTCCTCCGGGCGTGCCGCTCTGGCCTCCCATTACTTCCACCGTGCGGTGGAGCTGCGGCGCGAGCTCCGCGAGAACGCGCACCCGCACGCCGCGGCCGCACCCTCCGCGAGCGTCGGCTGACCGTCTCCTCCGTCCGCGGAGCCGGAACGCGGGGCACCGATTGGCCCGTCGCGGCGCGCGCCGCCTCGGAAGCACACCGAGCCACGGCGGCGCGCATCGCCCCGGCCCGGAGACCCGTCGCGTTCAGCTCCGGAGGCGGAGGGCGAGGCGCGTGGTCAGCATGGCGGCGGGGGCGAGCATGAGCAGGAGGGCCAGGGCGGCGAAGCCGTGGGCGAGGGTGGCCGCGGTGGCGATGCCGGCGACCAGCAGCGGGCCGCCCGCGTCGCCCAGCTCGCGGCCGAGCTCGGCGGCCCCCATGGTCTGCCCGAGCCGTTCCTGGGGAGTGGCCGCGGCCAGGGCCGCGAAGCCGAGAGGGGTGATCAGGCCCGTGCCCGCCCCGATCAGCACCGCCGACGCCAGCACGCCCGCGAGCCCCGGCAGCATGGCGCAGGCCAGCCCGGCGGCGGTGACCACGAGGCCGGCAGCCAGCCCGGAAGGGGCGGTGATCCGGCCGGTGTCCAGGGCGCGTCCGGCGAACGGTTGGACGACCGCGGCGCAGGCGGCCAGGACCGACACGGCAGCACCGGTGGCGACCGGGCCCAGACCGGCTGCGGCGCCGGAAACCGGGAGGAAGCCGACACCGACCGACAGCGCGGCGGTGGCGGCGGCCAGCGCGGCGGTCGGCTGCCAGAAGGACCGTTCGGCCAGGCGGCGCGCGAGGTCCAGCACGGTCTGCCGGGTCCTGGGCAGCGGCGGCACGTGCGGCACCGCCAGCGCGGCCCACACCGCGACGGCCACCGCCAGCACCGCCATCACCGCGAACAGCAGCCGCAGCCCGCCGGCCCACACCAGCACACCACCGAGCAGCGGGCCCAGGGTGTAGCCGATGCTCTTGTAGAAGCCATAGCCGCCGAACGCGCGGCCGTGCTTCGCCGCCGGGTTGAGCCGGGCGACCAGGGCGGAGGCCGACGGGGAGAACGCGGAGGCGGCCGCTCCCTGCCCGAGGCGGGCCGCCCAGAGCCAGCCCGGGCTGTCGGCGAGCGCGTACAGGGCCGAGGCGCAGGCGAAGGCCACCAGCCCGCCGAGGAGCACGGGGCGGGCGCCGATCCGGTCGGCCAGGGTGCCGAAGAGCGGCTTGAGCAGCACTTCGGCGCCGTCGTACAGCGCCAGCAGCCCGCCCAGGACCAGGAGCGACGTGACGGCGTCCGCCGAGAGGCCGCCGAGGCTGGCCGCGACGCCGTGCGCCCCGAACGCGGTGGTGAACCCGGCCGCGTACAACGGCCACATCCGCCCCCTCGACGCCACCTGCTCAGGCCCTGGGGCGCGCGACGCGGTCATCAGGGGCCCGCCGGTGACTGGTGGAGGGCGGCGAAGACGCGTTCGGCGTAGTCCTCGCAGGCCGCCGTACATTCCGCCAGCCGTTTGGCCGCCTGCTCCGCAGACGGGGTGCCGAACACGTCGCGGGCCGTCAGCGCGCGGTGCCAGCGCCGCAGCCGCTCCAGCGACTGCTCCTCCTCTTCCAGCTCCGCCAGCGTGAACTTGGCCTGGCGGATCTCCTTGGCCAGCTCTTCCTCGTACTTGTCGCAGTCGGCGAGGAACTCCGACCAGTCGTCCTGGCGGGCGGCGGCGAACATGGCCTGCAGGCGCGCGGCGTCGGCGGGCGTGCGACCGGCCGCGTCCAGCACCACCACCTCGCCCCCTGCCGTCCCGGCCAGCTCCGCCACGCGGGACAGCCCGTCGGCGAAGACGGGGACGTCGGGCACCGTCCAGGTGCCCTGCCCCAGGGACACCGCCCCGAGCCGGCGCAACTCCCGCCACACCGCGACCCGATGACGGGAGGGACCGGCGGGCAGCCGCACGAGCAGCACCACCCACCGCACCACTTCATTCGTCACATTCGTGAATGTAGCAGTTGTTACACCCACCTGGACAGGGCGTCGGCGACGGTGCGGCCGTCCTCGTGCACGACCGCGTCGTCGCCTGTCATGGGGAGTCGGCGATGTGGTTGGCGGCGACGTACCCGAAGGTCATGGCGGGGCCGAGAGTCGAGCCGGCGCCGGCGTAGCTGTGGCCCATGACGGCGGCGCTGGCGTTGCCGGCGGCGTACAGGCCGGGGATGACCGAGCCGTCGGAGCGCAGCACGCGCGCCCGCGCGTCGGTGAGCATGCCGCCCTTGGTCCCGAGATCCCCAGGAACGATCTTGAACGCGTAGAACGGCGGCAGCCACAGGGGCGCCAGGCAGGGGTTCGGTTTGACGTACGGGTCGGCGTAGTAACGGTCGTAGGCGCTGTCGCCACGATGGAAGTCGAGGTCCTTGCCCGCGACCGCGAACTCGTTGAACCGGGTGACCGTGCCGCGCAGCGCCGCCTGGGGCACGCCGATGAGCTGTGCCAGTTGCTCGACGGTCCACGCCTTGTGCGCGGCGCCGCTGTCGTACCAGGAGGCGGGCAGCGGCAGCAGGGGGGCGACGTCCTTGAACAGATAGCGATTGCGGTACTGCTGGTCGACGATCAGCCAGGCGGGGATGTGCGGCGCGGCCGGGGTGTTGCGGTCGTACATGACGTGGACGACGTCGCTGTACGGGGCGCCCTCGTTGACGAAGCGCACGCCGTTGCCGTTGACCAGGATGCAGCCGGGCAGGGTGCGCTCGGCCAGGCAGAAGTACGGCTCGCCAGGCAGCGGGATGGCGGGCCCCCACCAGGCGTCGTCCATGAGCCCCAGGGCCGCCCCGGCGCGCTCGCCGGCCTCGATGCCGTCGCCGGTGTTCTCCCTGGCGCCGACGGTCCAGCTCGTGCCGATGGGCTGGCGCTGGAACTCGGCGCGCATGGCCGCGCTGCGCTCGAACCCGCCCGACCCGACGATGACGCCACGGGTGGCCTTGACCAGCGTCTCGGCGCCGTTCCTCGACACCACGACGCCCTTCGCGCGGCCGCCCTCCAGGTGCAGGTCGAGCAGCGGGCTCTCCAGCCACACCGGCACGCCGGCCGAGAGCAGCCCGGCGCGCAGGCCGCCGGCCAGGGCCTGGCCCATGGTCAGCGGCTTCTCGCCGCGCAGCGCGGCCTCGGTGCCCCTCAGCAGGCATGCGGCGGCGACCTCCGTCCCCTTCGGGTTGACCGCGCTGAGCGTCAGCCACTTGTAGTCGGCGCTGAAGACGACCATGCCGGCGGGGGTCGGGATGTACGCGGGGTTCAGCCTGGCCAGCTCCGCGCCGAGGACCCTGCCGTCGAGCTGGCCGGGCTCGATGGAGCGGCCGTTCGGCATCCCGCCGGGGAGCTCCGGATAGTAGTCGGCGTAGCCCTCCATGAAGCGGAACCGCAGCGGGCTGTTCCGCATCACGAACGAGAGCATGGCCGGGCCGGCGGCGAGGAAGGCCCGCTGCCGCTCGATCGGCACCGTGTCACCGACCACGCGGGCGAGGTAGGCGGCGGCCTTGGCGGGCGTGTCCGGCACGCCGGCGGCGAGGATGACCTCGTTGTTCGGGATCCAGATGCCCGCG
Organism: Nonomuraea sp. H19; assembly: GCF_052068215.1. NCBI lineage: Bacteria > Bacillati > Actinomycetota > Actinomycetes > Streptosporangiales > Streptosporangiaceae > Nonomuraea > Nonomuraea sp. H19. Next base: position 151,974 of record NZ_JBQHCV010000018.1, on the reverse strand, counting down.
CCGGAGCGGGCGGCCGACCCGCCGAACGTCGGCGCCTTCTCGACCACGAGGGTACGCAGCCCGCGCTTGGCCGCGGTCAGCGCCGCGGTCATCCCGGCGGCTCCGGCGCCGACCACCACGACGTCGTACTCGACCTCGGCCCGGGCGGGGACGCGGCCCAGCGCCGCGCCGGTCACCAGCGCGCCGCCGGCGACGGCGGCCCCGCGCAGCAGCGCGCGCCTACTGCGCCCTTCGGCGGTCAGACTGTCCCGGTTCTGCGTCGCATCGGCCATGGCGCGTGCATCCCTTCAGGTTGTGGGGCGTGCGGGGCGGCGATGCGGTCCATGAGGCGCTGGACGCGGGCCGTGATCGCCAATCGCAGAATCACACCACACCATGATCGAAACAAGCGCTTGGGTAAAGAATGTCATCGCCCCGCTCCGGCACGCGATGCCGATGTCACTTCAGGCCATACGTGTTGACGACGATGCCGGACTTGAACCGGGTCGTTTCGAGCAGGTCCAGGTGGGTGAGGTCCAGGCCGTCGAGGAGCCGGTCGCCGCCGCCGGCGACGCAGGGGAACGTCCAGAAGTGGAACTCGTCGATCAGCCGGTTACTGATCAGCGTGCGGTCGAGCTCCCCGGTCCCGAACTTCAGGATGGCCTCGCCCGGCTGCCGCTTGAGCTCGGCCACCGCGGTGGCGACGTCCCCCTGGAGCAGGGTGCCGTTCCAGGCGCCGGCCTCCTTCAGCGTGGTGGAGGCGACGTATTTCGGCATGCTGTTGATCCGGTCGGTGTAGGCGTCGCCCGACCGCGTGGGCCAGACCTCGGCGAAGCTCTGGTAGGTCACGCGCCCCAGAAGCAGCGCGTCGGAAGAGACCAGCAGCTTGCCGGCGTAGTCGCTGTGCTCCGCGTCCCAGTACGGCGAGCACCACTCCTGCGGAGAGCTGATGACGCCGTCCACGGTGACGAACGTCGACTCGATGATCTTTCTCATGGCCGGGTCCCCTCAGGTCGCTTGCGCTTTTCCGACTTGCAGGCTCAGCCTGGCCGAGCGCGCTTACCGATTTCTGCTCATGCGCTTAAGGTCGCGCCGTCAGGGCGTCCCGGCAGGTCCAGCAGAGCGCGCGCACATCCGATCACCGGCCCGCGGTGAGTCCAGCGGCGCCGCTCCCTGACCGCGGGCGGCGGAAGGGGCGGCGCGCCGCGCCGCCCTCCGCTGATCAGTTGTGGGTGCTCCAATATTCGTCGGCGGCGGCCTGGATGTCCTCGAGGACCTTCTGGTACGTGTCCGGTTTGACGACGAAGGCGCTGAAGCCGTCCAGCGCAGCGGTGAGCACGGGCGGCGGCGTGGCCTCGAAATAGCGGTTGACCAGGCGATACTCCCCGCTGCCCGCCGCCTTGCCGACCTCCGCTATCGCCGGGTCGGGGATGGCGACCTTCGGGTTGGCCGACACGTCTCCCCTGGCCGTGGCCCACTTCTCCTGGGCGCCGGGCGTCACCCACCACTTGAGGTATTTCATGCTGGCCGCGGGATCGGGCGCCTTGGTGAGCGAGCAGAGCGGGCCGCTCTCGAAGATCATGGAGGTCTTGGGCAGAGCGGCGTTCACGTTGGGGATCACGAAGAAGCCGTAGTCGGTGCCGGGCTTCAGCTCGCGCTGGGTCATGCTCGTGTTGAACCACGTGCCGAACGACACCATCGCCGTCTTGCCGGTCTTGAGCACGTCGCCGGGGTCGGTCTTGTCGCCGGGGTTGTTGAAGTACCCGGCGTCGATCATGGATTTCCAGCGCTTCATCACCTCGACCACACCCGGATCGGTGTACTTGGCCTGGCCGGTCGAGAGGCGGTCGTACAGGTCGGGGTCGGTGCCGGCGAGGAGCTGCTCGAACCAGACGAAGGAGAACAGCACGGAGGTGTGGTAGAAGGGCGTCACGCCGTTCTTCTTCAGCGTGTCGGCGACCTTGATCAGCTCGTCCCACGTGGCCGGCGGCTTCAGCCCGTGCTTGTCGAAGATCTTCTTGTTGAAGAACATGCCCCAGTAGGCGGCGTTCAGCGGGACGCAATACTGCTTGCCGTCCACCGTGTAGTACTTCGCCAGATCGGCCGAGAGGTCGCCGTTCTTGATGGCCTCCTGCCAGAGCGCGGTCGTCTCCGCCACCTGCTTCTGGGCGACGATCTCCGCCAGCCGCCCGCCCGTCGTCCAGGTGAACAGGTCCGGCTTCACGTCGGTGCGGAAGGACGCCTTGATGAAGGCCTGGTACGTCGGCTCGTCGGTGTAGCCGACCGACGTCATCGACAGCCCGATCTGCTGCTTGGACAACCGGCCCATCTCGTCGAAGTACTTGCTCCAGGCCCCTTTGTCGTTGTAGAGCTTCAGCTCGGTCTTGGCGGCCTGCTTCGCCGGCTCGCCGGCGGAGCCGCAGCCGGCGAGGGCGAGCGAGGCGATGGCGGCGATAAGCAGTGGACGCGACCGGATCATGCCCGGCCTCCTGTTCGCTCGTGGGGGGCGCCGCTCCCGCGAGTGCACCCTCAGGAACGGCCTCGTGCTCACTGTGGACGGGGATTCGTTGTGAGTTCAGGGTCGGGTGCGAGTCATCTAATCACTTGATGTCTGGAGTGTCCAGGGCCGCCGGGACCACCGCGCGGCGGGTCGCCTGCCGGTAGTCGCGGGGCGCCATGCCGTACTTCTCCTGGAAGAGCCGGCCGAAGTACGACTGCCCGGAGAAACCGCAGCGCTGGGCGATCCGGCCGATGCCGTCCGTCGTCGTGGTCAGCAGCAGGGCCGCGTGCTCGAGCCGGCGCCGGGCCACGAAGGCGACCGGCGTACAGCCGTAGTGCCTGCGCATGGAGCGGGCCAGATGTCCCGGGCTGACGGCGGCCATCGCCAGCAGCCGGGGCAGCCCTTCGCGGAGGTTCTCCTCGCGGCTCATCGCGACGCACGCCGACACCAGCCAGGCGGGCCGCTGGTCCAGGGCCGCGCCGTCGGCGCGCTCCAGGATCGGGACGACCGCCGTCCAGAGCCTGACCAGGTCCAGCACCCGTGGCCCGCCGGAGTAGGCGGCCAGCACGCGGGCGAACTCCTGCGCGATCGGCCCGTCCAGAGCGGCGCGCGCCGACAGGGGAAGGTCGCGCCGATCCCACTCCGCCGTGCCCGCCAGCCCGGCGAGATCGGCGAAGGCGCGCCAGCGCTCGCTCGGGAAGGCGATGTTGACGAAGCTCATCGCGCCCGCGAACTCGTGCCGGTCCTGCGGCCTGACCAGCACCACGTCACCGGCCCGCAGCGGCAGCTCCGTCTCGCCGGCCCCCCAGACCACTTGCTTGCCGGCCCCGGCGGTCACGAAGACGAGCTCGTGGAAGTCGGCGTGGCTGTGCGGCTCGGGCCGATCGCGGCGGCTGCCCGTGACCGGCACCAGCGCCGCGTGGTACGGCAGGCCGGCGGCGAATTCCACCCAGCGCAGAACTGTCGCCACACAGCCGATCATGTCAGGAAATTAATAGTTATGGAGTGGTGAGTACTAGTAACTCGCGGCGCGGAGACCGAAGAATGCGGATCGACGCCCACCCCGCAGAGGAGCACATGGTGATCACGGAAGTCGACCGGATCCTCAAGGACTACGACCGCGACGGCTACACGATCTTCCGCAACGTCATCGACCCCGGCCTGATCGCCGAGGCGAGCGACCATGTGGCCTGGCTTCAGGCCAGGCATCCCGACCGGCTCGGCGAGGATCTGGGCACCGAACTGGTCGCCGGCGACCCGTTCTGGGTGCGGCTGGTCAGCGACGACCGGCTGCTGGACCTCGCGCAGCTGTTCGTGGGCCCGGACATCGCGCTGTTCGCATCGCACTACATCAGCAAGCCTCCGTTTTCCGGCAAGCCGGTGCTGTGGCATCAGGACGGCGCCTATTGGCCGCTGGAGCCGATGCGCGTCGTCACGCTGTGGCTGGCCGTCGACGAGTCCACGCCGGAGAACGGCTGCATGCGCGTGATCCCCGGCTCGCACAAGGAGGACCTGCACGAGCTGCGCCAGCGCGACGACATCGACAACGTGCTCGGCTCGGAGAGCGCGGTGACGGTGGACGAGTCCAAGGCCGTGGACCTGGTGCTGGCGCCCGGCGACGTGGAGGTGCACCACCCGAACATCCTGCACGCCTCCACCGCCAACACCTCCCCCAAGCGCCGCTGCGGCCTGACCATCCGCTACATCCCGACCTCGACCCGGATCACGAGCGAGGAGCAGCCGTTCGTCTCCGCGCTGCTGTTTCGCGGCGACCCGGGCGTGAACGTCTACCAGCCGTTCCCGAAGTACGTGGAAGGCGAGCACATGCCCTTCGCCGGCGCCGGCGAGCGCGCGTGACGGCTCAGCCGATCGCCTGGTAGGCGGTGGTCCAGAAGTCGCGGTGCAGGCGGGGCGTGGCGGCCGAGTCCATCGCGGCCTGGGTCAGCAGGATGCCGACGAGCCCCTCGGCCGGGTCGGCGTACCCGGTGGTGCCCAGGCCGCCGTCCCAGCCGAACTGGCCGGGGGAGGCGAGGTCGCGGCGGTGCGTACGGACCGCCATGCCGAAGCCGAACCCGCCGTGCCGGCCGAAGTGGTCGCCGAAGGCGTCCTTCTCGGCCTTCTGCTCCGGCGTCAGGTGGTCCATCGTCATCAGCTCGACCGTGGCCCGCGACAGGATGCGCTCGCCGTTGTGGACGCCCTTGTTCAGCAGCATCCGGAAGAACGCGTGATAGTCGTCCACGGTCGAGACCAGCCCGTCGCCACCGGCCTGGAACGGCTGGGGACTGCTGTACTTGCCACCGGCGGCTTCGTCCCACACCGTCAGCTCGCCGGTCGCCGGGTCGTGGGCGTAGCTGGTGGGGAACCGGTGGATCTTGTCCTCGGGCACGTGGAAGCCGGTGTCGTCCATCCCTAGCGGGGCGAACAGCCGCTCGCGCAGGAAAGCCTCCAGCGACTGCCCGGTGACCCGGCCGACGAGCACGCCGAGCACGTCGGAGCCGGTGTGGTACTGCCACAGCTCGCCCGGCTGGCGCATCAGCGGCAGCTCGCCCAGCCGGCGGATCCACTCCTCCGGCCCGAACTCCGGCGAGGTGGTGTCCAGGCCCAGCTCGCGGATGGCGACCTGGATCGGATAGGCGTCCGGCGGTGCCAGCACGGCGCCGAATCCGAAGGTGAAGGTCAGCAGGTCGCGTACGGTGATCGGGCGCGCCGCCGGGACCGTGTCGTCCAGCGGGCCGTCGATCCGCGCTAGCACCCGGCGGTCGGCCAGCTCGGGCAGCCACTCGTCGACCGGCTCGTCCAGCCGCAGCCGGCACTCCTCGACGAGGGTCATCACGCCGGCGGCCGTGACGGGCTTGGTCAGCGACGCCATCCGGAAGATCGTGTCCCGGCCCATGGGGGCGCCACCGCCCGCGTGCAACGTGCCCATCGCCTCGACGTGCGTCTCCTCACCGCGCCCGACGAGGGCGACCAGCCCGGGAACCGCCCCGGACGCCACATGCCCGCCCAGCACCTCCCGCATCCTGCGCAGCCCCGGCTGCGACAGGCCAGGGCCCCGACCGTCCTGCTCTTCCCACCGGCCCTTGGCACCCCAGGCACCTCTGCTGTCCCAAGTGCCCTGCATGTCCCAGCTCGTGGTCTTCGTCATGAAAGCCCTTCCCTGCTGCGTACGTAGTTCGCGTTATGCGAACACTGTACGCCATGACGTCGGGCGTACGCAACGCAGTACCCCGCCGTGGCCCTCTGCGGGCAGCATCTCGGTCGGACTGCCGGAGGGCACCTCGCATCGAACTGTGAGGTCGGCGCGTCGCCTCACATTGCGCAGGGTTGTGTCGTCGTACCGGTGAACCGAACGCGAAGGAAGGAAACCGATCATGCAACCCGTGAAGGTCGCGATCATTTACTACAGCGCCACAGGGACCGTCCACGCCTTGGCGCAAGCCGCCGCCGAGGGCGCGGAAAAGGCCGGCGCACACGTGCGGCTGCGCAAGGTTGCCGAACTGGCCCCACCGGAGGCGATCAGCGCCAGGCCGGAGTGGGCCCGGCACCTCCAGGACACCGCCGACGTCGCCGAGGCCGGCCTCGGCGACCTGGAGTGGGCCGACGCGGTGCTGTTCGGCACCCCCACCCGTTTCGGCAACCCGGCCAGCCAGCTCAGAGCGTTCATCGACACCACCGGTCCCCTTTGGTTCCAGGGCAAGCTCGCGGACAAGGTGTACTCGGCTTTCACCGCCTCCAACACCGCCCACGGCGGACAGGAATCCACCCTTCTGGCGCTGGGGAACACGTTCTACCACTGGGGCGGCATCATCGTGCCGCCCGGCTACACCGATCCCGTCCAGTTCCAGTCAGGCAACCCCTACGGCACCTCCCACGTGGCCGGCGATGGCCCGCCCGGTGAGGTGGCCCTGCAGGCGGCCCGCTACCAGGCCCGCCGCGTCGTCGACACCGCGGCCTCACTCAAGGCCGGCCGCGCCGCCTGATCCACGGTGCGCCTCCGTGCCCGGACAAGGCGCCATACCGGCTCATTCACTCGCTGCCGGTGTCAGGGAAATGTTCCAGAAGTCAGCGTAGCGGCCATTGCGGCGTAGCAGCTCCTCGTGGCTGCCTTCCTCCACGATCCGGCCGCCGTCCAGGAAGACGATGCGATCGGCGCGTCGGACGGTCCGCATCCGATGCGCCACCATCACCACCGTCCGGCCCGCCATCAGGCGCTCGATACCCTCGTGGACGGCCGCCTCGTTCACCGGGTCCAGCGCGGAGGTCACCTCGTCCAGCAGCACGATGGGCGCGTTCTTCAGCAGCGCTCGCGCGATCGAGACACGCTGTCGTTCACCACCCGACAGCAGTGCGCCGCCCTCGCCGACGTTCGCCGCCCATCCGCCGGGCAGCCGCTCGATCACCTCGTCCAGCCGCGCGGCGGTCGCCGCCGCCCGCACCTCGGCTTCTTCGGCGTCGGGGCGGCCGAGACGCACGTTCTCCTCGATCGTGCCGTCGAAGAGATAGACCTCCTGGAAGACGACGGCGATCTGCGCCATCAACACCTCGGAGCTGATCGCGCGCACGTCCACGCCTCCCACGCGCACCGCGCCCGCGTCCACGTCGTAGAACCGCGCGAGCAACTGCAGCAAGGTGCTCTTGCCCGCACCCGACGGCCCGACGACGGCGAGCCGCTGCCCCTCCGGCACGGACAGCGACACGTCGTCGATCACCGTGCGATCGCCATGCCGGAAGGCGGCGGAGTCGAACTCCAGGTCATGGCCTGCCGGCTGGATCGGCTCGCGAGCTTCCGGCAGCGGCTCGGTACGCAACACCGTGTCGAGTCTCGCCAGCTCGGAACGCGCGCCGCGTACCTTGCCGCCGATGTCCGACAGCGACAGCAGCGGATCGGCGCAGCGGGCGGCGAGCACCAGGATCGCCAATACCTCTGCCGTACCGATGCTCCCGCCGAGTGCGAGGTAGGCGCCCAGGACCAGCAACACGCTGAACATCGCCTGCACCACGAGCGTCAAGCCCACCGCACCGGACAGCGCCGACAGCACGATACGGCGGGACGCGCGCTGGAGTTCATGCAGCGAGTCGTCGAGCAACCGGAAGCGTTCCGCGGTCCGGCCGCCGGCTCGCAGCACCGGCTGGGCCTGGAGATATTCGATGACTCGCCCCGTGGCGTCATGGCCGCGTTCGGCGCGCTCCGCATCGCCGGCGGCCATCGAGCGTCCCGTCCAGATCTGGATCGCCGCCACGACCGGGGCGGCGACCAACGCGGCCAGCCCCATCTGCCAGTTGACGGCGAGCATCACGGCAACGATCGTCAGGGGAGTCACGCCGGCGGAGATGAACGGCGCCAGCAGATGCGCGATCACGCTCATCGCCTGCAGGACGCCCTCGCTGGCCAGGACCGACACCTCCCCGACGCGACGGGCGCTGTACCAGCCGATGGGCAGCCGGGCCAGATGGCCGCCGAGCCGGTGATACATACCACGCAACAGCGCAATCCCGACACGAAAACCGGACAAATCGCTGTAATAGCGCAGCGCCGCGTAGGCCGCGACCGCGGCCCCGAACGCGATCAGCCAGGGCCAGGCGTCCCCTGGCGTGCTCCCGAACAGTGCCCGCAGCACGGGAATCAGCAGTGCGTAGGACAAACCTTCGGCTATCGCGGTCGTCGTCATCAGGGCCACGGTGCGACGCACCGGCTGGGCGTACTCGTGTCCGAGCACGCGCAGCAGCATTCGAATCATCGGGGCTCGTCTCCTTGCAGTACGCCACGGTGGGTTTCGGTCTCGTCGGCGATCGCCGGTCGGTGGGATTGCCAGAACGCGGCGAACCTTCCGTTCTGTGCCAGCAGCTCGGCCGGTCTGCCGCGCTCGACGATCGACCCGTTCTCCAGCACCACGACGGTGTCGGCGTCGGCGACCGTCTCCAGGCGATGGGCGATGACCAGGATCGTCCGATCGCCCTCCAGCGTCGCCAGGGCCCGGCGCACCGCCTGTTCGGTCTGCGGGTCGGCGAAGGAGGTCGCCTCGTCGAGCACCAGAACGGGCGTGGCGGCGAGCAGTGCGCGGGCGAGCGAGATCCGCTGCGCCTCGCCACCCGACAGTCCGGCGTCTTCCCCGATCACCGTTTCGTATCCGCGCGGCAGCTCGAGGATCCGATCATGAATGTTCGCCAGCCGGGCGGCGCGAATCACGTCCTCGCGGTCGGCATGCGGCACCGCCAGCGCGATGTTGTCCGCGACCGACGTGCGCAGCAGGCGAACGTCCTGGAAGACGAAGGAGACCATCCGGTAGAGCTCCCGGCTGCCGATCTCGCGCAGATCGACACCGCCCAGGACGACCGAACCGTGGGTCGGGTCGAAGAACCGCGGCAGCAGCTGGACCAGCGTGGATTTCCCGCTTCCCGACGGCCCGACGACCGCGGTGACCGTCCCCGGCTCGAGCACCAGGTCGATTCCGCGCAGCACCTCGTGACCGGCTTCGTAACCGAATCGGACGCCGCGCAACTCCACCCGGTGACCCTGCGGTGCGACCGGGTGCGCAGGCTCCGCCAGCGACCGCACCCCGAGCACGTCCCGGATCCGGCCGACCGCGCGCCCGGCGGCCTGCATCTCGTCGAAACCGTGGCCGAGGGCCGCCACCGGAGCGGTCAGGCCCAGTCCGAGCAGCAGGAAGGGCAGCAGGTCGGCCGGGGCCAGGCCACCGGACGCGATCAGGACCGTACCGCCGATCAGCACGACCAGCAGCACGAACGGCGGCGACAACGCCACCTGCATCCCCGCACCGATCCCGGAGATGCCGTACACCAACCGGGAGAAGATGCCGACGAAATCGTCCACGGCCGTAAGGAATCGGCGGTGGGCGCGACCGGATCCGCCGAACGCCTTGACCACCGAGATCCCCTGGACGAACTCGACGACGGAACTCGAAATCCGTCCCATGGCCCGGTCGAACTCCTTCTGCTCGCGCAGCCGGGTCGGGGTCATCATCAGGGGGATCAGCGCCACTGCCAGCACCACCGGGATCAGTGTGATCAGCGTGAGCCGCCAGTCGACGGCGAACAGGTAGATCAGCGACACCAGCGGCACCACGAATGCGGAGACGAGTTCGCCGGGGGTGTGGGCGATGAACGGGTGCACGGCACTCACGTCCTCCCCCACCACCTTGGCCAGCTCGCCGGTCCGGCGCCGGGAGAACCAGCCGATCGGTACACGCCCCAGCCGCGCGGCCAGTTGCCGGCGGAACGACAGCTGCACCCGGCCGTCGACAAGATGCCCGAGTCCGGACGACGCGGCCGTGAACAGCAGCCGGACGAACAAGCCGACCGCACCCGCGATCACGACGGTCCAGACGTGACCGTGATCGATGGGGCCGGGCGCCAACAGCGTACGACCCAGTTCGACGACCGCCAGCAGCGGCGCCAGACCCGCGACAGCGCCGATCACCTGCAGGATCACCACGGCGGCGAAACTCCAGAGGTAAGGGCGCAGCAGCCCTGCCATGCCCCGCCCCGCCCCGGAATCGGCATCCGGTGGTGGTGCGGACCGCTCCCTCGCCTCGGCAAGGTCGGTGGCGTTCATCGCTCTCCCGTCTTCGTCAATGTCGTCGCGACACGGCCGACGCGCGAGCCCTCCGCCCGTCCGGAGAACACCGGCGTCGGAGAACCGCCCATGGCCGAGCCGATGGTGGATGAGGGCAGGGTTCGAGGGGCCCGGCCTAGGCTTCGGTCCGTTTCTCCAGCCGGCTGCCACGCGGCAGGGTGACGGCCATGATGTTGCTGGGGATGTCCAGCTCGATGCGGTGCCATCGCCCGCGCGGGACGATGGCCGCGGTGCCGGCCACCAGCCTGATCTCTTCCTCCTCTTGTCCCGGCCGCTCCGGACGGAGGTAGAGGCGGATCTTCCCGATGAGGCAGGACACGACCTCCTCGGCCTCGGGGTGGACCTCCCAGTGGTCGGCGTGGACGTCGGCGTCGGTCTTCGCGTGGAAGGCCATCAGCTGCCAGCCGTCCTGGTCGGAGTCCATTGCTCTTTTCCCGGCGTGAATCTCGCCGCCTTGGTGCAGGCGGAGAAACGACGCGAAGAGATCGATCGGGGTAACAGTCATGCCGAAACGACCTTCCTGGGATGATCTTTGAACTGGTGGGTTGCGGCATGGGGTGGATTGCCGGTCAATCCCGGACGGCGAGCGAAGCGCGGTCATCGGTCTGCTCCGCCCGTGCTGGTGGGCTCGTCCGGCGCAGGACGGTGAGGGCCATGAGGCAGAGCCCGAAGCCGACGCTGGCGACGATCGAGGGTCCTAGGACGTCGGTGGTGAAAGCGCCGTCCGGGCTGATCAGGCCGAACCAGGCGAACCCGGTCGCGGTCAGCAGTCCACCGATGACCAGAAGCGTCCGCGGCGCGAGACGGTAGCCGAGTTCGACGGCGAGCACGGAGCCGGCGACCACGCCGAGGGCGAACGGCAGGACCATGAGCCGGTCAGCGCCGGCCCCGTTCCGAGCACTCGTTGGAGGCAGAGGGACACGAAGGAGAAGGCCACCGCCATGGCCGCCTCGCCGCAGTGGCCGTCGTGCGAGTGAGGGGTGATGGCCGGCAGCTCTCCGGGCTCACGTAGCGGAACTCGCCCTGGACTCGGATCGTGTGCATGACCGACATCGTGGTATTCGGACCGGTCACCGGTCATCATGCCCACGGAGACTCCTCCGCCTGGCACCTGGGAAGCAGGATCGGCCCTACTACATCGCAGGGAGTAGAGATTTATTACGACATCCTGCGGAGGACCCCGGCGGAAAAGACCCGAACGGGCAGACCAACGCCGGATACCGGTCGAGCACGCGGCCGTTCTGCCGTTTCCCGGTGACACCCCCGCTGGGTGTCACCGTGAGTCGCGGCGCAGCGGGTGGTCGGGGGGTACCTGCACCAGGACGATGCGGTTGCCGTCGGGGTCCGCGATCCACAGCTCGATGAGCCCCCACGGCTCCATGCGGGCCTCGCGCAGCACGCTGACGCCCGCCTGGCGAAGGCGTTCCGCCTCCCCCGCCACGTCGCGGACCTGCAGCCAGAGCGACATCCCCGGTCCGGCCTCGGCATCCGAGTGCCCGGAGACCTCGAGGAAGCCCTGACCCAGGAAGAAGACCACGCCCGGCTGGTCGGCCGGGCCGAACTCGCGGTAGACGGCCAGGCCGAGCATGTCCGCGTAGAAGCGGCGGCTGCGGGCCGGATCTTTCGGACGCAGCAGGACGCGGCTGCTCAGGACCTCCATGCCGAACCTCTTCCCCTGTCGATTTCGGCCCATGTCGTTTGTCGTAGTGAGTGAGGGCCACCACCGACGCCCTCACTCATGTACGAAGGGATCGACATGCGCAAGCTGATGGTGACCATGTTCGTCTCACTGGACGGCGTCATGCAGGGGCCCGGCGGGCCCGACGAGGACCGCGACGGCGGGTTCGAGCACGGCGGCTGGGTCGTGCCGCACCTCGACCCGCATCTCTTCCAGCTGATGGCCGCGCTGACTGACAGGGGCGGCGCGCTGCTGCTCGGGCGCAAGACGTACGACATCTTCGCCGCCGCCTGGCCGCTGGCCAAGGCCGGCGACCCGGTCGGGGCGAAGCTGAACAGCATGCCCAAGTACGTCGCGTCGCGGACGCTGGACACCGTGACCTGGCAGAACTCCACGCTGCTCAAGGGCGACGCCGCCGCGGCGGTCGCCGAGCTGAAGCAGGAAGAGGGCGGCGAGATCCAGGTCCACGGCAGCGGCACGCTCGTCCAGACGCTCATCGAGCACGACCTCGTCGACGAGTTCCACCTGCTGGTCTGCCCGGTGCTCATCGGCTCCGGCAAGCGGCTCTTCGCCGAGGGGACCGTCCCGGCCGGGCTCGAGCTCGTCAGCAGCATGACCTCGCGCACGGGTGTCGTGGTCAGCACGTACGAGCGGGCGGGCAAGCTCGGCTACGGCGCGATCGGCCCGGAGACCGGCAACTGGTGACCGAGCCCGGACCGATGGCGCGACACCGGCCTGCTGCCGCCCGACGGCACCATCGTCGCTCCGCACAGGGTGCCCGTCGCGGCCTGCCCGGTCTGTCAGGGCCGGACGGCAGATTGGCTACGGCCGGCTGCCGGTGAGCTGAGCGTGATCAGCCGATCGCCGGAACTCGCGGGCCAGGATCGCGTAGACGTACTCGCTGCCCCAGCGCTCGCCGTCGACGTCGTTCTCGACGAGATGCGCCTCGCGGCGCATGCCGAGCCGCTCGCACAGCCGGGCGGACCCGGTGTTCTCCGCGTCGAGGCGGGCGAAGAGCCGGTGGACGCCGAGTTGCTCGAAGGCGGCGGTGGCCAGTGCCCTGGCCGCCTCGGTGGCGAATCCGTGGCCCTCGTGCGCGGGGTGGAGCAGCCAGCCGATCTCGGCCTGGCGGGCCCGGTCGTCTGCGAGGGTGAGCGACACCTGGCCGATGACGCCCGGCTCGGTGTGCCGGCACACGGCGAGCGTCACCGCGTCACCGGCGGCGGCCCAGGCGGTCGCGGTGGAGACCCTGGCGATGATGCCCGCGCACTCCTCTCGGGTGCGGGGCGGCCGGTAGAGGTACCGGGCGACGCTGGCCAGGCCCTGGTAGCCGACCATGTCGTCCAGGTCGTCGGCGGTGAACAGGCGCAACAGCAGCCGGGGTGTGGTGATCGGCAGCGTGAGAAGCCGCCCGGGGTTCCAGTCCGGCGCCCGCCCCAGGGCGGCCAGGACCCGCTCCAGTGGACCAGCCTCATCCGCGACCGGGAGCGCCGGCCGGAACGCGCTGCCCGGCGCCAGCCGCCGCTCGCCGTCCGGCACCGCGAGCGCCACCGGGAGGGCCGCCGCGAGCAGGTCCGGTTCGGGGTCGTACGTCGCGCCGAGCGCGGCGGCCACATCCCAGGCGTGGACGACGTAGTCGATGAAGTGGAAGGCGACCGCGGTGGCCGCCGGGAACGGCTGCGCCATGCTGATCTCGGGCAGCGCGAACTGGGATCGGGGGGAGTCCGCGAAAGCAGCGATCACCGCTTCGGCCGCCCGCAGGTAGTCGGCGACCGGGTCGTCGCCGGGCGGATCCACCACCCAGTGGGCCAGGTCGGGGCCGGCACCGGCGGCGGCCGCCGCGAAACCCCGGTGCTGTGCCGTCATGTGAGCGAGCAGGTCACCCAGGGTCCAGCCGGCGCACGGCGTCGGCCGGTCCAGGTCCGTCCGGCGCACCTGGCGGACCAGGTCGGCGCTGTGCTGAACGGCTCGGGCGTCCAGGGCCGCGATCGAGGCCAAATCCGTATGCATGCGCTTATCGTCTACGGTTGCTTATGATCTGTCAACGAGTATCTTTTCTCTATGGACCGGACGGAGCCCGAGACAGCGAGCCGCCCCGACCTCGCCGCGATGATCGTCCCGCTGGGCCGCGCGCTGACCGCCGCCGAGCGGCCCATCCTGCGTGACCACGGTCTGTCCATGTGGGCCTACATGGTGCTGCTGCACCTCGACGAACAGCCGATCCGCACCCAGGCGGCGCTCGCCGACACGGTCGGCGCGGACAAGACCCGCATCATCGCGGTGCTGGACGATCTGGCCGCACGCGGGCTCATCCACCGCCAGCCCGACCCCGCCGACCGCCGGGCCCGCCTGCTGTCGATCACCGAGGCCGGCCGCCGGACACGCGACGCGGCCCAGACCGCCATTCAGCAACAGGAGGAGCGACTGCTGGGCCGGCTGCCCCCGGCCCAGCGGCGCGGCTTTCTCGACGCCCTGCAGACCTTGTACCAGGATCTCGCCGGCCCATCCCACCCCAACCCGCCGCGGTAGTCGTCTGGCGGCGCAGCAGCAGGCCTGGCCCTGCCGCATGCCGTGCGGGAGGTCCTGTCCCGAACGGCATGCAAGAGAAGGTGTACGCGATCCGCTGAGCCAATAAAGGACTTATGCGTACTTTGGCACAGTATGCGCGCTATGTGTCGATTGACCTATTAGATGGCGCGCGGATGCCCTTTGATGGTCACGGCAGCCGATGAAGCTTTCCGCCCTGCGGCAGAGACCCATCGGAAACTTCCATCATAGAGGAGACGCACCATGCGTATCACCAAGCACCTGACCCACCGTCTGTGACTGGTGGTGTGGGCCTGTACGCCCGTGTCTCCTCCCACGATCAGAAGGCCGATCTGGAGCGGCAGATCGCACGCCTGTCAGCGTGGGCGGCGAAAGCCGGTCACAAGGTGGTTCGTGTCGAGTCGGAGATCGCCTCGGGAATGAATGGCTGCCGTACGAAAGCCCGTCGGCTGCTGGCCGGCCCGAAGGTGACCACCGTGGTGGTGGAGCACAAGGACCGGCTCGGCCGTATGAACGTCGAACTCGTCGAAGCTGCCCTGACTGCCGCCGGTCGTCGGCTCGTTGTTCTCGATGATGGCGAGGTCGATGACGACCTGGTGCGCGACATGGTGGAGGTCCTGACCTCGTTCTGCGCCCGATTGTACGGCCGCCGCTCGGCGAAGAACCGAGCCGAGAAAGCCCTTGAGGCGGCTGCCGGTGAGTGATCCCAAGAAGAAGCAGCTGCGCACCATCGACGACCCGTTCGTTGCTCTCGGCCCGTCCGGCGTGGCGATACGCGACCGCCTCAAGCACCTCACGCCCGAGGACGACAAGGTGTTGCGCCTGGTCGGCGAACACCTAGGTCGCCTCGCGTCGCTGGACCTCAAGACCCGGTGCGCCGATGGCCTGAAGCACAACTCGGATACGTGGGCGGCCCGCAAGCAGGGCCTGACCGCCCCCTCCTCCTCCCGCTGGGCAGGGTCGATCACCAAAGCCACCCACGACCAGTGGGCACTGTCGCGCCGCTGCCAGCTCGCCCACATCCACAACCTCGAAGCGGGTGTGCGCACGCTGATGCACCGCCTGTCGTTGCCGATCGGAGAGAAGGGCACCAAGCGGACCCCGGGCGGATACCGCTCCAAGGGCGAGTGGTTCCACAAGTCCCGCCGCCTGGCCGTCCTCACTCGCCGCCTCGATACGGCCCGCGCCGAGCGTGAGGCCGGTGTCGTGCATGTTGTGCGCGGCGGCCGGCGCCTGCTGGGCAACCGTCACAACCTCGCCGCCGCGCAGCTCACCGAGGCCGAATGGCGGCAGCGTTGGGAAGCCGAGCGCTGGTTCCTCGCCGCCGACGGCGAGTCGGGCAAGCGGTTCGGCAACGAGACGATCCGCATCACGCCCGAGGGCGAGGTGAGCATCAAGCTCCCGTCCCCGCTGGCGCACCTGGCCAATGCCAGGCACGGCCGGTACGTGCTGGCAGCGAAGGTGCAGTTCCAGCACCGGGGCGCCGAGTGGCGAGAGCGCATCGAGCACAACCGTGCCGTGGCCTACCGCATCCACCTCGACGTGCAGCGGGACCGCTGGTACCTGACGGGCTCGTGGACCAGGCCGACGGTGAAGACGATCCCGCTGGCCACCGCCCGCGCTGAAGGCATGGTCGGTGTCGACACCAACGCCGACCACTTCGCCGCCTACCAGCTCGACGTCCATGGCAACCCGATCGGCGACCCGAAACGGTTCCACTACGACCTCAGCGGGTCGGCTGAGCACCGCGATGCCCAGGTCCGGCATGCCATCAGTCAGTTGCTGCACTGGGCGAACCGATGCGGCGTCAAGGCCATCGGCATTGAGAACCTGGATTTCGGGCAGGAGAAGACGCGCGAGAAGCACGGCCGCAGGAAGCGGTTCCGGCAGCTGATCTCCGCAATCCCGACGGGCAAGCTCCGCGCCCGCCTAGTGTCGATGGCCGCCGAGCAGGACCTCGCCATCGTTGCTGTTGACCCGGCGTATACCTCGATGTGGGGCGACCAGCACTGGCGCAAGCCACTGACCAGCAGCAAAAAGAAGATGTCCCGCCACGATGCCGCTGGTATCGCGATCGGGCGACGCGCCCTCGGGCACCCGATCCGGCGACGGACGGCACCGCCCCACGACGACCAGAGCGATCGTCGTGGGCATCGGACCATCCAGGCCGACCGTGGTGTCCGAGGGCGTGAGGAACCCCGCCACCCTGTCACGGAACGTGCACACGATGCACATCGCCGGACGGAGGGAACGAGAACGCGGGAGACCAGCGCATCCAAAACCGTTCGGGATGCGCGCAGTCCCGGGACGTGGCATCAGATGTCACTCCCGGATACTGTTTAGGAACGGTTACTACGCCCACTTCCAGCGGGAACGCGTCGCGTTCCGGGTCGAGGGACCGCGGGCGCATCAGCGTCTTTCACGGGGTGCTGGGTGTTGAGCCGGTTCAGGGTCAGGGTGAGCACCGTCCCGTACACCACGTGTCCGGCGGCCATCACGATCGGGCGCCCCGGCTGGTCGCGTGAGATCGGCGGAAGGATGTCCAGACTCGGAATCCAGCCCTCGTAGCTGGAAATCCAGATGGTCAGCGCGTATCCGAGGCCGAGCGCCGCCGGGGTTCTGCGGCCTTTGGCGATCAGGCCGTACAAGGCTCCCGCGGTGATTCCGAAGCCCAGATGAGCCAGCGCTCCCAGTACGCCTTCGCCGGGCTTCGGCCGGTGTTTGTGACCGGGTAGCGCCGCTCGGGTGATGTGTTTGGGCGGTTGCTCGCGCATCAAGCCCGCCCGGCTTCCGGCGATCATCACGACGCTCATCGCGGCGGTGGCGGCGGCGCCGCCCAGGGCGCCTCGCATGGCATTGCGAACCATGACCGTCCGTTGCCCTCGACGCCGGGCGGGAAACGCGTCACCTCGGGACGAGCGGGCGGACCTGCTCGGCTGCGAAACGGACGAAGCCTTCCGGGTCGGGCTCGTCGGCCGTGGGTTGGAGAACGACGGTGTCGGCGCCGGCGGCGGCCAGCCGGTCGACCGCCGCCGCCACGGTCTCCGCGTCCCCCGCCACGCTCAGGTCCGGCCCGTCGGCGACGCCGAAGCTCGGCTGCGCGGACCACGCCGCGCAGCCGTTCGGGCGGCAGTTGAGGACGGAACACAACACCCAGCGCAGTCATGGGATCATTTCTACCGCTGTCTCAGAGCATCGTGGAGGCTCCCGCCCGCCGCCTTCGGATCAGGTGAGCTGGATGTAGTCCAGTTCGGCGTACCCGGTGCCACCCGCGAAGTACGGCGAGCCCTTGGCCAGGCGGATCACGTTGTAGCCGGCCCTGAGCGTGACGGTGGTGCTGATCGTGGCGCCGAACTCGCCCCAGGCCGGGGTGGGCGGGTAGCTGACCGTGCTCCAGGCCCCGCCGTTGTACGCCAGGCCCTGGGTCGCGGTGGCGCCGGTGCCGTTGGCGTAGCCGATGGTCATCGTGTACGCGCGGGCGGTGGGCACGTTCACCACGAAGTCGACGTAGCTGTCGGTACGCGGCGTTCCCGAGTTGTCGATCCGGCCCACGTAGCCGCCGCCCGACGCGCTGGAGGCGCTCAGCCGCTGGGCGCGGAACACCGAGGCGTTCTCCGCCTCATACCGCTGCTGGTAGGCGGGCACGCCGCTGACGGGTTCGACGATGAGCTGGTAGGCGCTGGTGGCGACCATGTTGGGCACCGACACGCTGAGCTGCCCGCCGCTGATCGTCCGGGTCGTCGTGGAGATCGTGGCAGGCGCGGTGACCGCGGTGAACCGGCCGCTGGACGGGGTGGACAGCAGCGTGACGCGGACGCTGGAGCCCAGCGCGCCGATGCCGGTGAGGTTGACGGTGTTGGTGCCGGACTCGTTGCCGAAGACCACGTTGACGATCTTGCGGGTGCCGTCGTAGGAGGCGAACCCGTCCAGGCCGGTCTGCGTGGCCGGCGTCGTCGCGACCATGGTGCCGGCCATGTCGCCGTACCACTTGTACAGCCACCAGGTGCCGGTGGGCTGGTTGTTGTTGACGACCAGGCCGTTCATGGTGCCGTACTCGTACCAGAAGGCGCGGTGCGCGGACTCGACGCCGCCCCGCTCGAACTTGGCCACGTAGCTGGCCACCCGGCCGGGCACGTCCACCTCGGCGGGCGCGGCGTACTCGTTGATGGAGATGCGGCGCGCGCTGATGCCCAGCGACGCCTCCAGGTTGCGGTAGTCGGCGATGTCGGCGGCGACCCGGCCTGGGTTCTCCAGCTCGTGCCAGCAGATGATGTCGGGCAGCGTGCCGGTGTCCCTGGCTCGGGTCAGGAACGACTGCATCCAGGAGCGGTTGTACGTGGCGGTGCTGGGACCGACGATCGGCGTCAGCGGGTCGAGCGCGCGCACCGCCCGGTACGTACGCACCCAGCCGTCGTTGAAGGCGCCCGCGGCGGAGGTGTTCCAGGTCCAGTCGGGCTCGTTCCAGAGTTCCCAGCCGGTCACGTTCGTGACCGTCGTGGCCGAGAGCCTGGCGTTGACCATGGTGTTCACCTTGGCCAGCCAGTCGTCCCAGCTCACCCACTTATAGGGGAAGTCGGGATAGATGTCGGGCATCCGGATGAACTGGCCCGCGCCGACGCGGGTGGCCTGTGGGGCCACCAGCAGGGAGTCGCCGCCGGGCGGCTGGCCGTTGGGGCGCTGGCCCACGCCGGGCGCGGGTTGGGTGAGCGAGTTCACCTTGATCGGCAGCAGGGTGGAGTCGGCCGGCCTGCCGTTCTCCGCGAGGCCGTACAGGCCTCCGGAGGCGGCGTGGGTCACCGGCCGGAACGGCTGCGCGACGTTGACGGTCAGCGTCGCGCCCGCCGCCGCGGCCGGGGGCGCGGTGATCATCAGGCTCGCGGCCGCGGTGATCAGGGCTAAGGCGGCGATGGGGGGTTTACGCACGTTGCTCTCCTTTGGGGGGAATGGATACGGGCAACCAGATGCGCATGCTGGAGGGCCCTCGATGAGCCCATGAGTGGTAGGGGCGGAGCGGGACGTCGAACCATTCGGCGTCGTCGGCGGGAGCGGTGGCGGAGGGGTAGGGCCATGGCCCGTCGGCGTACGCGGGCAGCCGGCCGTGGACCCGGACACCGCCGGGGTCAGCCTGCGGGCCGGACAGCGGGTCGATCACCAGGGCGTCGAGCCCGTCAGGGTGCGGGAGGTCGCGGGACTCGACGCACAGGACCTCCGGGCCGCGCTCGACGGCGACGCAGCCGCGCACGGCGTCGATGCGCGGATCCGGCCACGTGAAGCGCGGCGCCATCGGCAGTTCGAGAGTGATGACCTCGCCCGCGCGGAAGACCCGCCGCACCTCGGCCATGCCGGGATCGACGGGCCGTGCTTCCCCGTCCGAGATGAGCGTGGCCCCGGCCGCCCACGTGGGGACCCGCAGTGCCAGCGTCCAGGGCGAGGGCTCGTCCGCCGCTATCCGGACGCGGATGGTCCCGGTCTCCGGATAGCCGGTCTCGACCTCCACGGCCACCTGCCTGCCGTCCGGCAGTTCGGTACGGATGGCGCAGGGCGTGTACTGGTGGATCTGGAGGCCGTCGTCGTCGGCGGTGGCGAGATAGCCGCCGAGACTCGCCAGCGTCCGCGCGACGTTGGTGGGGCAACAGGAGACGTCGAACCAGGCGGCCCGGGTGCCCCCTTCGGCGCGCGGGCTGACCTCGGTCTCATCGGCCGGCTTGCCCGGCGCCCGCTGGTGGAGGGGGTTGGCGTAGAAGAACGCCCGGCCGTCGGGGCTCGGGGAGGTCGCGATGATGTTGTAGAGGGTCCGCTCGATCAGGTCGGTGTAGCGGACGTCGGCGGTGGCCAGGTAGAGCCGCCACGAGACCATGATCGAGGCGACCCCCGCGCAGGTCTCGCAGTACGCCCGGTCCGGCGGCAGCTCCCAGTCCTCGCCGAAGCCCTCGTCCTGGTGGCGCGAGCCCATGCCTCCCGTGATGTACGTCCGGCGCGCGACCGAGCGCTCCCACTGCCGTTCCACCGCGCGCAGCAGCTCGTCGTCGCCGCGCTCTACGGCGACGTCCACCGCCGCGGCGGTGAGGTAGAGCGCGCGGACGGCGTGCCCGCGCCACACGCCGGCCTCCCGGATCGGGACGTCGTCCTGGAAGTAGGCGCGTCCCAGGGGGATGTCCCGGAGCGTGCCGTGCCCGCGGCGGTCGAGGAACAGGCGGGCCTGCTCGACGTAGCGGTCCTCGCCCAGGGCCCGGCCGAACTCCGCCAGGCCGACCTCGATCTCCGGGTGCCCGCAGATCTTGGCCAGGCCGGCCGCGCCGAAGGTCCGGCACACGTGGTCCGCGGCCCGCCGCGCGACCCGTACCAGGTCGTCCTCGCCGGACGTGCGCAGCCGCGCCACCGCCGCCTGGAGAAGGTGACCGATGTTGTAGAGCTCGTGCCCGCCTTCGAGGTCGCTGTAGCGCGGCGGCTGCTCGCCGTGCCCGAAGCAGGTGCTGAGGTACCCGTCCGGGTCCTGCGCCCGGGCGATGCGCACGGTGAGGCGCTTGATCGCGGCTTCCGCCTCCGAGTCGCCGGTCCGGCCGGTCTCCCAGGCCAGGGCCTCCAGAAGCTTGTAGACCTCCGAGTCGGAGAACGGCCAGCCGGGCCGGTCGGGCGAGGTGTTCCCGTCGGCGACCCGATCGAAGTTCGCGAGCCAGCCGAGGCGCTCCATCCACGACTCGCAGTGGGCCAGCGTCGCCGCGGAGTTGACGGCCTGGCGGACGCCCCAGAAGCCGCCGGTGACGGAGACCTGCGCGAGCGGGCGTACCCGGCCGCGGGACGGCAGCACGGGACAGCAGCCGGTCATGTGGTGAGCCTTTCGTTCAGTCTTTCACGGCGCCCGCGGTGACCCCGGCGGCGATGTAGCGCTGCGCGAGGACCAGCAGGAACGCCGCGGGGATGGACGCGATCACGGCGGTCGCCATGATCGAGTTCCACTGCGTGGTGTTGTTGCCGATGTAGCGGAAGATGCCGAGGGTGACCGGGATCGTGTCGCTGTTGCGGTTGAGGGTCGAGGCGAAGATGAAGTCCGACCACGCCCACAGGAAGGCGAAGAGCGAGACCGTGATCACCGAGTTCCGGCTCAGCGGCAGGATGATGGACCTGAAGGTGCGCCAGGTGCTCGCCCCGTCGATCTGGGCCGCGGCCATGAGCTCGGCGGGGATGCTCGCCATGAACGCCCGGAAGAGCAGCACCCCGAACGGCACGGCCAGCGTCGAATCGGCGATGATCAGCCCTCCGACGGTGTTGAGCATCCCGAGCCTGATGTAGATCGCGTAGAAGCCCATCGCCATGACGACGGCGGGGATCATCTGCGCCACGAGGAGCAGGAAGTCCATCCCGCGGGCGCCGCGCGGCCGCAGCTTGGCCAGCGAGTAACCCGCGGGCAGGGACACGAGCAGCGTGAGCGCGACGGTGCCGAGTCCGATGAAGAGGCTGGTGGCCAGGGCGGGCAGCTGCTGGCCGAGAGCCGAGGTGTAGCCCTCGAACGTGGGGTTCCACGGGAACCAGTGGGGCGGATCGACCCGCATGTCGCTGGTCTTGGTGAGCGAGACGTTGAACATCCAGTAGACCGGGAAGAGCATCACCCCCACGAGCACGCTCCCCAGCACGGTCTTCCACCAGGTCCTGGGGGTGCTCATGGCCGCACTCCGTTCCGCCGCACTCCCACTGTGTTCATGGCCTCCACTCCGTGAGGCGGGCTCGGTCGCCCGACGCCGCCGCCTTCCCCCGCTCTGGTCGCTCCGCTCCCGCCGCTCCTCCAGACGACGGCACTCCCACCTGCACATGGCCTCACTCCGTGAGGCGGGCTCGGTCGCCCGACGCCGCCGCCTTCCCCCGCTCTGGTCGCTCCGCTCCCGCCGCTCCTCCAGACGACGGCACTCCCACCTGCACATGGCCTCACTCCGTGAGGCGGGCTCGGTCGCCCGACGCCGCCGCCTTCCCCCGCTCTGGTCGCTCCGCTCCCGCCGCTCCTCCAGGCGACGGCACTCCCTCGCCGGGTCATGAGCGTTCCTCCTTGCGCTGCAGGTGCACGTGCGCGAGCCCGGCGGCGAACGCGATGAGAATGAGCAGGTTGCCGACCGCCGCCGCCGGGGAGAAGTCGGGCTGGCCGGTGCCGAACGCCTCGCGGTACGACCAGATGGCCAGCGTCGTGGACGCGTCCGCGGGCCCGCCCTTCGTCATGATCCAGATGATGTCGACGACCTTGAGCGTGTAGATCAGGCCGAGCAGCAGCGTGATCGCCGACACCGAGCGCAGCAGGGGGAAGGTGATGCGCCAGAACCGCTGCCACGCGTTCGCCCCGTCCAGGCCCGCGGCCTCGTACAGGTCGGCCGGGATGTTCTGCAGCCCGGCGTAGAGGATCACCAGGTTGAACGGGATCCCGAGCCAGATGTTGGCGACGGTGACGGACAGCAGCGAGGTGTCCGGCGACGTCAGCCAGTTGATCTGGCCGATCCCGAACGCCTGGAGGACCGAGTTGACGATGCCGTTTTCGCTGTTGAGCATCCACGACCAGGTCGAGGCGGAGACGATCAGCGGCAGCAGCCACGGCACCAGGAACATCGCGCGCAGCATCACGGACAGGCGGAAGTTGCGGTGGAAGAAGACCGCGAGCGCCAGTCCGAGGGCGTACTGGGCCGCGATGGACACCAGGGTGAACAGGGCCGTGTTGCGCAGGGCCGTCAGGAAGGTGTCGTCGGAGACGATGTTCAGATAGTTGTCCAGCCCGGTGAATTCCGGATTGCCCTGCACGAACGCGCGTGGCGTGTAGTCGTGCACGCTGAGCTCGATGTTGCGGTAGAGCGGGTAGGCGTAGAAGACGATCAGGTAGACGACGAGCGGCGCGAGGTAGGCGAAGGCGGTCCACTGCCCCGAGCGGCGCCGGGCGGTGGCGCCTGCCGCCGCCCTCGCCGCGCCGTCGCCGGAGGCCGCCGCCGCCTCGGTACGAGTCCTCGTGAGCACGACTCAGTCGCCGATCGCCTGCTTGGCCTGGGCTTGTGCTTCCTTCAGCGCGTCAGCCGGGCTCGCCGCGCCGCTCAGCGCCTTCTGCACCGCGGTCCACAAGGCCTCGGAGATCTTCGGGTATTTGGTGCCGAGGTTGTCGCTCGTACGGCCCTTGGCCGACTTCACGGCCTCGACCCACGGCTGCAGGCTGGGCTCCTTCGCGAGGATCGCCTTCTGCCCGTCGGCGGTGGAGGGGATGTAGTACGCGAACGTCGTACCGGTTTCCACCAGGCCCTCGGGCGTCGTCATGCACTCGAGGATCTTCTTGGTCGTGTTGTAGCGCTGGGTGTCCTTCTGCACCGGGACCGTGATGAACTCACCGCCCGTGGGCGTGGGGGCGACCCCGCCGTCCTTGCCGGGGATCTGCACGATGCCGGTGGGGAAGCCCGCCTTCGCGGCGCTGTTGATCTGCCAGGTGCCGTTCTCGGCGAAGGCGAACTCGCCGGTCAGGAACTCCTCCCAGGTGGTGTTCTGGGAGTTGCTGATGACCGAGTTCGGGGCGGTGCCGTCCTTGACCCACGTGTTCCACAGGTCGAGCGCCTCGACGGCCTGCGGCGAGTCGAGCTGGGTGAGCTGCGCCCCCGCGCCCCAGAACCACGGCAGGAACTGGAACGAGCCCTCCTCCGTGCCGATGGCCGAGAACGTGATCGGCTTCTTGCCCGCGGCCTTGACCTTCTTCAGCGCCGCGTTGAGCGAGGCCCAGTCCTTGATCGAGTCCGGGTCGACGCCGGCGGCGTCGAGGATCTTCTTGTTGTAGTACAGCGCGAGGGTGTTCGCGCCGATGGGGATGCCGTACGTCTTGCCGTCCAGTTCTCCGGCGGCGATGAGGTTCTTGTCGAACCTCGTCGTGTCGAGGCCGAACTCGTCCATCGAGCTGAGCATCCCCGCGTCCGCGAGGGTCGAGACGGCGGGGTTGTCGAGCAGGATGACGTCGGGCGCGTTGCCCTCCTGGCCCGCGAGCAGGGCCTGGTTGGTCAGCGCGGTCGTGTCGTACGCGGTGCGCTCGATGGTGACGCCGGCCTGCTGGCCGCAGGTGTTCACCCGCTTGGCCCACGCGGAGGACGGGTCGTGCTGCGGGTACGGGTCCCACCACGTGTAGGCGCCGGCGGCGGATGCGCTGGTCGTGGCGGCTCCGCCCTGGGGAGCGGACGAGCAGGCCGCCAGCGCGGACAAAGCCAGGACGGCGGCTCCGACCTGGGCGGACTTCGATGGACGGGGCATTGGATGCCTCCAATGTTAACGCTCACATTGCTGTGGCCGGGGCGGTCTTGGGGGGCTGCGGCCCGCGCTCAGCGGACGTGCGGGGCTTTCGGGGGTGCGGTGCTTCCCCGGGACACGAGTTCGGGGGAGATGAAGCGCACGACGAAGGGCTCGGTCCGGGCCGCCGCCGATTCGACGCGGCGTACGAGCTGGCGTACCGCCATGGCGCCTAAACGGTCGGGTGCGCTCTCGATGAAGGAATAGGGCAGGGAGAAGGTCGCGGCGAACTCGGCCGAGTAGCGCCCGATGACCGACAGGTCCTCGGGCACCCGCAGGCCGCGTTCGTAGGTGACGGAGGGCAGCGCCGCGGCGGCCGCCTCATTGTTGATCAGCAGGCCCGTCGCCGAGGGGTGCGCGTCGAGCAGGGCGTTGAGCAGGCGGCCGACGGCCGGCTGCCGGGACTCGCCGTACGCGGCGTGCAGGGTGACGCCGAGCTGCCGCGCCCGTTCCAGCGCGGCGTCCCGCAGGCGCCACACGTACGCGCCGCCACGCTCGACGACGTGTTCCGGATGCGAGACCAGGATGAGCTCGCGGTGGCCGAGCCGGTGGAGGTGGTCCACCATGACCCTTCCGGCCTCCTCGAAGTCGAGGTCGAACACGTCGAGCCCGGAGCAGTCGCCCGGCAGGCCGACCAGGGCACCGGGCTGCGGCGCCGCACGCAGGATGGGCAGCCTGGCGTCGGCCTGCGCGATGTTCATCAGGACGACGCCGTCCACCATGCGGGAATCGGTGATGCGGCGCAGCGCTCGCGCACCGTCGGCCTCGGTGACCAGGAGCGTGTCGTAGCCCAGGTCACGGGCGGTGTCGGTGACGCCCAGGATGTACTGCATCATCGCGGGCGCGAACTCGTCTTCGTGAAACTGCGCGAGCAGACCGAGGACCTTGGTCTGGGATGTGGCCAGCGCGCGAGCTCCCGCGTTCGGCGTGTACGCCAGCGCCTCGGCCGCCGCCAGCACGCGCCGGCGGACCTCCTCCGAGATGGGCCGCTTGCCCGACAGCGCGTACGACGCCGTGCTGCGGCTCACCCCGGCCTCCCGGGCCACGTCTCCGATCGTCGCCACTCCCACCTCCTTGCCGTCGAACCGGTTCGACGATGACGTTGCGAACTCCCTGACATCGATGGCCGGACCGCCGGATGATGGGCACCATTTCCTGGGGTTATTCATGCTTACGCGACCCCGCGACGCGGCACCGTCCGGGGGGCGTCCGCCTGCGATCCTCGGGATCAAGCGAACCGGTTCAACGATGTGGCTCGACTGTCACGCACGAGGCGGCGCACGTCAAGAGCGCGATATTGAATCGTGACATGTCGGAAACAGCGGATCCGGATTGCGGCCAGTGCATTGACGAGTGACTGCGCGGCTACGTAACCTACGCGAAACCCTCGATGCGTTGCGGATCGACTCCCTGAGACTTGTTAGCGCTCACATTTCTGGTGAAGCGGGACCGGCACTCCCCCTCCAGCACCCCTGATCCTTTTGAGGGAAGTCGTGATGACATTGACGAGCATCACCAAGGCCTTGCGTGCCGGGCTCCTTCCGGCCGCGCTCACGATCACGTTGACGGCGGGCGTCCCGACGGCCGCCGCAGCAGCCGACCCGCCCGCTCCCGAGCTCGTCTACGAGTTCGACACCGACGACATCACCACCGGCTCCATCACCGACTCCTCCGGCAACGGCCTGAACGGGACGCTGGTCAACGGCTCCACGGCGGCACTGGTGGCCGGCGCGGGCGAGGGCCACGCCCTGAGCCTGCCCGGCGGCGCCCCGAACTCCGACGGCGCCTACGTACGGCTGCCCCTGGACGTGATCAAGGGCAAGACCGACCTGACGGTGTCGGCGCGGGTCAAGTGGGACGGCACCACCGCTCCCTGGCAGTGGATCTACGCGCTGGGCAAGGACACCTCCCGCTACCTGTTCACCACGCCGTACAACGGCGACGGCCGGCTGCGCACGGCGGTCACCAGCTCGTTCGCGGGAGGCGAGGCGCAGGTCACGGGGTCGGCCGCGCTGCCGGTCAACGCCTGGAAGACGCTGACGGTCACCCTGGACACGGCCGCCAAGCGCGTCACCACCTACCTCGACGGCGCCGCCGTGGCCTCCGCCGCCACGAACGTGACCGCCGCGCAGCTGATCGACGCCGCCACGACGTCCGCCGGGTTCATCGGCCGCTCGTTCTATCCGGACCCGCTGTTCGACGGCGCGATCGACGACTTCCGCGTCTACGGCGCCGCGCTGTCGGCCGAGCAGGTCGCCGCCCTCGCCGGCGGCCAGGTCCCCACCCCGACGGGCCTGGCCCAGGACACCTTCGCGGTGCGGACGTTCCTCGGCACCGCGCCGTCCCTGCCGGCCGCGGTCCGCGCCACCTTCTCCGACGGCTACGACCGCGACCTGCCCATCACCTGGCCGCAGGTGAACCCCGAGGACTACGCCAAGGCCGGGACCTTCACCGTGAAGGGCACGGCCGGCGGCCGGGCCGTCACCGCCGACGTCACGGTGATCCGCGAGGGCCAGCTCGTCATCGACCTCGCCAAGGAAACCGGCGCCTTCCACGGCGGCGCGTCCGGCACGCTCTACGGCCTGTATGGGCCCGGGGTCCCGACGAACAATCTGATCGAGGGCATGCGCCTGCGCACGGTCTCGACCAAGGCCCAGGACGGGCCGCAGCACCCAGGCGCGGACGCGCTCGAGGTGGTCAAGCCGCTCGCCGACAGCACCGACGGCGACGTGTACATCTACATGACGGACATCCACCGGGGCTTCCCGTACCAGTGGCCGGGCAGCACGCCGCAGGAGAAGCTCGACCTGTTCAAGCAGAAGATCGCCAAGCAGGTCGATCAGGTCCGCCAGCTTGACGCCAAATATCAGGACAACATCGTCTTCGTGCCGTTCAACGAGCCCGAGGGCAACATGTTCGGCACCGGCGAGTGGAGCTACAACCGCAAGAGCTGGCTCAACGACCCGACGGACTACTTCAAGGCGTGGGACGAGGTCTACGCGCTCATCAAGGGCAAGATGCCGGAGGCCCGGATCGCCGGCCCCAACACCAGCGTGCTGTACGCCCAGGTGAAGGGCTTCCTGCAGCACGTCGTCAAGGCGGACACCGTCCCCGAGGTGATGACCTGGCACGAGCTCAGCCACCCCGAGCAGGTGCGGCAGAGCGTCAAGCGCTACCGCGGATGGGAGGCCGAGGTCTTCGCCGGCACGAAGTACGCCGGGAAGAAGCTGCCGATCAACGTCAACGAGTACGCCTTCAACTACCACACCTCGGTGCCCGGCCAGATGATCCAGTGGGTGTCGGCCATCGAGGAGTCGAAGATCGACGCCGACATCGCGTACTGGAACATCGACGGCAACCTGTCCGACTCCGCCGTCCAGGCCAACCGCGCCAACGGCCAGTGGTGGCTGCTCAACGCCTACGGCAGCATGAGCGGGCAGACCGTGCAGGTCACGCCGCCGTTCCCGGGGCAGAACTACACCCTGCAGGGCGTCGCCACGCTCGACCCGGCCAGGAAGCAGGCTCGGGCGATCTTCGGCGGCGCGAGCAGCGCCGGCCACATCCGCTTCGAGAACGTCCCCGCCGGCGTCCTCGGCACGACCGTGCACGCCTGGATCCGCGAGATCCCGTGGACCGGGCAGATCGGCGACTCGGCGCAGCCCGAGATCATCGCCGAGCGCGACGTCAAGGTCGAGGACGGCACCGTGGCGTTCGACTTCGGCAGCGGCGACCTGCCGCGGCTCAAGGAGTCGTCCGCGTACGAGATCGTGCTCAGCCCCGAGGGCACGGGCACGGTGACGGCGACCGCGCCCAAGCTGTGGGAGCAGTCGTACGAGGCCGAGGACGCCAAGTACACCGGCAGCGGCTACAGCCGCAACGGCCCTGAGGGCTCGCCCTCGGACGTGTCGAAGTTCTACACCTCCGGCCGCTTCAACGTCGGCGGGCTGCGGACCGGCTCCGACGGGGTGCTCGACTTCACCGTCGAGGTCCCGCAGGACGGCCGCTACGACCTGAGCGTCTTCGCCAACTCGCTCAACACCTTCGACCGGGTGCGCGAGCAGGGGCCCACGAACGTCTTCGTCCGCGTGGACGGCGCCGCCGAGCAGGAGCTGTTCCTGCCCCTCGGCTACAAGTGGGTGGTGTGGGACCACGCCGACACCACCGTGGAGCTCAAGGCGGGCAAGCACGTGATCTCCCTGGCCGCGCGGAGCCTCGACGGCGCCAAGGCGACCAAGGGCGACGCGATCGTGGACCGGATCCGGCTGTCGCTGGCCGGCCCGGCGGCGGCGACCTCGATCTACGAGGCCGAGCTGGCCGACCTGAGCGGGGCCCGCGCAGCGTACGACGTCGAGGGCGCCGGCATCGGCGGCTCGGGTGTCGTGGCGGCCGACCGCGGGAAGTCGGTGACGTTCTGGGTCTACTCCGCCCGGGACGCCGCGGCCACCCTCGACCTCAAGCTGCTCGGCTCCGGCCAGGCGCGGATATCGGTCAACGGCGTCGAGGTGATGGAGGACGCCCGGCGCGACGGCTCCACCAGGACGGTTTCGCTGTCCGGCGGCATCAACAAGGTCACGGTCACCGGCACGTCCGGCACGGCGCTCATCGACCGGCTGGAGGTGCGCCCGGACGCCGACGCGCTGCCGGGCACCGCCTACGAGGCGGAGGCCGCCGAGCTCGCCGGGACCGCGAAGGCGTCGCAGCTCTCCCTGGCCGGCGGCAAGGCCGCGGTCACCGAGGTCGGCGGCGCGCCGGGGAACGCCAACACGCTCACCTTCAAGGTTCAGGCGGCCGGGCCGGGCACGTACGCCATGCGCGTCCGCTACTCCAACCCCGAGCAGTCGCCCGCAACCCACTACAACCCGGACCCGCTCGCCAGGCACGCCGACATCTCGGTGAACGGCGCCGCCCCGCAGCGCGTCCTTTTCCCGCACAGCTTCCACGCGAACAACTTCTGGGAGCTCACCGTCCCGGTGAAACTGAACAAGGGAGAGAACACGGTGAAGTTCTCCGCCGCGGAACTGCCGAACTTCGACGGCACGACCTACGCATCGCAGACCTTCCCCGGAGTGCTCCTCCGCTCGCAGTACGCCCCGGTGATCGACAAGATCACGGTCGCCCCGTTCAGCGGTAACCGCGGCTAACCAGCCGATTCCGCCCGTGCCTCGACCGCTTCGAGGCACGGGCTTCGGCTACGGCCGGAAAGCGGGGCCGCCCTCAAAGGTTCCGCGGCTCCGTCACCGTGACCTCGGCGATCTCTCTGAGCGCGCGCAGGTGCCGCTCGAAGGCGAGCCGGCCGGGCGCGGTGAGCGGCCGCTTGCCCACGAACGTCTTGCTGACCTTCACATATCCGGCGGCCTCCAGCGTGCCCTTTGCGCGGATGGATCACGACCCCCACTTCGAGGACCGCGCCGCCGACCCCGCAGAGCGTGTAGAGGGTGCGATGGTGCCTGGGCACCACCGGCCTGGTCGCGGAGTAGATGACGAGCAACATCAGCGGCGCGACGGCCACGCCGGTGACGGCGTAACTGGCGGGTGGCGGCAAAACCACGCCGAAGAAGCCGCCGAGTGGGGCCGGGCAGCCGTTAACGCCCCTGATAGCCCTCGCGGGCGGCCGCGACCTCGGGCATGCGGTCTTCCAGCCAGGCGATGAGGGGGATCAGGAACTCGGCGGCTTCGCGGCCGAGCGGGGTGAGGCTGTATTCGACCCGCGGCGGGATCGTGTGCTCGGCCATGCGCAGCACCATGCCGTCGCGTTCGAGGGCCTGGAGGGTTTGGGACAGCATCTTCTCGCTCACCCCGTCGACGCGGCGGCGCAGCGCGTTGAAGCGGTAGGGCCCCTCGTGCAGGGCGGTGAGCGCCAGGATCGCCCAGCGACCGGTGATGGTCTCCAGCACGGTGCGCGACGTGCACTTGCGCGAGAAGACGTCGGCCACCAGGTTCTCGAACTCCTCCATACGTGCTAGCTTACTCCCCATACGGCACTTTCGATTAGAAAGTACTAACAAACCACCAAGTACTGTGGGAGCAATCATGATCGTTGTGACCGGAGCCAGCGGACATCTCGGCCGGCTGGTGATCGAGGAGCTCAAGGAGCGGGTCCCCGCCGCGCAGATCGCCGCCGCCGCGCGCACCCCCGAAAAGGCCGCCGACCTCGGCGTCGAGGTCCGCGAAGCCGACTACGACCGGCCCGAGACGCTCAAGAGCGCCCTGCAGGGCGCCACCAAGGTGCTGCTCATCTCGGGCGTCGACGCCAACCGGGTGCAGCAGCACGCGTCGATCGTGGACGCGGCCAAGGAGGCCGGAGCCACGCTCCTCTACACCAGCGCGGCGAAGGCGGACACCACCGAGGCCGAACTCGCCGCCGACCACAAGGCGACCGAGGAGTACATCAAGGCGTCCGGCGTGACGTACACGATCCTGCGCAACAACTGGTACAACGAGAACTACGAGCAGTCGATCGCCATGGCTCCCCAGCTCGGCGCCGTCTACGGCGCCGCCGGCGACGGCCGGATCGCCGCGGCCTCCCGCGCGGACTACGCCGCCGGCGCGGCCGCCGTGCTGGCCGGCGAGGGCCACGACGGCAAGGTCTACGAGCTGGGCGGCGACACCGCCTGGACCCTCGCCGAGCTGGCCGCCGAGATCTCCGAGGTCACCGGCAAGGAGATCGGCTACCAGAACCTGCCGAAGGACGACTACGCGGGCGTCCTGGCCGGCGCCGGCCTTCCGGCTCCGTACGCGGCGGTCCTGGCCGACGTGGACGTCAACATCTCACGCGGCTGGCTCGCCGACACCCCTGGCACGCTGCGCGAGCTCATCGGCCGCCCGACCCAGACGATCGGCGAGTACGTCCGCTCCCTGCTCGGCTAGTCACGACGCTGGGCGTCGATGACGCCCGGCACGTCGATTTCGCAGCGCGCGGAAAAGAGCGTTACGCCTGTGACAGCCAGACGCCGGACGGTAAAGTCAAGCCTCGACGGAGGGCATGACCTGGACATCTGGCGCCTAGGAGGAAGTCATCGACCTGGCTGCGAGCGCCGCCGAGCCGGACCGTCCCGCTCGCCGGCCTGACCGTCGCCCTCCGCGCCGCGGCGCCACGAGCGTCCTGCGCTCCCGGCGCACGCTCATCCTGGCCGGTGTCGTCCTGGTGGCGCTGCTCGCCTACGCCGTGCCCGCGATCGCGCTCGCCGGGAAGGTTCCGCCGGGCACGCGGGTGGACGGCGTGGACATCGGCGGACTGCCGCCCGAGGCCGCTCGCTCCCGGCTCGAAAAGGAGCTGAGCAGGCGGTTGGCGCAGCCGCTGACGTTGATCGCAGCCGGCAAGCGGAAGCAGGTCACGCCCGCGGCCCTCGGGCTCGGCTTCGACGCGCGGGCGACGGTCGAGGCCGCGATGGCCGGCGCCACCACCCCGACGGGCATCGCCCGCTCGCTGTTCGGCAGCCGGCAGATCCCGCCCAAGGTCACCATGAACGAGCAGCGGCTCACCGCCGGACTCGCCGGCCTGGCCAAGAGCGTGCGCACCAAGCCTGTGGAGGGCGGCATCCGTTACCAGGGCCTGGAGCCGAAGGCCGTGCTTCCGAAGCCCGGCCGCACCCTCGACACCGGCGGCGCGGCACAAGCCGTGCGGGCCGCCTTCGAGGCCGGGCGCACCTCCGTCGAGCTGGGCGTTCAGGTGACCTCTCCCGCGCTTACCGCCGCGGCCGTCCGGAAGGTCGCCACGACCACCGCGCGCACGGCGGTCGCCGCTCCTCTCACGCTCGTCAGCGGCGGCAAGCAGGCCACGGTGTCCCAGGAGCGGCTGGCCGCCGGCCTGCGCTTCGTCTCCGACGGTAAGGGCGGTCTGCGTGCGTCCTACAACGCCTCCGGGATCGCTCCGGAGGTGGCCAAGACGCTGGTGTCGACCGCGCCGAAGGACGCGTCCTTCAAGATCGTCAACGGCAAGCCGCAGGTCATCCCCTCCCGGACAGGCCGTGGCGTCGACGTCAAGGCGCTCGGTCCGGCGATCTCCGAGGCGGTGGCGGCGGGCCGCCGCCGCGTCGAACTGCCCGCCACGGAGCGGCAGCCCCGCGTGACCACGGCCGAGGCGAAGAAGCTGGGCGTCAAGGAGAAGGTCAGCTCCTACACCACCAGGCACCCGTGCTGCGCCCCGCGCGTCACCAACATCCACCGCATCGCCGACATCGTCGATGGCTACGTCGTGCAGCCCGGGGAGACGTTCTCGCTCAACGGCGTGGTCGGAAAGCGGGACAAGGCGCGCGGCTTCGTCGAGGCGCCGATGATCCTCAACAACCGCTTCGTCAACGACGTCGGCGGCGGCGTCTCCCAGTTCGCCACCACCATGTTCAACGCCGTCTTCTTCGGCGGTTTCCAGGACGTCCAGCACAGGGCTCACCAGTACTACATCACCCGCTACCCCGCCGGGCGCGAGTCCACCGTCTCCTACCCCCAGCCGGACTTCCGCTGGCGCAACGACTCGCGCTACGGGGTGCTCATCAAGGCGTCGTACACCAGCACCTCCATCACCGTGGACTTCTGGAGCACCGAACGCTACGACGTCGAATCGCAGAGCTCGGCGCGCTACAACGTCAAGCCGATCACCAACCTCACGGACTCGGACCCTGAGTGCATCCCCATGGAAGGCGCGGAAGGCTTCACCATCGACGTGTGGCGCATCTTCAAGCAGAACGGCAAGGTCGTGCGCAAGCAGCGCTTCCACACCGTCTACGACCCTGAGCCGCGCCTCACCTGCGAGAAGCCCTGAAGGACCCGCATAGCGCGGGTACGGAGCGATAGCCGCGGTTCCTCACGGTCACGCAAAGTCCCTTATGGCCTAGAATCCGACAGATGTTCGCGGCCCCCGCCCGGCTGGCCTGGCTGGACGCCCTGCGGGGACCGGCAGCGCTGGCCGTCACCATGCACCACGCCGGCTGGACCTTCATCCCGGTGATCTGGGCGGAAGTGGACCGCCGGGTCGATCTCGGCACGTTAGGCGTGTTCGTGTTCTTCCTGGTCAGCGGGTACATCATCCCCGCCTCCCTGGAACGGCGCGGCGACCTGCGCGCCTTCTGGACCGGCCGGGCCTTCCGCCTGCTCCCGCTGCTGCTCGCCGCCTGCTGCCTGGCGCTCTTCCTCGCCTACGCAGGCGTGCTCCCCCTCGAACCGAGGCTCAGCGAGCGCCCTCTGCCCCTGGTCGTGCTCGGCAACCTGACGATGCTGCAGGAACTGCTCAATCTGCCCGCCGTCATCAGCGTGACGTGGACGCTCTCGTACGAGATGGCGTTCTACCTGATGAGCGTCGCGCTGTTCACGCTACGGCAGGCACACAGATCGGCAGGGATCGCCACCGTCCTGGCGTTACTGGCCGTGCCCCTGGGCCTGCTGCTGCCACGGACGGCCATCAACGGCCGCGCCGACCTGACCGCCGCGGCGCTCGGCCTGGCGGTGGTCGCGGCCATCGCGGTCACCGTGCTCGGGCACGGCAGGACGCGTACGGCGGCCGCGGCCGCGGGCGGTCTCCTCGGCCTGGCGCTGGTGGTCCTGGGCAGCCGGGGCGGCACCTGGCAGGGTGTGATCATCCTGGCGACGATGTTCGCGGGAACGGCGGTGTACCGCGCCGAACAGGGAGCGATCTCCTGGCGTACCGCCGCGGTGGCGGTGACGGCGGTGCTGGGGTGCGGGATCCCCGCCAAGGACGACCCTGCCTGGGCGCCGGCGATCGTGCTGGCGTTCGGCGTCTTCGCGCTGGGATTCGCGCTGCGCGGGCGGGCGTTCCCGCGCTGGCTGCCGTACCTCGGCATGATCAGCTTTTCCCTCTACCTCCTGCACCCGATCTTGCTGTACGTGATCCCGGGCTTGCCGCTGTACTTCCTCACCCTGATTCCGCTCAGCCTCTTGACCTACCACCTGATCGAGGCCCCGGCCCAGCGCCTCGGCAAACGCCTGATCCTCGGTGCCGCGAGGTCGTGACCCCGGCTCAGGCCTCGTCTGCCAGCGCCTCGCCCAGCGGCGTCCGTTCGTAGAACACCCGGTGTCCCTGGCGGCGCGACTTCAGCAGCCCCGCGTCGCGCAGCACGGACAGGTGTGCCGAGACGGACGACGGCGCGAGACCGTACCGGTGTGCGAGGACCGTCGTGGTCGCCGGTTCGCAGAGCCCGCGTAAGATCGCCGCGCGGTTCGCGCCAAGCAGCCGTACGAGGGCGTCCTGTGCCGCGGCGGCGGCCTCGTCGGGCCACAGTCCGCCCATGCCACGCGCTGGATAGATCACCGTGGGCTGCCAGGGCGGGGCGAAGCCGCTCACCACGTCGGGCCAGACGAAGATGCTCGGCATCAGCAGCACGCCGCGGCCGCCGAGGTCGCGCGCGTTGAGGACCGCGGGAGGAGTGTTCAGCGTCAGTGTGCCCGCGGTCCATCTCACCCCGGAATGCAGGTCGGCGAAGAGGCCCTCCAAGCCGCCTTCGACCAGTGTCCGTGACCGGTAGGCGACGTCGGCCTCCAGCAGGGCGCACAGCCGTGGCCAGTCCTCGGCGATGAGGACGTTCCAGACCTGTTCGGTGAGGTCGGCGAGCCGCTGGACGGCCCACGCGGGGTCATCGAGCATTCTGCGGCCCAGCGGGGACTGCGCGGCTCCCGGCGTGCAGGTCAGGGAACTGACCATTTCGTGGCGTGCCAGGGCCGGGTCGGTGGCCCGCAATCGCGCCAGTTCCGTCTCGAAGGAGGACGGCGAGGCGAAGGGGGCGTCCGGCGGCGGCCCGAGGAAATCCGGGATGTAGCCGCCGGGCGGCATGAACAACCACAGCTCGGACAGATCAAGCCCGGCCACGGCCGCCCGCATCCGTCGCAGCCATGGCCGGTGGTAACCGTGCCGTCCCGTGCGTCGCAGCGTGCGTACGGCCTCATGGGTCTCACACAGCGGCGAGATCGCGAACCGGCAGCGCAACAGATCGTCGCTGCCGAACCTCAGCTGCACCGGCATGGTCCCCCCAATGATTCGGCTGCAACCGAAAGATTAGAAGGCGGCGGGGCCTCCCCTGCAGGCTGCCTCCATGTCATCCCTGGACACGGTGCCGGCCGGTGGGCGCGGCACCGGATACCTGGCCGTCTTCGCGGTGCGCGAGTTCCGCGCCGTCTTCGCCGCGCACGCGCTGTCGACTCTCGGAGTCGTCGTCTCCGAGGTCGCCCTGTCCGTCCTGGTCTACCGGCTGACCGGCTCGCCACTGCTCAGCGCGCTGACCTTCGCCTTCGGCCTGCTCCCCTACGTTCTCGGCGGCACCCTGCTGTCCTCCGTGGCCGACCGTTTCCCGGCCCGCCGGGTGCTGGTCGTGTGCGACCTGCTGTGCGCGGCCTGCGCGGCCCTGATGGTGCTGCCGGGCATGCCCGTCGCCGTGCTGCTCGCCCTGCGTTGTGTGAGCGCCGCCGTCGCGCCCGTCTTCCAGGGCACGCGCGCCTCGACGCTCAGCGACATTCTCGGCGAGGGCGGTCTGTTCGTCCTGGGCCGCTCGGTCATCCGGATCGTCGGTCAGAGCGGGCAGCTCGCGGGTTTCGGCGTGGGCGGGCTGCTGCTGACCGTCGTGTCGCCGCATGCCGTGCTCATGTCGGCGGTGGCGACCTTTCTCGCCTCCGCGCTGCTGCTTCGCTTCGGGACCCGCCGCCGGCCGGCGCGGGCCGCGACGGACGGTGGCGCGCTGGTCAGCGACTCGCTCTCGGGAATGCGGCGGCTCCTGGCCGACCGGCGGATCCGGTCGCTGCTCCTGCTGTGCTGGGTGCCGCCGATGTTCGTGGTCGTGTCCGAGGCGCTCCTGACCTCGTACGCCGGCGCCCTGGCTCTCGCCCCGGCGGCGCTCGGGCTGCTCATGTGCGGGATGCCGATCGGCGCGATCCTCAGCGAAACCCTGGTGGGCTCGCTGCTCGGCCCGCGCGGCCGGGCACGGTTGACGATGCCGGTCGCCGTCCTGGCCATGCTGCCGGCTGTCGGCTACGCCTTCGAACCTTCGCTCGGCTGGGCACTGGTCTGCCAGATCCTGACGGGCTGCGGCATTGCGTACACCCTTGGCCTGGACCAGTGGTTCGTCGCCGCCGTACCGGAAGAGCTGCGCGGCCGGGCGATGACGCTGATGACCGCCGGCCTGATGACGGCCCAGGGACTGGGCATGACGCTCGCCGGCGCGGTCGCCGAATTCGTCCCCGTGCACCAGGTCATCGCGGGGGGCGGGGTGCTGGGCGTGGTGTGCGTGTCAGCGGTGCTGTGGTCGGTACGCGCCTCGCGCGGGTCGTCCGGGGACGGGCGGGGCCGACGTCAACCGCGGGCTGTCACGGCTCTCGATCCATGAGCGCGACCAGCCGCTTGGGCGCGATCAGCCGGTAGCTGTCCCTGATCAGCTCGTCGATCTCGTCCCAGTCCTGCTCGACGTGGAGGCGGGCGCCGACCCAGCCCTTGCCGCCCACGTACGCGGGCACGAAGAAGCGCTCCGGATCGGACGCCACCAGGGCCTCCTGCACGCCCGGCCCGGCCTTGAACATCATCGTCCGACCGTCTTCGCCGGTCATCAGGAACAGTTTGTCCCGGATCCGGAACGAGGGCGCGGTATGGCCGCCGAACGGCTTCTCGACCGTCTCGGGCAGGGAAAGGCAGATCTCCCGCAGCCGCGCCGCCACCTCGTCGTCGATCATGTACGCCTCCCGCCACCACCCTATGATCTCCCGGCGCCGCCCGCACGGTTGCCCGCCTGCGATGATCACGGCTCGTTCCGTGCGGGTAACATGCCACCATGCCGCCCACCCGCGAACACACCGAGCTGAAGCTGCAGCCGTTGCCGCAGGCGGGGCGGTCGCTGGCCGAGCAGGTGATCTCCGAGGTGCGCCGAGCGGTGCACACGGGCGCGATGGTCCCCGGCCGGCTCTACTCCGTCTACCAGGTCGCCGAGCAGCTCAACGTCTCCAGGAGCCCGGTGCGCGAGGCGATGCTGCGGCTGGCGGAGGCGGGGCTGGTGCAGGTCGAGCGCAATCGGGGGTTCCGGATCGTGCTGCCGCATCCCCGGGAGATCGTCGAGATCTTCGGGGTACGGCTGGCGCTGGAGCTGCCCGCGGTCCGGCGGGCTGCCAAGGGCGATGCCGCCGGCCTCGGCGAGACCCTGCGGGCGACGATGGAGGAGATGGCGGCGGCGGTCGGCGCCGCGGACGAGATGCTGTTCTTCCACCTGGACCAGGCGCTGCACGACCACATCCTGGTCGCGGCGGGCAACGGCAGGGCCCGCGCGGTCGTCGGCGGTTTGCGGGACACCATGCGCATCCTCGGCACCTCCACCGACGACCGGTCCCGCACGCTGCGGCAGGTGCACGAGGAGCACGAGCCCATCGTGGCGGCCGTCGCGGCGGCGGACACCGAGGGCGCGGTGCGCGCGATGCGGACCCACCTGACCAACACCGGTCTGATCCTGACCGGACAGGCGGCCAGAGCTCAGGGAGAGCCGGTCGACGTGGACGCGTTGTGGGCGGCCATCGTCGACGAGCAGTGATCCGAGGTCAGCGGGAGGCGGCGGCCGCGGGCAGGATGATCTCCCGGTCCAGGGCGAGCTCCGCGCGCACGCGCGCCAGCGAGGCCGCCCGGGCCGACGCGTACAGCTCGTAGGGGTCGTGCAGCGGCCGCCCGAGCACCGCGGCCAGCGCCTCGGCGCCGAAGTCCGCACCGGCCCTGGTCACGTCCTTGGCGCCGTCGGAGGTCAGGTTGGACTGGAAGATCCCGGCGGCCGAGCGCGGCAGGAAGTCCTCGTACACGATGGGGCGGGCGCTCACCCAGCCCTCGGACAGGAGGGTGGCGAGGTCGGCCGGGGGTGCGCCTCCGGGGCGGGCGTCGAGAACGTGGAAGGTGAAATAGGCGAGGTCGCCCGTGACCAGCTCGGCCTCGGCGTGGGGCACCCGGCCCTCCCAGAGCTTCGCCGCGACGGCGTTGCGCTCGCCGGCGGTGACGCGCTGCCCGGCAAGCGCCTCGTCCAGCTCCGCCGACAGGTCGTCGTAGAGCGCGCGTCCGGCGGGCGTCACCGCGATCCCGCGCGCCTCCACCTCTCCGAACCGCACCCGCAGGTCGTCCCGTACGACGCTGCCGTCGTCCTCCTGGAACAGCCGCGGCTCGGCCAGCGCGCGGAAGGAGGTCTGCCGCAGCAGCAGATCGGGGCCGTCCCAGCGGGGTGGCCCCTGGATGGCGTCGATCATGGTGATGCCGCGCTCGCTCATGCGGGCGTAGAGGGCGTCGATGTCGAGCACGCGCGGGGTCAGGTGGTTGACATGGGTGCCGGCCACGCCGCCGATGTCGGCGGCCACCGCGGAGACCCGCTCCAGCTCGGCGTACCAGCGGCGCGAGACGGGCTTCCTGGACAGCTCGAACGCCCGCGTCGCGAGGGTGAGGAACTCCTCGGCCGCCGCGTCGTCCAGGCCGCCCTCGGCCTCGGCGCGGTCGGCCAGGTCGAGCAGCCGCGGCGGGAACAGCCTGCGGGCCCCGAGGAACTCCCCGAGCCGCCGTTCCAGATCCTCGTCGAAGAAGCGGCGGTCGCCCGTGACCAGCATGGAGGTGAACACGCGGAAGGGGTTGGCGGCCAGCTCGGCCTCGTCCACCGGACGGAACGCCGTGGAGACGACCGGCACGGAACTGCTGGCCGCCTCGCGCAGGTCGTAGTAGCCGACGGGGTACATGCCCATCGCGCCGAAGATCCGTGCGACCTGCGCCATCTCGGCCGGGGTGCCCACGCGGATCGCGCCGTGCCGCTCGGCGGTGACGCGGCCGATGGAGCCGAGCCGCTCGGCGCCGGCTCCCATCCGCTCCATCACCTCGCCGTTCACTTCCTGCGCGACATCGACGAGCGTGTTGTACGCCGGGACCTCCGTGCCGTACATCGTGGACAGGCGCCGGGCGAAGGCCGCCCGGAGTGCGGTCGAGTCGACCATCGTGCCCTTCTCTCCTTGCCGCTGGACGGGTGAGTGGCATGTTACAACCCGGCAGTGAGTCTCGCATGTAACATGCTACGCATGGACCGGGCCGCTGCTCTCGCGAACGATCTCCGCCGGCGCGGAGTCACCGACGTCCTCACCGACTCCACCTCGCGATCGATCCATTCCTCCGACGCCTCGCTCTACCGGGTGCTGCCCTTGCTGGTCGCCCGGCCGAGATCCGCCGAGGACGTGGCCGCCGCGATCGAGCTGTGCGCGCGCCACGAGATCCCCTTGACCGCGCGCGGTGCCGGCACGTCCGTCGCCGGGAACGCGATCGGTCCCGGGCTCGTGCTGGACTTCAGCCGTCATATGGGCCGGGTGCTGGACGTCGACGCCGAGACCCGTACGGCGGTGGTCCAGCCCGGCGTCGTCCAGGCGGCCCTGCAGCGGGCGGCGGCCCCGTACGGGCTCAGGTTCGGCCCCGATCCCTCCACCCACACGCGGTGCACGATCGGCGGCATGATCGGGAACAACGCGTGCGGTTCCAGGACGCTCGGCTACGGCCGCACCTCCGACAACGTCGCCGGGCTCAAGGCGGTGGCCGGCGACGGCACCGCGCTGGACCTTCCCGCGCAGACCGCCCCCGCCGCGCTGCGTGATCTCGTGATGGCGAATCTGGCCACGATCAGGACCGAGTTCGGCCGGTTCGGGCGGCAGATGTCGGGATACGCGCTGGAGCACCTGCTGCCGGAGCGGGGCTTCGACGTCGCGCGCCTGCTGGTGGGCAGCGAGGGCACCCTCGCCGTGCTGACCGAGGCGACGGTGAAGCTGGTGACCGACCCGGCGCACCGGGTCCTCGTGGTTCTCGGTTACGGCGACATCGCGGCCGCCGGGGACGCCGCGCCCGCCGTGCTGGAGCACCGGCCCACCGCCTGCGAGGGCATCGACGCGCGCATCGTCGACGTGGTGCGGCGCGGGCGCGGCCCGCACGTGGTGCCGGAGCTGCCGCGCGGTGCCGCCTGGCTGTTCGCTGAGGTCGCCGGCGACGATGAGGCGGAAGTGCTGGACCGGGCCGCCCGGGTGGCCGCCGGCGGCGAGGCCGCGCTCGTCGTCACCGATCCGGCGCGGGCCGCGGCGCTCTGGCGCATCAGGGAGGACGGCGCGGGACTGTCCGGCCGCAGCCCCGCGGGGCTGCCCGCGCACGCCGGCTGGGAGGACGCCGCCGTGCCGCCCGCGATGCTGGGGCGCTACCTGCGCGACTTCGAGTCGCTGATGGCCGAGCACGGTCTGACCGGCCTGCCGTACGGGCACTTCGGCGACGGCTGCCTGCACATCCGGCTCGACGTGCCACTGGACCGGCCGGGCGGGCGGAAGGTGCTGCGGGACTTCCTGGTGGCCGCGGCCACGCTGGTCGCCGGCTACGGCGGTTCGCTGTCCGGCGAGCACGGCGACGGCCGGGCCAGGAGCGAGCTGCTGCCGCTCATGTACTCGCAAGCGGCGCTGGAGCTGTTCGCCCAGGTCAAGGCGATCTTCGACCCGGGCGACGTGCTCAACCCCGGCGTGCTCGTACGGCCCTCCCCCGTCGACGCCGGCCTGCGGATTCCGGCCGCCGAGCCGGTACGCGGAGGGCTCGCCCTGGCCTACCGCCACGACGGCGGCGACTTCAGCCAGGCGGTGCACCGCTGCACCGGCGTGGGCAAGTGCCGCGCCGACAACACCGCGACCGGCGGCGTGATGTGCCCGTCCTACCTGGCCACCAAGGAGGAGAAGGACTCCACCCGCGGCCGCGCCCGGGTGCTGCAGGAGATGGTCAACGGCTCCGCCGTCGCCGGCGGCTGGCGCTCGCCCGAGGTCCACGAGGCCCTCGACCTGTGCCTGTCCTGCAAAGGCTGCGCCTCGGACTGCCCGACCGGGATCGACATGGCCGCGTACAAGTCCGAGGTGCTCCACCAGAGCTACCGAGGGCGGCTCCGCCCGCTCACGCACTACACCCTGGGGCGGCTGCCGCTCTGGTCGAGGGCGGCGGGCCGGATGCCGCGCGCGGTGAACGCGCTGCTGCGGGTGCCGGGGCTGCCGGCGCTCGCGGGAGTGGACCGGCGGCGCGAGCTCCCCGCGTTCGCGCCGCGGACGTTCCGGGCCTGGTTCCGGCAGACCCGGCGCCCGACAGAGGGCAGGCCGGTGATGGTGTTCGTCGACACCTTCACCGACCACTTCGCGCCGGAGGTCGGCCGCGCCACCGTGGCGGTGCTGGAGGCCGCGGGCTACCGGCCCCGGATCAGCGAGCGCCGCCAGTGCTGCGCCCTCACCTGGATCTCCACCGGCCAGCTCGACGCGGCCAGGAGGATCCTCCGCCGTACGGTCGCCGGCCTGGCCGAGGCCGCCGCGGAGGGCGTGCCCATCGTGGGCATGGAGCCGTCGTGCACGGCGGTCCTGCGCTCGGACGCGCTGGAACTGCTCGGCGAGGCGGTGGCCGGGCCGGTGGCACGGATGACCCGTACGCTGGCCGAGCTGTTGTCCGGCACCCCGGGCTGGCGGCCGCCCGAGCTGGGCGGGGCGCCGGTGGTGGCCCAGCCGCACTGTCACCACCACGCCGTCATGGGCTGGGACCAGGACGCCGGGCTGCTGCGCGAGGCCGGCGCGGACGTGCGGCGGCTCGGCGGCTGTTGCGGGCTGGCCGGCAACTTCGGCGTGGAGAAGGGACACTACGAGGTGTCCGTGGCGGTGGCCGAGCAGCAGTTGCTGCCCGCGCTCCGGCAGGCCGGGCCGGAGACGGCGGTTCTGGCCGACGGCTTCTCCTGCCGCACGCAGATCGCCGGCCTGTCGTCCCGCCAGGGCATCCATCTGGCGCAGTTGCTCGCCGACCGCCTGCCATAGGGTCTGCTCATGCTCAATCCGCTACACCTGCGGACGCTGACCGCCGTGCTGAACGCGGGCTCGTTCGCCGCCGCCGCCAGGCGGCTCGGCTACACGGGATCCGCGGTCTCGCAGCAGATCGCGGCGCTGGAGCGGGCGGTCAGGATGCCGCTGTTCGAGCGCGGGGCCCAGACCATCACGCCGACGCCGACCGCCCGCTACCTCGTGCTGCGGGCCTACGACGTGCTGGCCGCGCTGGACGCGCTGGAAGAGGAGGTCCGCGGCATGTCCGAGGGCACCATCGGCCGGCTCAGGCTGGGCAGCTTCCCCACCGCGAGCCAGCGGCTGCTGCCGCTCGCGCTGGCCTCGTACGCCCAGACGCACCCGGCGGTGGAGACCCTGCTCGACGAGGGCGAGCCCGACGAGCTGATCCCCCTGGT
Organism: Nonomuraea sp. H19; assembly: GCF_052068215.1. Classification (NCBI taxonomy): domain Bacteria; kingdom Bacillati; phylum Actinomycetota; class Actinomycetes; order Streptosporangiales; family Streptosporangiaceae; genus Nonomuraea; species Nonomuraea sp. H19. The sequence continues at coordinate 109,183 of NZ_JBQHCV010000018.1, read as the reverse complement.
CCGCGCGGGAGAGCTCGACCTGGCCCTGGTCTACCGCTACGACCTGGCGCCCCGGGCCTGGCCGCGGGAGCTGCAGGAGATCGGCCTGCTGGAGGAGGAGCTGCTGCTCCTGTTGCCCGAGCGGCATTCGGTGGCCGCCGCCGAGCGGGTCGCGCTCGACGACCTCAAGCACGAGACGTGGGTGTCCACCCGGGAGGGCACCGCCGGGGCGTCCTGCCTGCGCCGGTTGTGCGCGCTGGCGGGCTACGAGCCGCAGGTCGACTACCGCAGCAACGACTACGCCGTCATCAGCGGGTTCGTCCGCTCCGGCCTCGGCGTCGCGCTCGTCCCGGCGCTCGCGCACCAGCCCGGCGAGGGCGTGGTCGCGGCCAGGCAGGACGATGTGCACGCCCGCAGGCGGATCACCGCCGTGCACCGGACGGCGAGCGCGAACCCGGTGGTGACCGGCGCGGTGTGGGCCCTGCGGCAGGCCGCGGCCCTGCTGAGCGACGGCCTCCCCAGCGTAAGAAGTTCTTGAGCCATGCCGACAAACCACAGGGCTTGACCGCTTCCTCCGGATCTGTCCGATCCGCGATGCTGGATGCGGTGCCTGGTGAAAGGAATCGATCAATGGGACGGGTGCTGCCCTCACATGCCTCGGTGGTCATCATCGGTGGCGGCGCCATGGGCGTCAGCTCGGCGTACGCGCTGGCCGCGGCCGGGGTGAGCGACGTGGTCCTGATCGACAAGGGGCCGCTGGGCTCCGGCTCGACCTCGAAGGCGGCCGGGGGCGTGCGCGCGCAGTTCTCCGACCGGGTCAACATCGAGCTCGCCGTACGCAGTCTGGAGACGTTCGAGACCTTCGCCGAACGCTTCGGCCAGGAGATCGACCTGCACAAGCCGGGCTACCTGTTCCTGCTGGACTCGCCCGAGTCGGTCGCCGAGTTCGAGCGGAACGTCGCCGTCCAGAACGACCTGGGTGTGCCCAGCCGGATGATCTCGGTGCGGGAGGCCATGGAGCTGTCGCCGCTGATCGACCCCGACGGGCTGCTCGCCGCCGCCTACTCCTCCACCGACGGCCACTGCACGCCCGAGTCCGTGGTGCTGGGCTACGCCGGCGCGGCCCGGCGGCTGGGCGCGCGGCTGCTGCCCAACTGCGCCGCGACCGGCATCGAAACGGTGGACGGCCGCATCGTCGCCGTCGAGACCGAGGGCGGCCGCATCGAGACCGGCGCCGTGATCTGCGTGGCCGGCGCCTGGTCGCGGCCGATCGGCGCGTGGGCAGGCGTGGACCTGCCGGTGACGCCGCTGCGCAGGCAGATCCTGGTCACCGAGCCGATCCCCGGCGTGCCGCCGACCGCGTTCACCATCGACTTCGGCACCACGTTCTACTTCCACCGCGAGGGTCCGGGGCTGCTCCTCGGCATGTCCGACCCCGACGAGACCCCGGGATTCAAGCTCGACCGGTCCGACGCCTGGCTGCCGCGGCTGGGCGAGGCCATGGCCCGCCGCGCCCCGGCGCTGATGGAGACCGGCATCGCCACCGGCTGGGCCGGGCTGTACGAGGTGACGCCGGACCACAACGCGCTCATCGGCACCGCCCCTGACGTCGACCGGTTCATCTACGCCACCGGGTTCTCCGGCCACGGCTTCCTGATGTGCCCGGCCGTCGGGGAGGTGGTCCGCGACCTCTACCTGGGCCGGGCGCCGTTCGTGGACGTCTCCGGCTTCGACGCGGGCCGCTTCGCCCTGGCCGGGTCCAGGCCAGAGCTCAACATCGTCTGACGCATCGTCTGATAAAGGAGAACCTGATGGTGACCACGCTGCCCGGCGCCGACGAGCTGGCCGCGATGGCGCGCGAGACCGCCAAGCGCTGCGGTGCGGACGCGCCGGACGGCGACGTCGCGACCACCTCACCGATCAACGGCAGGCGGCTGGCCACCGTGGAGTGGGTGGCCGCGGGCGCCGTCGATGACGCCGTCGTGCGGGCGCGGGAGGCGTTCCTGGCCTGGCGGACGGTGCCCGCGCCCGCGCGGGGCGCGCTGGTGAAGCGGCTCGGCGAGCTGCTGTCCGAGCACAAGGCGGACCTCGCCACGCTGATCAGCCTGGAGGTCGGGAAGATCACCTCCGAGGCGCTCGGCGAGGTCCAGGAGATGATCGACATCTGCGACTTCGCGGTGGGCCTGTCCCGCCAGTTGTACGGGCGCACGATCAGCTCCGAGCGGCCCGGCCACCGGCTCATGGAGACCTGGCATCCGCTGGGCGTCGTCGGCGTGATCAGCGCCTTCAACTTCCCGGCCGCGGTCTGGTCGTGGAACACGGCGATCGCCCTGGTGTGCGGCGACCCGGTCGTCTGGAAGCCGTCGGAGCTGGCACCGCTGACCGCCCTGGCCTGCGCGGCCCTGCTGGAGCGGGCCGCGGCCGAGCAGGGCGCGCCCGCGTACCTGAGCCAGGTCCTGATCGGCGGCCCCGACGTGGGCGAGGCGCTCGTGGACCACCCGGGCATCGCCCTGGTCAGTGCCACCGGCTCGACCCGCATGGGCCGCGCGGTGGGGCCGCGGGTCGCCGCCAGGTTCGGGCGGTCGCTGCTGGAGCTCGGCGGGAACAACGCGGCCGTGGTGTGCCCGTCGGCGGACCTGGACCTGGCCACGCGCGGCATCGTGTTCTCCGCCGCCGGGACGGCGGGCCAGCGGTGCACCACCATGCGCCGCGTCATCGCCCACACCGACGTCGCGGACGCGCTCGTCGAGCGCCTCGCCGGCGTCTACGGGCGGCTGCCGATCGGCGACCCGATGGCGCCGGGCACCCTGGTCGGGCCGCTCGTCAACGGGCGGGCGCACGCGGCCATGCGCGCCGCGCTGGAGGCCGCCGTGGAGCAGGGCGGCACGCTGGTGGCCGGCGGCGGACGCCGGTTCGCCGACCAGGCGCCCGACGCCTTCTACGCCGAGCCGGCGCTGGTGCGGATGAGCGAGCAGACCCCGATCGTGACCGAGGAGACGTTCGCCCCCATCCTGTACGTCCTGCCGTACGAGACCCTGGAGGAGGCCATCGCGCTCAACAACGCGGTGCCGCAGGGCCTGTCGTCCAGCATCTTCACCCGTGACCAGGCCGAGGCGGAGCTGTTCATGTCGCCCGAGGGCTCCGACTGCGGGATCGTCAACGTCAACATCGGCACCTCCGGGGCCGAGATCGGCGGCGCGTTCGGCGGCGAGAAGGAGACCGGCGGCGGCCGCGAGTCGGGCTCGGACGCCTGGCGCGGCTACATGCGCCGGGCGACGAACACGATCAACTACTCCGGCCGGCTGCCGCTCGCCCAGGGGGTGGAGTTCAGCGTCTGACAGGTGCGCCGGCGCTGCGGAAGCCGGCGGCCGCGTCAGCGGCTCAGCCGGCCCAGCAGGGCCGAGGCCGCCGCGACGCCCACCGCCAGCGCGACGGCCAGCACGGTCACGTCCAGGCCCAGGTGGCTGGGTGTGCCGAGGAGGAGCCCGCGCAGGGCGTCCACCTGGTAGCCGAGCGGGTTCACCCGGTTGATCGCCTGGAGCCAGGACGGCATCAGATCGACGGGGTAGAGCGCGTTCGAGCCGAAGAAGAGCGGCATCGTGATCGCCTGGCCGATGCCCATGACGCGTTCGCGGCTCAGGGCCAGGCCGGCGATCACGATCGACAGGCACGCGAAGAAGCCAGCGCCGAGCACCAGCACCAGGAGGGCGGCGATGATGCGGAGCGGGTTCGCGGTGAGTGCGACGCCCAGCACGGCGGCCAGGATCATCATGACGATCGCCTGGACCACCGCGCGCACCCCCGCGGCGAAAGCCTTGCCGGTCACCAGCGCCGCGCGCGGAATCGGGGTGACGAGCAGTTTGGTCAGCACCCCGGCGTCCCGCTCCCAGATGATCTGGATGCCGTAGAAGATGGCGATGAACAGCGCGGACTGGGCGAGGATGCCGGGGGCCAGGTAGTCGAGGTAGGGCAGGTTGCCGGTCGGGATCACGTGGATGCGGGTGAAGGTCTCGCCGAACACCAGCAGCCACAGGGCCGGCTGGATCGCCCTGGTGACCAGCTCCGTGCGGTCGTGCCGCAGCTTCTGCAGCTCCACCAGGCACAGCGCCCACACCGGGCCGGCCAGCGTCCGCAACGGAGACAGCTCAGCCGAGCCTGATAGCCGTGCGGCGGGTGCTTCGGATGTCACGGGTGCCTCCCGGCTCGTCGATGGTGTCGCCTGTGTAGGCGCGGAAGACGTCCTCCAGCGACGCCTCGGGCCCCAGCCCGGCCTTGAGCTCGCCGGTGCCGCCGAGCGCGCGGATCCGGCCGAGATGCATGAGCGCGACCCGGTCGCAGTGCTGCTCGGCCTCGTCCATGTAGTGCGTCGTGACGAGCACGGTCATGCCCGTCTCGGCCCGCAGCGCGATGACCCGCTCCCAGACGGTCGCGCGGGCCACCGGGTCGAGCCCGATCGTCGGCTCGTCGAGGACCAGCAGCCGCGGCTCGTTGACCAGGGCCTGGGCCAGCTCCAGACGCCGCATCATGCCGCCCGAGTACGTCCCGGCCAGCCGGTCGGCCGCCTCGAGCAGCCCCATCGCCTCCAGCGCCTGCTCGACCCGGGCGGCGCGCTCGCGCCTGGGCACCCCGAACAGGCGGGTGAACAGGGCGATGTTCTGCCGGCCCGTGAGCGCGCCGTCGGCCGACAGTTGCTGCGGCACGTACCCGACGGCCCGCCGTACGGCCATGCGATCCTTGGCCGGGTCCAGGCCGAAGACGCGCACGCTGCCGGGCGGGCAGGGCAGCAGGGTGACGATCATCCGGATCGTCGTGGTCTTCCCCGCTCCGTTGGGGCCGAGCAGGCCGAACACCTCTCCCGGTGCGACCCGCAGGTCGATGCCGTCGACCGCCGCCTTGTTCCCGAAGGCGTACCGGAGCCCGTCGAGCTCCACCGCCGCCGCGTCGTGCGCTCCCATCAGGCAGCCTCCGCTTCTTGCCCGGCCGACTCCACGTACTGCTGGACGATCCGCCGCGGCAGCGGCCGGGTCAGGGCGAAGGCGTAGATCGCCAGCGCGAAGACGGTCACCGCGAGCATGTCCCAGCCGAACGGCAGGACGCCGCGGCCGTCGAACGACCCGAGGTACGACAGCACCGCCATGCCCGCGAAGTACGGCCACAACCACAGCGACCAGCGCCAGTCGAGCCACGGCCGGTCCGCCGCCGGCAGGACGGCCTGCGAGATCCCGAACACCACGGCGCCGATGGCCACGGCGGCCATCAGGTGCCACACGGTCGTCCATCCGGCCCAGAAGATGAGCAGGCTGGCCATGACGAAGCCGAGCGGCGCCAGCACGCCCGCCGCCGGGAGGCGGAATGGCCGCGGCCGGTCGGGGTCGGTGCGCCGCAACGCGACCAGCGCGATCGGCGCCGGCGCGTACATCAGCACCGCCGCCGAGGTCACGAAGCCGACGAGCTGCTTCCAGCTGGGAAAGGGCAGGAAGATCACCATGCCGATGACGAAACCGCAGACGATGCTCACCAGCGGGATCCCGCGGTTGTTCAGGCCACCGAACGAGCGGGGGATGAAGCGGTCCCGGCCCATGGCGTACAGCAGGCGCGACTGGACGCCGGTGTAGATCAGGCCGGTGCCGGCCGGCGAGACGACCGCGTCGACGTACAGCACGAAGGCCAGCCAGCCCAGCCCGAGCGCGGAGGCGAGGCCGGCGAACGGGCCGAAGGCCCCGGCGAAGCTCAGGTGGGCCCAGCCGTGGCTCAGGTCGGCGGGGCTCAGCGCGCCCAGGAACGTGACCTGGAGCAGCACGTAGACGGCGACGCCGATGAGGATGGACCCGATGACCGCGAACGGCACGTCGCGCCGGGGGTTGCGGCTCTCTCCCGCCATCTGGATGGCCGACTCGAAGCCCAGCAGCGCGAAGACCACGCCGCTGGAGGCCGTCACGGACAGGATCCCCTTGAGCCCTTCGGGGGCGAAGCCGCCGCCGGCGGTGAAGTTGCCCGCCCGGAACGCCAGGAGGAGCAGCACGATGATCGTCAGGATCGGCACCGCGGTCTTCCACCACACCGTCCAGGTGTTGGTCTCGGCGAACAACCGCACCCCCTTGACGTTGATCACCGAGAAGGCCAGCATCAGCACGGTCGCCACGGCGTACCCTCCGGGGCTCAGCACCGCGGTGTCGCCGGAGGTGCGCATGAGCCAGGGCAGGTAGTTGGCGGCGTACTGCAGGGCCGCCTCCACCTCGATCGGCGCGAGCGCGACCGAGTAGATCCAGCTCACCCAGCCGACCGTGTACCCGCCCAGGCCGCCGAAGGCGAAGTGCGAGAAGCGCGCCGTGCCTCCCGCCGTGGGGTAGGCGCCGCCGAGCTCGGCGTGAATGAGGGCCAGCAGGACGATCCCGACACCCGCCACGAGCCAGGAGATCACCGCCGCGGGGCCGGCGCCCTGCGCGGCGTAGAGTGCGCCGAACAGCCAGCCGGAGCCGATGATCGACCCGAGGGAGAAGAACATCAGCGGGACCAGGCCGACCTCGCGCCGGAGCCTGCCCTCGCCGGCCGGGCGGACCTGCTGTTGCACCATGGTCGTCCTCCTTCACGTCGCGCTCGCCACGCGGGGTGATCCCGATTCGGCGGATCGGCTCAACTGTGCGGCGCGGGAAATGAGACGACGATGAGAAGGCGCAGCTCAGCCCCGGCCTCCGCGGCGACGGGGCGAGCGTAGGAACCCGCCCCAGGGGCAGGACACGCGGGAGGAGGGGTGTCATGGTGTCCTCGCAGAGCGTGTTCAGACGCAAACCCGTGGAGCAGATCGCCGCCGAGCACGAAGGGGAGCTGACCCGCACGCTCGGCCTGTGGCAGCTCACCGCCATCGGCGTCGGCGGCATCATCGGCGCGGGCATCTTCGCGCTCGCCGGCGCGGTCGCCAACCAGACGGCGGGGCCGGCCGTGCTCCTCTCGTTCCTCATCGCCGGGGTCGCCAGCGCGGCCGCCGCCTTCTCGTACGCCGAGTTCGCCGGGCTCATCCCGAAGGCCGGGTCCGCCTACACCTACGGCTACGCGGTCCTCGGCGAGATCGTGGGCTGGTTCATCGGCTGGGACCTGCTGCTGGAGTACACCGCCATCGTCGCGGTCGTGGCCATCGGCATCTCCGGCTATTTCGGCTTCCTCGTGCAGCAGTTCGGCGTCCAGCTGCCCGCCTGGATGCTCGGCGCGCCCGGCACCGGCGAGGGGCGCGTCGTCGACCTGTTCGCGGTGCTCCTGTGCCTGCTGATCGCCTACCTGCTGAACCTCGGCATCAAGAGCGCGGCCAGGTTCGAGACGTTCGTGGTGGCGATCAAGGTCGCCGTGGTGCTGCTGGTGATCGTGGTCGGCTTCTTCTACGTGAACACCGCCAACTACACGCCGTTCTTCCCCTTCGGCGTCGGCGGCGCGATCACCGGCGCGGCCACCGTGTTCTTCGCCGTCTTCGGCTACGACGCCATGAGCACCGCCGCCGAGGAGTCGAAAGACGCCAAGCGGCACATGCCCAGGGCCATCGTCTACTCGCTGATCATCTCCATGATCTTGTACGTGCTCGCCACGCTCGTGCTCACCGGCATGCAGAGCTACCGGGAGATCGACCCCGAGAGCGGCTTCTCCTCGGCCTTCGCCTCCGTCGGGCTGTCGGGGCTGGCGACCCTGATCGCGGTGGGTGCCATCATCGGCATCCTGACCGTCATGTTCACGTTCATGCTCGGCGTGACCCGGGTCTGGTTCTCCATGAGCCGCGACGGGCTGCTGCCCCAATGGTTCGCCAAGCTGCACCCGGTACGCCGCGTGCCCTCGCGCGTCACCTGGATCGTGGGCGCCGGCTCGGCGCTGATCGCCGGGTTCCTGCCCATCAGGGAGGCGGCCGAGCTGACCAACATCGGGATCCTGCTGGCGTTCGTGGTGGTGTGCGTGGCGGTGATCGTACTGCGCTACCGTCACCCCGAGCTGCCCAGGTCCTTCCGCACCCCGGGGATGCCCGTGGTCCCGGCGATCGGGGTGCTGTTCTCCCTCTGGCTGATCACGTTCCTGGACCCGACGACGTGGCTGCGGTTCGGCGTCTGGTTCCTGCTGGGGCTGGTCGTCTACTTCGCCTACAGCCGCCGGCATTCCGAGCTCCACGCATAGCGGCCCCGAGTCGATCTGGTCCTCATATGACGACCGCCATCATCGGGAGCAGCGCGCTATCACGTGCCGCCACGTCCTGAGACTTTCGCGTGCATCGCGGCCGCCGTCAGCGTGTAAAAAGTCACCATGGAACAGCACCCTCCGGGCCGGGTGAACGCCGAGGATCTCGGCGCGGTCATCTCGGCGGTCATCACCGGGTCACGGCTGCTGGTGGCCATCACCGCCCGCTCCCTGTCGGCCGCCCAGGACCGGGTGACGCTCCCTCAGCTACGCATGCTGGTCGTGCTGTCCGCGCACGGCGAGACCAAGCTCGTCACCATGGCCGACCTGCTCGACGTGAACAGCTCCACGGCGATGCGGATGGCCGACCGCCTGGTCAGCGCGGGGCTGATCGTCCGCCAGGTCAACCCGCACAACCGTCGCGAGAGCCTCATGCGCCTCACTCCCGAGGGACGGCGGCTCGTCGACGAGGTGACCGCGCGGCGCCGCGAGGAGATCGCCGCCATCGTCTCCCGCATGACGCCCGAGCAGTGCCAGGCCCTCATCTCCGCGATGAACGCCTTCAACGAGGCAGGCGGAGAACCCCCGGCGACTCTGCGCTATCCCCTCGGCTGGCCCGACCAATAGGCGAACTCATCTCGGGCGCGGGGACCGCCGTCACCCTTTCGCTCCAGCGGACCGCCTGCCAACGGCGCTACGGGCGGAAACCGGTGAGCTCGGCGAGGGCGTCGTCAACGGACGGGAACAGCTCGAGTAAGCCGTCCTCCTGGCCGGGCAGCACGCCACCGCCTGTGACGATCAGGCGTCCACCGGACGCCTTGGCGTGCCTGTCGGCCGACAGCAGGATGTCGCGACCGTACATGTCGGCCGCCGTAAGGCCCTCGACGTCCACGACGAGCAACGGCGGAATCCTGGCCACGAGCACTTTGACCAGGTACTGCTGGAGAACCAGGCACGCCACTCCCTCGAGCCGCCCGGTCAACGACAGCAGCACGACGTTCCCATGCTTGTCGAGCCGGATGTCGAACTCGGGGTCCGCCTCGTGGATGCCTGGTTCCGTGGGATTCATGACGACCGCCCATGGCGGGCATGCCCCGCCATGTCGTGGAGGAAAGGGGACAGACAGGTCATCCGGATGCTCTCTCTGGGCAGCACGATCCGACATGCCGACCAGACTTCCCGGCTCACCTGATCAGACGATAGCAGTCCCTTGCTCTGTGCAACGGAGCGCATCCGACAACGCCCAGGGCTCGTGCGAGCTTTCACGGCGGCCCTGACCGAGGGAGCGTCCGGCACATAGCGGGGGTGCCGGCCATTCACGCTCCCCTGACATTCCCCGGCAACCTGCCAGTCGCCGCCCGCCGGGGCGCGTATGATTCATGGCGCCTCAGGCAAGGGACGCTGACATTCCCTTTCACCGCTCCCGCCGGAGCGCCCGTCTCGGCCGCGGTGACCGCGCTCGCCGATATTGCTACTACTGGGCGGGCATTGAATTCAACTTCAACACCATGGATCTCGCCGCCATTGACCCTCAGGGGGGATACGCGCTCGACCGCAATCCCGGGAGCGGGAGTCGGACCGGGAGATCAGCGTGGACGCGGGCAACCGCGGCAAGCGCCTTCGTCCCCGGCCGAGGCGCTTCACGTGGCCGGAGAGCCGATGACCTCGGATATCGAGGCGCAGGCGCCGCACCCGTACGAGGCCGGCCATTATCCATGGTCCATGACTGCTCAGGAGGGGGCAGAGCATACCGCGTGCCGGTCTCGGAGACGCGGCCCGTACGAGCATGGGATTGAGATGTCCCCGGCCCGGCCATGGGGGCGGAGGCTCATGATGAATGCCCGGCTCGGGAACCGCGACAACCGCCGGCACATAGGCGGCCAACTACGTGGTCCAGGGCCACTTCGCGGATCTTCATTTCGAGGGCGGGAAACCTCCGGGCGATGCATAATGTGCTGAAGGGCGCTACAGTTCCCGCAACCATAACGTAATTTGGAGCATCATCATGGCGAAGCGCATCGTTGAATCCTTTATCGATGACATCGACGGCAGCGACGCGGAGGGAACCACAACGTTCGCTCTCGACGGCACGGCCTACGAGATCGACCTATCGGGCGAGAACAGGGAGAAGTTGGAGAAGGCCCTCGCCCCCTTCATCACCAAGGCCCGCGCCGTCCGCGCCGAGCGCGGCGTTCGCGGCCGGCGCGCAGTCGTCGGCTCGGCCCGGGCCATAAGCCGTGAAAAGTCCACTGAGATCAGGCGGTGGGCCAAGGACCAGGGCCTGCCGGTGAGCGAGCGAGGCCGCATCGCCGCCACCGTCGTGAAGCAGTACGAAGCAGCCCACTGAGCGACCGACTGCCCAAGCCCGGCACCGCAGCCGCCCAGCCAAGTGCTCGGTTGAGGAGTCGCCACCTCTCGGCCGCGGCTTGGGCGCGCTGGAACATCCCGCACGGCGGGACTCAGCCGAGCGCGGCGCACCGCCGCGGTGAGACTACCGCCCGCTCCCGTCGTCCTGCCCCTGGCCATGATCGTCGATCCGCTCTCGCGGGGCGGGCAGGCCGCAGGACCGGTCCGCGCCGCCGGCATCACCGCCACACCGCTGCACTACAGCCGGCTGCCCCTGCTCCGCACGTGCGGCGCCGGTAGCGTTCCTTGCCCTGGCCGCCGCGAGCGGCGCCGGCCGGCCGTGCGCGCCTCAACGGCGAGACCCGCTCGATCCAGGTGCGGTGCTAGGCGGTCAACAATCCGCTTGCCGCACCGGCAGGATCACTGCGGACGTGTGCGCGGGATCGTGGAACACCTTCTGGTCCGCGGCGCGGAGGGTGGCGGCGGTAGCCCTGGGTTCGCCGGTGCCCGGATTCCGGTTTTGACGTGCTCCTCGGCGTGAACGCCGGGGATTCAGCCTGTGCCACGTGGTGGTGTCATGCGGCACTTCTGTGGCTTCCTGTTTCATCGGCCGGGCCGTTCCGTCCGCGCTTTCGCGCAGGCGGCCTGGTCTTACCAGCCTCCGCAGGCGTTTTGGGTCTCCGCTTCCCGCCCATCTCAGATGCGGGTTTCCGTCCAGCGGCGACCTGCCGCCGTCCGGCGGTCAGGATGTTGATCGCGGCGTTGATGTCCCGGTCATGGAGAGCGCCACACGCGCACGTCCATTCCCGCACCGTCAGCGGCATCGCCCCGGCGATGGTGCCGCAGGCCGAGCACAGCTTGGAGGAGGGGAAGAACCGATCGACCCGGACGAAGGTCCGGCCATACAGCTTCGCCTTGTACTCCAGCATGCCGGTGAACTGTGACCAGCCCGCGTCATGCACGCTCTTGGCCAGCCTGGTGCGCGCCAGTCCCTTCACGGCCAGGTCCTCCACGACCACCGTTTGGTTCTCACGGATGATGCGGGTGGAGGTCTGGTGATGGAACTCACGGCGCGCGTCGGCGACCTTGGCATGCTGGCGGGCAACCTGGATGCGGGCTCTGGCCCGGTTCTTCGACCCTTTCTCCTTCCGCGACAGGGCTTTGTGCAACCTCTTGAGTTTCTTCTCCGCCCGGCGCGGAAACCTGGGTGAGGTGATCTTCCGGCCGTTCGACAGCACCGCGAAATGCGACAGCCCCAGATCGATCCCTGCCTCGGCGCTGGTGGCCGGGAGCGGGCCGGCGGCCACCTCGACCACGAACGAGGCGAAATACCGCCCCGCCGCGTCCTTGACCACCGTCACGCTGGACGGCTCGCACGGCAGGCTGCGCGACCAGCGCACCGCCACATCCCCGATCTTCGGCAGGCGAAGCTTGCCGCCCTCGGTGATGGCGAAGCGGGCGTTCTTGGTGAACCGGATGGCCTGCCTGCTGTCCTTGCGTGAGCGGAAACGGGGCTGCCCCAGCCTCGGACCCTTGCGCCTGCCGGTGAGCGAGGCGAAGAAGTTACCGAACGCCGCGCAGGCATCTGCCAGGGCCTGCTGCAGCACGACGGCCGACACCTCGCCCAGCCAGGCCCGCTCGGGAGTCTGCTTGGCCGCCGTGATCACCCGGCGGGACAGTTCCGCATCGGAGATGAACGGCAGAGCATCGGCGTGGGCCTGATTGCGCAGCGCGATCGCGTCGTTGAACACCACCCGGGCGTGCGCCGACTTCGAAACCGAACCGCGAGAGTTCAACGGCGAGGCCCATCACGTGCACCCGCTGGTGAACCTCCCGCCCAAGATCGCCTTGTCCAAGCTGGTCAACAGCCTCAAAGGCGTCTCCTCCCGTCGAATGCGGCAGGAGTCCCCCGAACTGGCCGCCCACTACTACCGGGCCGCCAAACTGTGGTCAGGCTCGTACCTCGCCGGAAGCGTCGGCGGCGCGCCCATCAGCGCCCTACGCCAGCACATCGAGCAGCAGAACCGACCCGTCTGAGCCGGGACACCGGTCCGCCTTGACGGCAAAACCGCTGTTCTTGTCCCGCTCCAGCGCGGTCGTGGTGTAGGTCAGCACGTCCGGCCGGGCCTCCAACGCGGTGTTGTCGACGCGGCCCGCCTTGACGCCCATGGCCAGGCGGACCCCGCCGGCCGCGGGGGTCGGATCCGCCGGGTCGTAGCGGAAGCCGGACGGCGCCCTGGCCGCCGGGCGGCCCGGCGGCCAGGGCGCCGTCCGGTTGGAGGTGGAAGAAGTTATACACCTGCGAAGAAATACACAAGTGTGCATTTTCGAGTGGGGTTCAGCCGCTCCCGCGCCGCATCGGTCAGTCGAACATGTCGGGATCGGTGCGGACGATCTGGTCGTAGAGGGGCTGGAAGCTGATCCAGCCGACCAGGTCGTTGCCGATCTGCCCGTGGGTGAGCTTGGCCTGGTCATGGTCGATGGACACGGTCGGGCCCGCCGCCTTGGCCAGCAGCTGGGCCTGGCACGAGCGCTCCATCGTGATGAACCACCAGGCGGCGGCGTCGACCGAGTCGCCCACGGTCAGCAGGCCGTGGTTGCGGAGGATGACCGCCTTGTGCGAGCCGAGGGCATTGGCGATCCTGCGGCCCTCCTCGGTCTCCAGCACCACGCCGGTGTAGTCGTCGAACAGGCCATGATCTTCGTAGAAGGCGCAGGCGTCCTGGGTCAGCGGCTCCAGCAGGGTGCCGAGTGAGGACAGCGCCTTGCCGTACACCGAGTGGGAGTGGGCGGCGGCGACCGCGTCGGGGCGGGCCTGGTGAATCATCGCGTGGATCGCGAAGGCCGCCTGGTTGACGTGGTACCTGCCGTGGACCACCTGGCCCTGGTGGTTGACCAGAATCAGATCGCTCACCTTGATGTGCTTGAAGCTCATGCCGAACGGGTTGACCCAGAAGTGGTCGGTGTGCTCGGGGTCGCGGGCGGTGATGTGCCCGGCCACGCCCTCCTCGAAGCCGAACCTGCCGAACAGGCGCAGCGCGGCGACCAGGCGCTCCTGGCGGTGGCGGCGCTCGTCCTCCACGTTGTCGAACGTCTGGGGAAGACGGAACGTCAGCTGGTCGGCAGGGATCGGTTCCAGGTTCATCGGGTCTCCAGCACTGAGGGATCGAGGTCGGCCGGGGAGCGGAAGCCCGCCAGGCCCAAGGTGAGGTCGAGTTCGGCGAGCAGGCTCCGCACCACGTGCCGGACCCCGTCCTCACCGCCGCATGCCAGCCCCCAGATGTAGGGGCGGCCGAGCAGTACGGCACGCGCCCCGAGGGCGAGGGCCTTGAAGACGTCGGCTCCTGTGCGGATCCCGGAGTCGAACAGCACGGTCAGCCGGTCGCCCACCGCCGCGGCGACGCCGGGCAGGGCGTCCAGCGAGGCCAGGGCGCCGTCGACCTGACGGCCGCCGTGGTTGGAGACGACGACGCCGTCCATCCCCGCGTCGGCGGCGCGGCGGGCGTCGTCGGGGTGCTGGATGCCTTTGAGAACGATCGGGCCGTCCCAGTTGTCGCGCAGCAGCGGGAGCTGGTCCCAGGTGTGAGCGCGGCCGTTGAACATCGGCGCCCAGGTCATGATCGCCGCGTTGAGGTCTTCCTCGGCCGGGCGGGCCAGCCTGGACCGGAAGACCGGGTCGGACAGCGGGATCGCCAGGCCGGTGCCGCGCAGGAACGGCAGGTAGGCGCGGTCGAGGTCGTTGGGCCGCCAGGCCAGCGTCCAGGTGTCGAGGGTGACGACCAGGGTGTCGTAGCCGCTCTTGCGGGCGCGCTCCAGCAGGCTCAGCGTGACCTCGTCGTCGTGCGGCCAGTAGAGCTGGTACCAGCGGGGACCATCGGCCTCGGCCACCTCCTCCAGCGTGTGGGAGGAGGCGGTGCTCAGGACCGCCGGGATGCCGAGCGAGGCGGCGGCGCGTGCGGTGGCCGGCTCTCCGGACGGGTGCACGATCGACTGCACGCCGATCGGGGCCAGCGCGAGCGGGGCGGGGTAGGTGCGGCCGAACAACTCGGTGGTCAAGTCCCGCTCGGTGGCGTCACGCAGCATCCTGGGGACGATCCGGTGCCGCCCGAACGCGGCACGGTTGGCCGCGGCGGTGTCACCGCTGCCCGCAGAACCCGCCACGTACCAGTAGGCCCCGTCGTCCAGCAGGTCGCGGGCGGCCTCCTGGAGCTTGGCCGGGTCCACCGAGTACGGCGGGAGCGCATCGGTCAGGCCGTTCAGGTAGATCTCGAGCTGGAAGTCGGAGTAGCCCACCGGTCCAGCGTGTCGCCCTGGTTGCCGCATATCAACGTTCACCGAAACCGAATGTCGTTCGTCAGACTGTGCACTGGCACAATCGGAAACGTGGAAGAGCCGGTCGTGCTGCCCGCCCCATCCCCCTCCGCTGCCGAGCCGCGGTTCGCGGCGTTGAGTGCCCGGCTGCTGGAGAAGGCCGACGGGCTGGCCGAGGAGCTGGCCCGGCGGGTACGGGCGGCGGAGGCGGAGCTGGCGGTGGTGCCGCCGGAGGATCTGGCCGCGGTCTGCGCCGAGCAGTTGCGGATGACGCTCACCCACCTGGCGAGCGGCTCGGCGATGTCGACCGCGACCACGAAGGCCAACGCGCGCCGCCGCGCGCACCGGGGTGTGCCCTTGGCCGCGCTGCTGCACAGCTACCGGGTCGGCACCCAGTTCCTGTGGGAGAGCTTCGTCGCCGAGGCCGACGCCGCCGAGCACGCCGTCCTCGTCGAGAGCGCGAGCAGGTTGTGGCTCGGCCTGGAGCGGCTGTCGGAGGCCATCCGCACGGCTTACCGCGAGGCCGAGGCCGAGCGCGACCTGCGTGCCAGGCTCGACCGCGACCTGCTCTTCGACGCTCTTCTCGGCACGGACCCCGTACGGATCCGGGACAGCGCCGACGCGCTGGGCCTGCCCGCCCGGGGCCGCTTTCACGCCATCGCAGCCGAGGTCACCGCCGAACTTCCGCACGGCGCGGTCTGGCGTCACCTGCCCACCGAGCGGCTGGCCGTGCTGTCCCTGCCCGACGCCACTCCGTTCCCTCCGCTCCAGAGTGGCCGCTTCGGCGTGAGCCCCGCCTATGACCAGATCTCCCAGACCGCCTCGGCCCTGCGCCTGGCCCGGCTGGCGCTGGCAGCTGTGCCGCCCGGCACCGAGGGCGTCTCGCACTACGGCGACCACCCGGTCGCCACTTTGATCGCCAGCAGCCCTGAGACGGCCGACGATCTGGCCCGCCGGATCCTCGGCAGGCTGCTCGCGCTGCCCGCCGACGACCGCGACACCCTGCTCGCCACCGCCCACGCCTGGTTCGCCACGGGTGGTTCGACCGGCCGTACTGCCGAGATCCTCTTCTGTCACCGCAACACCGTCCGCTACCGCCTCGGCCGCCTGCAGGCGCTCACCGGCCGCTCCGCCCACCACCCACGCGAGGCGGCCGAACTGTTTCTCGCCCTGGAAGCCGTCCGCGTCCGCGCATTCGGCCCAGGGCCGGCCTGATCGTCCGCGCGTCTTTGCGGTACTGGGGACGGATCGTGCGCAGCGGTGAGGTGATCACCCACAGGAAGGCGAGACATCCGAGGCCCACCGCGACCAGGATCGTGGACCTGATCCCGATCGTCTCCGCCAGCACGCCGCCCAGCCCGCTCGCGGCCATGATGAGACCGATCGTCCCGGCGGCCAGGCCCAGTTCCCTGGCCGGCAGCATCAGCAGCACCGGCCCGGCCATCGAGGTGAACAGATTCAGCGTGGCCGTGCACCCGGCGATTCTGCGCAGCAGAGGATGGCCGAGCACGAAGGCGAGGCCTTCCAGGATCTCGCCGCCGAGCTGGACTTTGGGTCCGCGATCCAGCCGGGGCTCGGTCAATGGACAACAGGTCCAGCCACCAGGCCAAGGGGATCGAGGCCACGGCGAGCATGCGTCCCCAGCCGGTCACGATCATCACGTTGCGCTTGCGCAGCCGGTCCACGACCGCTCCGGCGGGCAACCCGATGACGAGGAACGCGAGCCGACCCTGCACCACGTGCGCACCCTGGTGAAGACCGGCTTCCTGGCCGCCGAACCGAGCCGGCCCGGGCCGCGCGGATCCACCGAGATCCCCTACCGCTCCACCGGCAAGTCGTGGCCCCTGGACACTCGCGAATCCGGCGTGCCCGGAGCCGATGCCGCGATATTCGAGGCGTTCCTGCAGGAGATCAAGCCAGTGGACGTCGAGGAGTCATGGCTGGGCAGGTGGCGCTACGGCTCACCGACGAAGAGCGGGCCGAGTTCCGATCGTCATACCTTGGCGGAGGGCCTGGGGCACTCCCGGCGCCTGCCACGCCCACGGACGACTCGGGCGGCCCAAGATCTGACCAGGAAAGGTGAAAACCTTCAAGACCGGGCCATCACGCCCTCCCCAACCGCGCCGCGCTCCGCCAAGAGTGGATATGTGAACGAGACAATGGGCGTGGTCATCGGCTACGACGGCTCCGACCACTCGATGCAGGCTCTGGACTGGGCGATGGACGAGGCCGAGCTCCGCAAGCTCCCCCTCACCGTCTGCCACGCGTGGCAGTGGCCGTACGGCGACGGGGATCAAACGGCCCGTGCCTCGCTGCGCCACGCGGCCGAGCACGTGCTGTGGCACGGCGCCGACTGCGCACGAGCCAGTTCACCCGGTCTGGACGTACGAGCCGACCTTTATGAGGGGTCCGCGACCGGGCGGCTGGAGGAGCTGTCAGCCGATGCCGGACTGCTCGTGGTCGGCTCCCGCGGAGTGGGCGCGGTGGCCCAGGCGATGACCGGCTCCGTGGCAGCCCATGCGGCGGCCCACGCGCAGTGCCCGGTCATCGTCGTCCGGGGCAGAGGCCCACTGCCACGCAGGCCTCACCCGGGGCCGATCGTGGTGGGGCTGGCGGACGACGACAAAGCCGACGCGGTGCTCGGCTTCGCCTGCACAGAAGCGGCCATTCGCGGCCTCCCGCTGCTCGTGGTGCACTCCTGGCACCAGCCTCCAGTGGCCTGGGGAGGGACCACGTTCCCGGCCCTCGACCCGCTGGCCGTCCGGGACGCGACCGAGAACTGGCTGGCGCAAGCCCTCATGCCGTGGCGGGAGAAGCAGCCGAAGGTCACGATCGAGGCGCACGCGGCGCAGTCACGGGCGAGCGAGGCGCTGGCCGCCGTCACCGACGCGACCCTGGTGGTCGTCGGGGGCCCGCACGGCTGGTTCGGCTCCGTGACGGCGGCCATGTTGCGGCATGCGCCCTGCCCGGTTGCGATCGTGCGATAGGAGGCCGGTCCGGGTCCGTCGGACATGCCGGGGCCTTCCTCCGAGAGACGCCCTTGTCATCGCGGTGCGAGTGCGGCGAAGGCTTCGTCCAAGAGGTCGACGAGGTGGAGCCGGCCGTCGGAGGCGGTCCAGTGGTCGATGGCGATGTTCAGGCAGTCAAGTGCGGCGGCGGCCTTCACCGACAGGGCCAGGGGCGGGGGCTGCGGTGCGCCGGCGCGTTCGGCGAGGGCCTGAGCCAGGGTGGGGCGCCAGCCGTGCTGCTTTTCCAGGTGCCGCGCGCACAGGGCGGGGGTGTTCTGCACCAGGCGGGTCGTCGCCAGAGCGCCGGCCGGGTCCTGGTGGTAGTGCTCGATGACGGTGTCCAGCGCGCGCCGCAGCGCCGTCCAGTCGTCCTCGTCGGCGGGGCGGGCGCGCAGGGCGTCGGCGACCAGGTCACCCTGCGCGTCGAAGGCGCTCAGGGCGGCTTCCTCCTTGCTGCCGAAGTAGCGCAGGAAGGTGCTGCGGGACACCCCGGCGGCCGCGGCCAGGTCGTTGATGGTGACCTTGTCGAAGCCCTCGCGCAGGAACAGGTCGAAGGCCACCTGGGCGAGCTCGGCCCGGACGGCGGCTCGTGCGATGTCTCTCGTGCTCGTACGCGCTGCTCCGTTCACTCCGCGATCCTACCCCACAATCGACCCATGTTTGCAATACCGACACCGGGTCGCTACCGTGATACTCAGTTTCACAAATTACACCTGGCGTCCGGACGTCCCCGAGGACGCCGCTTCGCCTGCTCAAAACGGAGGCATCGCACCATGACCAAGACTCTCGGATTCATCGGCAGCGGCATGATCGGCAGCGCGGTGGCCCGTCTCGCCGTCGCAGCCGGCCTGGACGTCGTACTGAGCAACTCCCGGGGCCCCGAGACCCTCGCCGACCTCGTCGCCGAGCTCGGTGAGCACTCACGCGCGGCCACGCCCGCCGAGGCCGCGCAGGCCGGCGATCTGGTGGTCGCGACCATCCCGCTGAACGCCTACGACCGGCTGCCCGCCGCGGCCCTGGCGGGCAAGACCGTCATCGACACCATGAACTACTACCCGGACCGCGACGGCCGCATCGCCGAGCTCGACACGGGCGAGCTGACCTCCAGCGCCCTGGTGCAGCGGCACCTGGCCGACTCCCACGTGGTCAAGGCGTTCAACAACATCGACTTCCACCGCCTGTTCACCCTCGCCCGGCCCTCCGGCGCCCCCGACCGCAGCGCCCTGCCCATCGCCGGCGCCGACCAAGCCGCCAAGACGCAGGTAGCGCAGCTACTGGGCACCCTCGGTTACGACGCGGTGGACATCGGAACGCTCGCCGACAGCTGGCGCAGCGAACCGGGCAGCCCCGTCTACGTCCAGCCGTACTTTCCGGCGACCCGGCCGGAGGGGATGAGGGACGAAGAGGCCTTCGGCTGGTTCCTGAGCACCCCAGGGGTCCCGGTGCCCGGCGACCAGGTGAAGAAACTGGCCGGCATGGCGGTCAGGGGCACCGCGGGCGGCTCCTTCGCCACGGACTGAGCCCGGTCATCCGACTGGCTTCGCACGTCATCGCCACCTTTGTCACATGCAGCTTGAACGGCGCCGGCGAATTCACCGATGACCGCGTGGGCCGCGACCGGCGTCGCCCGGCGCGGCCATCACGGGAGCTACGACCCCGACGCCATGGGGTCGTCGCGCGACAAGGCCGGCGCGAGGATGAACCTCGTCGTCGCCCACACGGCGTACAACAGGGGCGAGCACACGACCAGGACGCCGATCACCGGCTTGACCAGGACGATGGTCACGGCCAGCCCGAGCACGACGAGGTTGGCGGCGGCCAGATACCAGCGCCGGGCCACGAGGTAGAGGCAGGGGCGGACGAGGGCGCGCAGCCGGACGGCGGCGCCGGGCGTCTCCGCGACCAGCACCATGACGGCGAAGGTCACGGCGACCACCAGGGCCGCGGCGGTGATGAAGAACGGCGCGAGCGCCGGTCCCCAAGCGGTGCGCGAGACGACCACGGCGTCCACGGCCAGCATGCTCACGGCCGCGGCGCCGGCCGCCCAGACGGCCAGCGCGCGGGCGGCGGTGCGGCGGTAGCCGTACCAGAACGTCCGGAACACGGCCGTCGAGCCCTCTCCCAGGGCGGCGAAGCACCTGAAGGCGCCGCCCAGCGCAGGTGCGCACACAGACGACAGCACGACGAAGAACGGCCACGACGCGAACGGGTCCCGCACGATCGCCAGCGCCGCCAGCAGCGGCGAGCAGGCGACGGCGAGCAGCACGTTCGTCATGAGACCGACGTAGACGGTGTCGAAGACCTTCTCGTACGTGGTCTGCTGGGCGGGCCGGAGCAGGCCGCGCAGGTGCACGCTCATCCCTTCAGCCCGCTCGTCGCGATGCCGCGGATGAAGTACCGCTGCCCGAACAGGAAGATCACCAGGATCGGCAGCACTGACAGCACGGCGCCGGTCATGATCATGGCGTATTCCGCGTCGTAGACCCCGTCGAACGACCGCAGGCCCAGCTGCACGGTCCACAGCCGGTTGCTCGTCAGGTAGATGAACGGCCCCATGTAGTCGTTCCACGTGTTGACGAACGTGAGCAGGGCCAGGCTGGCGAGCGCCGGCTTGGACAACGGCAGCATGATCCGCCAGTAGATGCCGTACTCGCTGAGCCCGTCGATGCGCGCCGCCTCGCACAGATCGTCCGGGATCGACATGTAGTACTGCCGCATGAGGAACACACCGAAGGCCCCGAACGCCTGCAGCAGGATGATCGACCAGAACGTGTTGGTCAGCTCCAGCCGCTGCATCATGATGTACTGCGGCACCATGTACGCCTGCCAGGGCACGGCGATGGTGGCGATGTAGGCGAGGAAGAGCCCGTCCCGGCCGGGGAAGCGCACCTTGGAGAACCCGTACGCCGCGAAGCTCCCGGTGAGCACCTGCAGCAGCGTGATCGTGACGGACAGGAACGCCGAGTTCCCCAGGTAGGTCAGCAGCGGGATCTTCTCCCAGATCTCCACGAAGTTCGACCAGCGGAACTCCCGCGGGATCCACTCGATGGGGATGGTGAAGACCTCGTTGTCCTGCTTCAGCGAGGACGACACCATCCACGCGAACGGCACCAGCACCAGCGCCGCCACGACGACGAGCAAGACGTAGGCCAGCGTCATGCGGACCAGACGCCCGGCGCGGCGGTCCCGGCCGGCGGGCGAACCCGGCGGACGCGGCCGGGCGGCGGCCGGGGGCGCATCGTGCAGCGTGGTCATCGGGCGCTCCTCCGCTCGTTGAGACGGAACTGGACGGTGGTCACGACGAGGACGATGAGGAAGAGCACCAGGGCGATCGCCGACGAGTAGCCGAAGCGCCCCTCGATGATGCCTTCCCGGTACACGAGCTGGGCCAGGACCAGCGTGCTGCGGCCGGGGCCGCCGTCGGTCATGACCACGATGAGGTCCAGGACCTTGAAGCTCTGGATGGTCAGCATGACCAGGACGAAGAACGTCGTGGGCCGCAGGCACGGCAGCGTGACGCTCCAGAAGCGCTGCCAGGCGTTCGCGCCGTCCACCCGGGCCGCCTCGTAGTACTCCTGCGGGATGGTCTGCAGGCCGGCCAGGAAGAGCACCATGTAGTACCCCATGTCCCGCCACACGCTGGTGACGATGACGGCCGGCATCGCCCAGTCCGTGCTGGCCACCCACTTGGGCGGATCCGCGACGCCGAGCGCTTCGAGGAACTGGTTGATCGGTCCCGCCGTCGGGTTGAACAGCATGTTCCACACGACCGCGACGGCGACCAGGGAGGTGATGTAGGGGAAGAACGCCGCGGTGCGGAAGAACTGCACGCCGCGGATCTTCCGGTTGAGCGCCATCGCCAGGCCGAGCGCGACGACCAGCGTCAGCGGGATGTGACCGACGGCGTAGAAGAGGGTGTTGCGCAGCGCGACGTGGAAGTTCTCGTCGCTGAGCATCCGCTGGAAGTTGTCCAGCCCCACCCACTCAGGGGTGCCGTAGGAGTCCCACTCCAGGAACGCCAGCGCGAATGCGGCGAGCATCGGGACCAGCGTGAACAGCGCGAAGCCGACGAAGTTCGGGAGGATGAAGCTCCATCCGACGAGGATGTTGCGCCGGGCTCGTCGCCGGCCGGCAGGAGCGTCCGGCGCGCTCGGCCCCGGTCGCGTGATTACGTCAGCCATGGTCGTCCTTCGAGACTCCTTCACGGTCCTTTGCGGAGGGACGCGGCGGGCGCCGGATGCCTCCGGAGCCCGCCGCCGTTCCCTAGCTGAGGACGCCCTTGACGCGCTCGTTCATGGTGCGGATGCCGTCGGCGGCCGACTTGTCGCCGACCATGATCAGCTCGTGCTCTTCCTTGAGGATCGTGTCGATGTCGGAGGTCTTGTCGCTGACCGGCATCTCCAGCACGACCTTGTCCGGCTCGAAGGCCTTCTTGGACACCTCGTCCGCGGGCATGCCCTTGATCGAGAAGTAGGCGGAGGTGATCTCGGGGCTCTGCAGCGCCGGCACCACGCCCACCTTCGTGATCGCCTCGGCGCCGGCCTTGCTCGCGGCGAACTGTACGAACTTCTTGGCCGCGTCCGCGTGCTCGGCCCGCTTGTTGACGGCGAAGGCGGTGGGCGAGCCGAAGGTCGTCACGCCCGAGCCGCCCGGGCGCTGCGGCATCGGGGCCAGGCCCCACTCGACGTCGGTCTTGCCGTTCGCCTTCGCCTCCAGGATGCCGGAGATGTACCAGGTGCCCATGGGCAGCATGGCCGTCGCGCCGGTCTCGAACATCGTCCGGTAGTCGGACTTCTGCGTGATCGCGGTGCCGAAGTCGAGGGTGGCGCCGGCCTTCTGCATGCCGAGCGCGGTCGCGTACTGCTCGGTGAAGAAGGAGTACTCGCCGCTGAGCTGGTCGCCGCCGGTCTGCGCCGCCGAGATGGCCTGGACCACCGACCGCCAGGTGTGGTGGTAGGTGCCGTAGACCTTCTTGCCGTCCTTGTCCTTCGTGAGCTGCTGCGCGAGCTTGGCGTACTCGTCCCAGGTCAGGTTCTCCGGGTACTTGACGCCTGCCTCGTCGAAGAGCTTCTTGTTGTAGTAGAGCAGCCAGAAGTCCTGCCGGTACGGCATCGCGTAGTACTTCTCGCCGACGTTGAAGGCGTCCAGGCCGGCCAGCTTCGAGGTGTCGCCCGACTTGACCACGTCGGTGAGCTCGAGCAGCTGTCCCCGGCTGGAGTAGCGCGCGTAGTCGGTGACGTTCTTCATCGTGATCACATCGGAGGTGTCGCCGCCGGCGAGCATGGTCGTGATCTTCTCGGGATAGTCGTCGGCGAGGATGTCCACCGGCTCGATCTTGATGCCGGGGTTCGCCTGCTCGAAGGCGGTGAACAGCGCCTTGAACTCGGGGGTCTTGGCGAGGTTCCACACCGTGACGGACAGGGTGACGTTGCCGTCACCGCTCGCCGCGGGCTCGCCGCCGGAACCGCAGGCGGTCACGGCGAGCGAGAGCGCGGCCACGACTCCCAGGCTCCTCACAAGGTGGCGTCGCACGCGGGCCCTTCCTGAGGGGTTCGAAGCGATCATTGATCCGGTCTCCTTTCCATCGAGCCGGTCTCAGGGCTCAGGCGCTAACCACGAACTCGTCGGCGGTCACGGCCGCGCGGGGCGGCTGACCGGACAGGTAGCGTTCGAGCTCGTCGAGCGCGCTCTCACTCATCCGCCGGGTCTCCGATCCGAGAGATCCGGCGATGTGGGGGGTGATCATGACATTGGGCAGGTCGTACAGCAGTGAGTCGGCCGGCAACGGCTCCGGGTCGGTGACGTCGAGCATCGCGTCGAGCCGTCCCGTGGCGCATTCGCGCTCCAGGGCCGCGGTGTCCAGTACGGCGCCGCGCGCGGTGTTGATGACGGTGGTCCCATCGCGCAGCAGGGCCAGTTCCGGCGCCCCGATGAGGTGACGGGTGGACGGCAGCGCCGGGACGTGCAGCGTGAGCACGTCACAGCGCGGCAGCAGCTCGGGCAGTGAGACCAGGCGGCCGCCGACCGCCGCCACCTCGGCCGGGTCGGCATAGGGGTCGGCGACCAGGACGTCGACGTCCAGGGTGCGCAGCCGTTCGACGACCCGGCGCCCCGTGCGGGAGAAGCCGACGACGCCGATCGTGCGTCCGCGGTTGGACAGCTCCCCGCGGCGGGTCGAGTAGGACCAGTCGTCGCGGTGCTTGCGCGCGTCCTGGGCGAGGAACGGCGCCTTCTTCCCGGCGAAGACGATCGCGGCGAGGGTGAACTCGGCCACCGGGATCGCGTTCTCGTCGGCGGCGTTGGTCACCAGGATCCCGCGACGCCAGACCTCGTCGGTGACGAACGTGCGCACCGTCCCCGCGCAGTGGAAGATCGCTCGCAGCCGCGGCGCGGCGGCGAGCCGCTCGGTCGTCAGCTGCGGGCAGCCCCACGAGGTCACCAGCACCTCGACCTCGCGCAACCGGCTCCGCACGTGCGCCGAGTCGAGTTCGTCGGTCAAGATCGGCTCGGCGAGCTCGACGAGACCACGCAACCGGCGTAGCTGCGGCTCCTGGAACTGCACCCCGAACTTCGCGGGGTCCATGACCAGCAGGGCCTGAGGTCGTGCGTCCTTCACTCGGGTCCTTTCGGCGGCAAGCGCTTACCAATGCCGCCGAGCATGTCCGATCGTTTCGGTCAGGTCAATACCTTGTTAATCAAAACGATCACGTTATCTGATCGATATTGATCGATGACGTGCGAAGCGTGGCGCCACGCCTTGACGCGCCCCGAAGCGATCGCGTTGTATCGTCACGTCCGATCACCTTTCACACTCAGGAGCACCCATGCGCATGCTGCGGGAGTACGACGACCTGCGGCTTTCGCCCTACACCGGCTGGACCCGGAACCACTGGGCGGCGCTCGCCGATCATCTCCTCCTGTCCGCCCGGCGCTACGCGTCGGACTCGCACGCGCGCATCTCGTTTCCCGGTCCGCCGGGCGGATACGGGGCCGACGTCGACGGGCTGGAGGGCTTCGCGCGCACGTTCCTGGCCGCCGGCTTCCGGGTGGCAGGAGAGGGCGGACGTGACCCACTGGGCCTGATGGACTGGTACGCGCGGGGCCTCGCCACCGGGACCGATCCGCGTTCACCCGAACGCTGGGTCCGGCTCGACGAGCACGGCCAGGCGAAGGTCGAGGCCGCGTCCATCGCCCTGGTGCTCCACCTGACCAGGCCGTGGCTGTGGGACCGGCTCGATCCGGTCGTGCAGGAGCAGGTCGTCGACTACCTCGCGCCCGCGATCGGCTCGGACTACCCTCCGATCAACTGGGTCTGGTTCCAGATCGTCGTCGAGCAGTTCCTCGCCTCGGTGGGCGGCCCCTACGAGCGCAAGGACATCGAGGAGGGGCTCGCGCTCTCCGACGGCTTCGCGCGGGAGAACGGCTGGTACGCCGACGGCGCCGAACGCGCCTACGACCACTACGCGGGATGGGCGCTGCAGTTCTACCCGCTGATGTGGGCCGAGATGGCCGCGGGAGATCCGGCGGCGGACTCACGGCTGCCGGTGTATCGCGAGCGGCTCGAACGCTACCTGCACGACGCCGTCCACCTCGTCGGCGCCGACGGATCCCCCCTCATCCAGGGACGGAGCCTCACCTACCGATTCGCCGCGGCCACCCCGTTCTGGTCCGGCGCCCGCGCGGGCCTTGCCACGCCCGGCCCCGGGCTTCTCCGCCGGGCCGCCTCGGGCATCGTCCGCCATTTCACCGAGCACGGGGCACCCGGCGAAGAAGGTGTCCTGACGCTCGGCTGGCACGCGGCCTGGCCGCCGATCGCCCAGTCGTACTCCGGGCCCGGCTCGCCGTACTGGGCGGCCAAGGGCTTCTTCGGCCTGACCCTGCCCGCCGATCATCCGGTGTGGACGGCCGTCGAGGAACCGCTGCCGGTCGAGTCCGGCGACTATCACCTCTCCGTCGCCGCGCCCGGCTGGCTGGTCAGCGGCACCCGCGCCGACGGCATCGTGCGCGTGGTCAACCACGGCACCGATCACTCCCATCCCGGGACGCACCTCACCGACTCGCCCCTGTACGCGAGGCTGGGGTACTCGACGGCGACCTCGCCCGTGCTCGCGGGCGAGCATGCCGCCGAGCCGCTGGATCAGTCGGTCGTGATCCTCGACGAGAACGAGCGGCCCAGTCACCGGACGGGGTTCGAGACGCTCCTCGCCGAACGCCTGCCCACCGGCACGCTGATCGGCGCGTCCCGCTGGCAGGCCCATTGGGTCACTCCCGACGGCGACCACCGTGATCACGGCTCCGGCCGGTCCGGAACGGTACGCCTCGGGCCATGGATAGAGGTGATCTCCGCCGTGCGCGGGCCCTGGGAGATGCGGGTGGTGCGGTTGTCGGCCCCGGCCGGGGAGCGGCCCGGCCCGCTGCGGGCGGGGGGCTGGCCGCTCCCCTCCCCCGGGCCCGCCCAGGGTGAGGGGCCGGACGGCACCGTCCGCTCCCGCGTCATCGCGGGCGCGGGGTTCGACCTGTCCGGCGTGACCGCGGCCGAGAACTCCTCGCCGCTCGCCCCGTGGACGCTCGTCCCGTGGTGCGCCACCAGCGCTTCAGCCCTGCTGGACACGTGGTACGACGTGGCGGTGTTCCTCGGCGGACAGGAGCCGGCCGACCCGCCGGTCCTGTCCTGGGACGGCCCGGTGCTCGCCCGGCTGACCTGGCCCGACGGAACGGCCGACGTCCTGGACACGGCAGCCGTGCTCGGCGGCCCGATCATCGCGCCCTCGTGACGACCCGTCAGCGCCCTGACGCGGCCCAGGGCGTCCTGCGCCTCGTCAGGTGCGGCTCGATGACGACACCGAGGACGAGCGTACGATCAGGCGCGGCTCGATGACGATGCGGTGGGCGGGCCGTTCCGGATCCTGGTCCGCCACGCGGGCCGCGAGCAGCCCGAAGGCCGCCCGGCCGATGGCGGCCTTGGGCGGCCGTACCGCGGTCAGCGGCGGGTCGCACAGCTCGGCCACCTCGTCGTCGTAGGTCACCACGGCGAGATCGGCGGGCACCCGTATGCCGCGCTCCTGGGAGCGTGCGACCAGGCTGATCGCCTCCGGGTCGGAGTGGACGAGCAGCGCCGTCGTCCCGGCGGCGACACACTGGTCGAGCAGGTCATCGAGCACCTTCGGCCACTCGGGGTCCCGCTGATCGACCGTGTGGGCGTCCGGTGTGCCGTCGAGCCTGAGACCGAGTTCCTCACAGGCCTGCCGCCATCCGCGCCGCACGTGCGGGGCCGTCGGGCTCTGGATGGTGGTGATCAGCCCGATGCGCCGGTGACCGAGCGTGGCCAGGTGCCGTACGGCCATGGCCGCCCCGAACGTATGGTCGCTGACCACGGATTCCATCGCCTCGTGATACGGCCCGACGGTGGCGGCCCGCTCGATGAGGACCACCGGCACGCCCGTGCCCTGCAGCCATCGCACCAGTTCCTCCCCATCGTCGCCGGTGGTGGTCGGCGCCACCAGCAGGCCGTCCACGCCCACCGCTTCGACCAGCCGGGCGAGCTGGCGGCGCTCGTCGGCGGCCCGGTAGGTGGCGCCGCGCAGCACGATGCGGGCGCCGGAGGCCGCCGCGGCCTCGCGAACCCCGCGGATCACGTCGGGCCAGTAGTAGCTCACCGACGGCACCACCATCCCGATGGTGACCTGCCGCTCGCCCGCCGTCTCCGGTTCCGGTTCCGGCGCGGGCCGCGGCGGCGGGGAGTCGTCGCGGTCGCCGCCCGCGAGCGTTTCGGCCACCGCTCCGCCGTGCAGGACGGCACCGCCGCGGACCCGGCGGATGA
This sequence comes from Nonomuraea sp. H19, assembly GCF_052068215.1. Classification (NCBI taxonomy): domain Bacteria; kingdom Bacillati; phylum Actinomycetota; class Actinomycetes; order Streptosporangiales; family Streptosporangiaceae; genus Nonomuraea; species Nonomuraea sp. H19. The sequence goes on along the minus strand of NZ_JBQHCV010000018.1, from coordinate 81,571 downwards.
GCCCTTGGGAGGACAGCAGCGCGATGTCGCGGCGGATGGTGATGGCGGAGACGTCCAGCTCCGCCGCGAGTTCGTTGACGCGTACGACGCCGCGCCGGCGCAGCAATTCGACCACTTGGGCGCGGCGCTCGTCCGGCAGCGGCCCCGGCGAGTCTGACACCGTCATTCCTGCACCCCCACCTGTATCTCGAAGGCACCTTGTGCGGTGCCGGGCAGCTTCAGCTCCAGCCGGGTCAAGTGATCGCCCCACACATCCGAGAGCATGGGGTCCTCCAGCGTACGGACGGTGAGCGCGGCCGTCGCGCGCTGCGGGTCCCAGGTGACCAGCGCGGCCCGCCTGCCATCGGGCGGCCGGACGACGATCTGCCCGGTGGCCGGCTGCTCGACCCGCCCAGCCAGCAGGAAGTGCAGGACGCTGGGGTCGCCGTCGCCGGCGAAGCTCCACGCGTCCTCGATCGTGACCCGGGACGCGCGCCGGTCCAGCCGGGCCGTCCGGCGCCAGCGCGCCGGCTCCGGCAGGGGGTAGGCGGCGGCCAGGTCCAGGCGTACCTCGAAGAGACCGGGTTCGTCGGCCACCTCGACCTCACGAGCCCGGAACCGGCGGCCCTGCCCCTGCTGTGTGCCCCGGATCTCGGGGACGTTGTGCCAGCCGCTCTGCATCGTCCAGATCGCGTAACGGTCCGGCCCGAACGTCTGCGCCGTGTACGTCGGCCGGCCCGCGTCGACGAGCACGGGCACGCCGTCCACGGCCACGACGACGGCGCCGACGTCGTTGTGGTTGTGGTGCTCGTCGTTGTGCCCGCCCTTGATCGCGAGCGTGACTCCGCGCGCCGTCCCGCTGGACGAACGCGCGACACCCACCTGTGTCCCGGGCAGCCAGACCGTGGCGACCAGCGGTGGCTCGGCCCGTTCGGCTCCCAGCCATTCGGCATCGGTGAGCTCCCGCAGCGCCCGCCCGAGCTCGACCGTGGCGGGAACCGCGGTCCTGCGCTGGGATGCCGCGTGCCTGATCCCGTCGTGCTCGCCGAGCCGGCGAGCCCAGCGATACGGCACGTGCCACGGCTGATCAGCCGGCGGCCGGGCCCGCGCGTCGGCGAGGTTGAGATACCACGGCCCGCCCAGATGCATGCGGTACGGGAACCGGACCGTCTCGCGCACGACCGGAATCCCGGCCGCGTCGAGCACCCCCGAGGTGGCGTGTTCCAGCAGGTCGAGCGCCTCCAGCGCGCGGCACGCCCCGTTCCACCAGTATTCGTACCCCTCGTCGACGGAGCCGTCGTCCGGCAGCGCCGCGAGGTAGCGATCGATGCCCTCCACGGCCAGGGCGACCTGGCGTGCCCGGTCCTCCCCCGGCTCGGCCAGGCGCAGCGCGGCGACGAGCACGTTGCCGCAGATCCACGGGCACCAGTTGTGCACATCGCCGTCGAGTCCCAGCCAGTGCCAGTCGCGCCGCCGGACGAACGGATCGAGCACTCGCCCGCGCACCTCCGCCCGCACGCGCTCCCGTACCCCTGGAAATTGCGCGTCCAGCTCCACCCCGAGAACCTGGTCGGCCCAGGCGAGCTGCGCGGCGACGTCGGCGGCGCCGAGATCCAGGCACGGCGTGGCCATATCGGGCAGCACCGTCCCGCGAGGACGGCACGACTCCTCGTGCGCCGGCCAGCACCACGAGCTCTGCTCGCACAGCTGGACGATGCCGTCGGCCACCTCGTCCAGCCAGACGCTCGCACGGCTCACCACCGCCATGAGCACCGCGCGGGTCAGCCGATCCTGGCGCTCGAACACGTTGCTCTCGTAAACGGTCCGGTTCCCGTCCCGGAAGAACCGCGCGTACTGCGACGCCAGCGGTTGCGGCCAGGGCGTGTTCAGCTCGGCTTCGGCCTGCTCGCGGACGGCGACGAGGGTCTCGGCCGGGATCCGAGCCCAGACGGCCGCACCGGCGGGAGGTGCCGGCAGCGCCGCGTCCGGTGCCAGCAAGGCGCGGCTCAGGCCGTCCGGCGAGGCCGCGGTCTTCCAGGCGGTGAGCAGCGGGCCGAGGGCTCGCTCCGTCCGGAGAGCCGCAGAGCCGGTTGCAGTGTTCGTCATTTTCCTCCTCGCCGACGCCCCATAGTACCGATCGAAAGTGATCGAAATTGAATAATTAGGTCCTGAGCCTGATTGGACCTGTCTCGTCTCCGGGACTCCCTCAGGGATGCCGTTGATCGACCGGCCCTCGACCGCCGCATTGGCCTGTGCCGCGTGAAAGTTTCACGGCCGCACAGCATGAGGAGGAGGCTTCTCTCCTTGCCCCTTCCGGGGCCTGTGACCTCGGCCGATCTGCCCTCTTCCGGAGAGGTTGCCGCGGCGCGGCCACGATGGGCTCCTCACGTGGCGCCTTTCCACGCTCGGCGGTGCGTGCTTAACTCGGCTCACCGCCTCCGGAAAGCGCTTACCAAACGTGGGTAAGCGCTTTCCGGTCCGGTCTCCAGCGGTCCCACGTCCGCTCGTCATACGACGGGCCAACCCCCCGGAGACGAACGATGCGCCTGAAAGCCGTCATCGCGTGCGCCAGCCTGTTAGCAGGGGCGCTCGCCGTACTGTCACCATCAGCCGCGCATGCCGCGACCACGCGGTACGAGGCGGAGACCTCGCCGGCGGTCTGTACCGGCATCATCGAGTCCAACTGGACCGGCTATTCCGGCAGCGGCTTCTGCAACGGCGACAACGCCGCCGGCGCCTACGCCCAATTCACCGTGAACGCCTCCGCCTCCGGAACCGCGACGTTGGGAATCCGGTTCGCCAACGGAACCACCACGGCCCGCCCGGCCGGCCTGATCGTCAACGGGTCCACCGTGCAGACCCCGTCGTTCGAAGGCACCGGCGCGTGGTCGGCCTGGGCCACCAAGACGTTGACCATTTCGCTGACTTCCGGCGGCAACACCATCCGGTTCGACCCGACCAGTTCCGCCGGCCTGCCGAACATCGACTTCATCGACGTCACCACCGACGGCACACCGCCATCGGGTAACACGCTGTACGTCGCGACCAACGGCAATGACAGCAACCCCGGCACATTGTCGCAACCGCTGCACACCATCCAGCGCGCTGTCGATCTCGCCCAGCCCGGGCACACGATCCTCCTCCGCGGCGGCACCTACGCACCCAGCACCAACATCCAGCTGCTGAAGAACGGCACCGCGAGCGCCCCGATCACCATGACCAGCTACAACGGCGAGCGGGTCGTCATCGACGGCGAGAACATGCCGTACACGCCTGGCGCGGTCGGCTCCACCATCCCCCGCCCCGAGCGAGGCGCCATCCACATCGAGGGCGATCATTGGCGGCTGGCCGGGCTGGAGATCATCCACGGCCCGTACGGCATCTTCGGCCTGGACACCAGCAACAACGTCTTCGACCGCCTGATCACCAGGGACAACTACGAGTCGGGCCTGCACCTCCAGGGCGCCTCCAGCAACAACCAGATCATCAACCTGGACGCCTACGGCAACCGCGACCCGCGCAAGAACGGCGAAAGCGCCGACGGTGTCGCGATCAAGGAGGGCTCGGGCAGCGGCAACGTGATCCGTGGCGCCCGGCTGTGGAACAACTCCGACGACGGCCTGGACTTCTGGATGTTCCTCACCCCGGTCACCGTCGAGTCGTCGGTGGCCTGGGGCAACGGGTTCAACCGGTGGAACCTGCCCGACTACACCGGCGACGGCAACGGCTTCAAGCTCGGCGGCGGCGACCCGGACCCGGCGGCCGACCACGTCGTCCGCAACTCCATCGCCTTCGACAACGCGGTCGACGGCTTCACCGACAACGGCAACCCCGGCCGGCTGGTGACCGACCGCAGCACCGCCTGGCGCAACGGCGGCACCGGTTTCGACTACGCCGATTCCGACTCCACCCTCACCAAGAACCTCTCGGCGGCGAACACGACGCAGGTCTCGCTCGGATCGTCGTCGTCGGGCTCGGGCAACTCCTGGGACATCGGCGGTACGTGGACGTTCCAGAGCACGGACTCGAGCACGATCACCGGGCCGCGCAACGCCGACGGCTCGATCCGAAGCTCCACCTTCCTGCGCCCCTCCAACGGCGCCGACGTCGGAGCCAGATTCTGACACGACCCCGTGCGTCCGGGGCCCGTCCCAGGAGGGCCCCGGACGCACGGGCGGGAATACGTCCGTTTCTCCTGATTCCGGGGGCACGCGATCACTCGAACGGTCCTGGAGATCGCAAGAACACCATTGCTCCTCCCTTGATCGCAAGTGTCAGACATCCTGACCATCACGCTGGTAGCTTCTTTTCAGTCTGTTGAGGCGTTCTGGGGGGCAGGGTGAGCCAGCCGTTAGTGGAGGACGATCCGCGACGGCTGGGCCCGTACGACATCGCCGGTCGCCTCGGGGAGGGCGGCCAGGGCGTCGTCTACCTGGCACGGACGGCGTCCGGCGAGCAGGTCGCCGTCAAGCTCTTACATCACGGTTTGCTGACCGACCCTGGCGCGAAGAACAGGTTTCTCCGCGAGGTGGAGCTCGCCCAGCGCGTCGCCAGGTTCTCCACCGCGCCCGTGATCCACGCCGACCTCGCCGGCCAGCGACCGTACATCGTCAGCGAGTACGTGGCCGGACCCTCGCTGCGCGACCTCGTCACCCTCGAGGGTCCGCGGCGCGGCGCCGCGCTCGACCGGCTCGCGATCAGCACCGCCACCGCGCTGGCCGCCATCCACCGTGCCGGGATCCTGCACCGGGACTTCAAGCCCGCCAACATTTTGATGGGACCGGAGGGTCCCGTCGTGATCGACTTCGGCATCGCCCGCGCTTTGGACGCGCCGGCCGCCGCCTCGACCGGACCGCTGATGGGGACGCCGTCCTACCTCTCGCCGGAGCAACTCGGCGGGGCGCCGGTGACGGCGGCGGCCGACATCTTCGCGTGGGGCGTGACCATGGTGTTCGCCGCCTCGGGCCGGCCCGCGTTCGGCGCCGACTCCACCCCCGCGGTGATCAACCGGATCCTCAACAAGGAGCCGGTGATCTCCGGGCTGGACGGGACGCTGCTCGAACTCGTCAGCGCCAGCCTGTCCAAGGATCCGGCCAAGCGGCCGAGCGCCGATGACCTGATCGCCGGGTTGACCTCGCTCTCCGTGCGTCCCCCGGCGCGCCGGCGCCGCCGTGCGACGATCTTGACGATCGCCGGGTGCGCGGCGGCGGCGCTGCTCGTCACGGGCGGCGTGCTGATCAACGCGGGCGGCCAACCGGTGGGATCACCCCCCGAGGGGGACTCGACGTCTCACCCACCTGTGCCATCCACCACCCCTCTCGCCACGCCCTTCACCTCTGCGCCGTCACAGACCAGACGAGCGGAACAGCGGACGTCGCCCCGGACACCCAAGCAGACGCCCCGTCTCAGGACGTCGGCGCCGACCGCCAAGCCGGCCCGTACCGAGGGCCACGTGAGCACACCGATGGGCAACGAATCCACGCAGGGCCCAACACCCGGCCGGAGTTCCGAAAGCACCCCCGAATCACGCCCCGAGACCACCGCCGCAGCACCGTCTTCGCCGCAGTTCCCGTCCCCTCCCGAGAATCCCTTCACCTGCGTTCCCTCGATGTGCTGACAGCGCCCGCGATCGCCTCTGAAGCACAATCTTGGGAGATGCCGGTCCCTGGGGACACATCGCGGCGCTCCTGAACTGGGAACTGCGCCGGGTCGTCACCGTACGTGTTGACGCTGCGTCATACGGTTATCTCCTCACATAGAGACCCGCTTGCCGCAACCACCTGATGCACACAACGTCAGGAGCGCCCCGACTCGAGGAGCTTCATGCCGATCCTCGCCCGGTTCACCGCCGCCGCCCTGCTGATCACACTCACTGCCTGCGCCGACTCACGTGCCGCACCGCCGGCGCCGCTCGCGGCGGCAACACACACGACGACGCCCACTACGCCGACGACGTCTGCCCCGACCCCGACGCCGACGACATCGTCTGCCCAAACTCCGACTGCCGGGCCTCAGGCGGCTGACGGGAGGAGCCTGGCGGCCTGCGAGGACGCCGACTGCGAGGTCGAGATCCGGGCCGGCGACGAGATCACGATCGGCAAGCGGTTCGGGGTGCAGGAGCTCACCATCGGTTTCATCCACTCGGACGAGGTCGGGATCGCGTTCTTGGGCTCCTCCGGTGGGTTGCGTGTCGAGGGCAGGAACGTCAGCGTCAGCGGTAGCTGCGTCAACGGCGAGTGCCGCGACGAGGGCAAGCTGTCCCTGACGCCCAGCGAACCCGGCCGTATCAATACCATGCGGCTGGAATTGACCCACCTCTCCGGCGACCGCGCCATTCTGCGGCTCGCACCGAAATGACCAACGGCGCACCACACGCCTGACCGCACATGATCGGGCGGGCAGCGTCGGCGGCCACCTTGCGGCGAAACCCGGAGAGATGGATTGTGGGCATGTCGACCTCTCCGGAGGTTGCAGGCATGCGAGTCGACCAGGCGCCTCTTCCTCCGTGTCCCGCTGAGCGGACCGCGTCGCTTGAGCCGGCCTGGCCCGCTCAGGTCTACTCCGCGACACCTGGTCAAGCTCCCCCACGGCGACCAGCGAGAGGAGCGCAAGGTGCGTCGCTGGCGATCTCGGCCATCGGGTTCATCTTCGACCGCATGTTCCTGGTCATCCGCGCCAGGTTGCTGTTCTGGAGCACGGAGGGTCAACGGTGACGGGAACACACGTGAACGAGGAATGGTCCGTGGCGGCGGTCGTCCGCCGGCTGCTGAGCCCCGAGGGCCTCGCCGACCCGTACCCGATCTACCGGGAGATCAGAGCGGCCGCGGACGCGGGCCGGCCCACGGGCCGGTTCCTGTTCCGGTACGCCGATGTGCGGGAGGCGCTCTACGACCGTGAGCTGAGCTCTGACCGGGTGTCGGCCATCCTGCGCCCGCTGCCCGAGCCCGTCAGGGCCCACACGGACCTCCTGGAGAAGACGATGCGGGACATCGTCGTCTTCAAGGACCAGCCCGGCCACCGCCGGCTGCGGCGCCTGCTCAGCCAGGCGTTCACCCCTCGCATGGTCGAGACCGCCAAGCCGGCCATCGCGGAGATGACGGACCGTCTTCTGGACTCTCTGCCCGTGGACGACGTGGTGGACCTCCACCGTGGCCTGACCTACCCGCTCCCGGCGATCGTCGTCGCCGCGTTGCTCGGCATCCCGGAAGCCGACCGGGACGCGTTCCAGTCCTGGGCGCTCGACCTGGTCCTGGTCGTCGGCTCGGGCGCGCTCACCCCCGAGCTGGCCGCGCGCGCCACCCGCAGCGCGGCCGAGATGCGCGAGCTCGTCGCCCGGCTCGTGGCCGAGCGCTCCGGCGCGCCGGGCTTCGACCTGCTCAGCGAGATGATCGCGGCGAGCGACGACGGGGCGCGGATCAGCGCCGGCGAGCTGTACGCGAACGCGCTGTTCCTGATGACGGCGGGGCACGAGACCGCCACGAACATGCTCAGCAACGGCATACTCGCGCTGCTGCGCCATCCGGAGCAGCTCGACCTGCTCAGCAAGGACCTGTCCCTGCTGGGCACGGCGACGGAAGAGATGCTCCGCTACGAAGGCCCCGTGCAGATCGCCGCCCGCATCGCCGACCGCGACCGCGAACTGCGAGGACTGGAGCTGCGGGCGGGACAGGCGGTCATCCTCATGCTGGGGGCCGCCAATCGCGACCCGGAGGTCTTCCCCGACCCCGACCGCTTCGACATCACCCGCTCCCCCAACTCGCACGTCGCGTTCTCCCACGGCATGCACTTCTGCCTCGGCGCGGCGCTCGCCCGCGCCGAGATGGAGGTCGTCCTCCCCCGGTTGTTCGACCGTTTCCCGAAGCTGCGGCTCGCTGAGGAGCACATCGAATGGCAGCCGACCCTCGACTTCCGCGGCCCGAACCGGCTGCTGGTGAGGCGATGACGACCATGGCCCACGATCTGGATCCGCTGTTCGCCCCCGGGAGCGTCGCCGTCTACGGAGCGTCGGCCGCCGACTCCGGCAAGCTGGGCAACAAGCTGCTGGCCAACGCCGCCGACGGGGCGATCCCGGTCGTGTGCGTCCACCCGTCCGCGGGCGAGATCGGCGGTGTGCCCGCGCGGGCGAGCCTCGGCCGCCCGGTCGACCTCGCGCTGGTCTCCGTACCGGCCGCCGCGGCGGAGAAGGCCGTGCACGACGCCGTGACCTCCGGCGCCCGCACCGTCGTCGTGCTCTCCTCGGGCTTCGGCGAGGCGGGTCCCGAGGGGCGCGCGGCCGAGCGGCGGATCGTCGAGCTGGTCCGTGCGCATGGCGCCCGCCTCGTCGGGCCCAACTGCATGGGCGTGGTGAGCCGCCTCGGCGACGGCACGTGGCTGAACGGGTCGTACTTCTGGTCGGTTCCGCGACGGGCCGGGGCCCTCAGCTTCGTCAGCCAGAGCGGCGCGTTCGGCGGGATGTTCCTGTCGGAGGTACGCCGCCGCGAGCTGGGCTTCGCCCGCTTCCTCAGCCTGGGCAACTCCCCCGACGTGGACGTCACCCATGCGCTCACCTGGCTGGCGTCCGACCCGGAAACACGGGTCATCGGGGTGTTCACCGAAGGGCTGCGGGACGGGCGCGCGTTCGTCGAGGTGGCGCGCGAGATCACCCCGCACAAGCCGGTCGTCGTGCTCAAGGGCGGGCGCGGCGGGGCGGGCGCCCGCGCGGTCGCCGGGCACACCGGATCGCTCGCGGGCAGCGCACGGGCGTACGAGGCGGGCTTCCGGCGGGCCGGAGTGGTCTCGGTCGAGGAGTCCGCGGAGTTCTTCGACGTGCTCACGGCCTTCTCGGCGCCGTCCTTTTCGGCCCGCGGGCACGGCAGACGGGTCGCGGTCGTGACGATCTCGGGCGGGCCGGGAGTGCTCGCCGCCGACGCGGCCGAGCGGCACGGTCTGGAGCTGCCGGAGCTGCCGCCGGGGCGGCAGGCCGCCATCCGGGCGCTCGCGCCGGAGTTCGCCGCCCTCGCCAACCCGGTCGACCTCACCCCCCAATGCCCGCCCGCGAACTTCCGTCCCGCGATCCGGGCCGTGTACGAGGAGGACGACATCGACGGCGTCATCGTGGTCAACTGCGGCCTGGACATCCCCGAGTTCGGAGCGGCCGTCGCCGAGGCGTTCGCGGCGACCCGCAAGCCCACGACCGCCTTTCTGCTGGACGTGGGACGGGTGCGCAAGGCGGTGGCCGAGGCCGGGATCCCCTGCTTCGACCTGCCCGAGGCGGCCGTCCGCGGGTACGCGGCGGGAGTGGCCCGATGATCCTGCGGCCGCTCAGCGAATGGGAGAGCAAGCGACTGCTCGGACCCGGCCTGCCCACCGCGCGGGAGGCCCGTACGACCTCGGCGGCGCAGGCCCGGGCCTTCGCGGAAGACATCGGGGCAGCGGTGGTCGCCAAGGCCTCCGGCGTCGCCCACAAGTCGGACGCCGGGCTCGTACGGCTCGGCCTCGGCCCGGAGGACGCGGCCGCCTGCTGGGCCGGGCTGGCCGCGGCCGGGGACGGCACGGTGCTCGTCGCCGAGCAGGTGCGCGGCGAGCTGGAGCTGATCGTCGGGGGCAGCCGTGACCCGAGCTTCGGCGCGCTCGTGACCGTGGGCCTCGGCGGGGTCGCCACCGAGGTGTTCGATGACGCCGTGGTGCTGCTCGCCCCTCCCGAGGAGGGAGAGCTCGACCGGGCGCTCGACGGCCTGAAAGGCGCCCGGCTGCTCAACGGCTACCGAGGCGCCCCGCCGGTCGATCGGGCCGGGCTGGCGCTGATCGTCGACCTGGTCGCGGCGCTGCTGGAAGCCGATCCGGACGTCGTGGAGATCGACTGCAATCCCGTGCTCGTCCGCGACGGCCGTCCGACCGTCCTTGACGCCCTGGTGGTGAAGCGATGACGAGCTTTGAACCGCTCGCCGGCCCGGCCCCGGCCGCCCTCCGGGCCGCGGTGGAGCGTGCCTGCGCCGGTTCGACCTTCCTGCGGGCCAAGCTCGCCGCGGCAGGCGTGCGACCGGAGGAGGACCTGGCCCTTCTCCCGTTCACCACGAAGCAGGAGATCCGGGAGACCCCGTTCCTGGAGTACGCGGCCGTGCCCGCCGAGCGCATCGTGCGCATCCACTCCTCGTCGGGCACGACCGGGCGGCGCACGATCTGCGCGTACACCGCCCGGGACCTCGACGACTGGGCGCAGATGTTCGCCCGCTGCTACTCCTACGCGGGAGTGACCGCTCACGATCGCGTCCAGCTGATGGTCGGGTACGGGCTGTGGACGGCCGGCGTCGGCTTCCAGGCCGGGGCCGAGCGGCTCGGAGCGATGACGGTGCCCACCGGGCCCGGCAACACCGAGCTGCAGCTGGAGATGATGCGGGAGGCCGGCACCACGGTCTTCGGCGCCACCTCGTCGTTCGCCCTGCTCATCGCGGAACTCGTGGAACAACGGGGCCTGCGCGCGGAGCTGGCGCTGCGCGCGGCACTGGTCGGTTCCGAGCGCTGGGGCGACACGACCCGTGCCCGCATCGAGGGGCTGCTCGGCGTGGAGACCTTCGACATCTACGGGATGACCGAGCTGTGGGGGCCGGGCACGGGCATCGAGTGCGACCGTCACGACGGCATCCACATCTGGAGCGACCACTACCACGTGGAGATCATCGATCCCGAGACCCTCCAGCCGGTGCCGCCCGGCACCGTCGGCGAGATCGTGGTGACCACGCTGGCCAAGGAGGCCACGCCGCTGATCAGATACCGGACCCGCGACCTGTCGTTCCGGTACGCCGAGCCCTGCCCGTGCGGCAGCCCGTACCCGCGCATCGGCCGGATCCAGGGCCGCTCCGACGATCAGGTCAAGGTGCGCGGTGTGATCTTCCTGCCCGCGCAGGTCGATGTCGTGCTCGCCGAAGTGGACGGCGCGGGCTCGGAGTTCCAGGCGCACGTGGAGCGTGACGGGCACGGCAGGGACCTGCTGACGATCCGGGTCGAGGGCGACGGCAGGCCGGGGCTCGCGGAGGCGCTGCGGCGGCGGCTGCGCGACAAGATCGGTCTCAGCGTCGACCTCGACCTGGTCGCGCAGGGCACGCTGCCGCGCAGCGAACGCAAGACCCAGCGCGTGTTCGACCACCGGGACCTTTGACGGTCATGGGAGCTGCGCGACCATGGAGGTGTCCACACCGACCAGGCCGACCTTGGCGGAGCCACCGGGCGAGCCGAGGGGCGCGGTGCCGCCTGGGCCACCAGATTGTCCACGAGGTCCCTGCCACGCACCGACGGGAAGCCCGCGATGTCGAAGATCGGCTTCTCCGGGTACATGGCGGTGATCTGCCCGCCGGGCTGGGGAAGCACGTCGATGACCACGGTCCGCAGGCCGCGGAAGCCCGCGTAGTACGCGCCGTACAGGCCTGCCGGACCGGCGCCGATGATCAGGATGTCGGCCTCTATGGGAGCGCCCTGATGGGCGTCGGCGGAGGTCAGCGGGTTCATAGGAGGAACGTTAGGGATCGGCCGCCCGCCGGCCAACGATCATGTTCCGGTGAACAGGACGGCCCCCGCGATGCTCACGCCATCGCCTGGAGGGTGCGGGAGATGCCGAGGCCGGCGGTGTGCAGCGCGCCGCTGAACCGGGCGAGGTTCATCCGGCAGGTGGGCGCCGTGAGGGAAAGGGCGCCGACGAGCGTTCCGGGATTGCTGAAGACGGGCACCGCCACGCTCATGTAGCCGAGCCGGGTCTCTTCGATCTCGACGGCGAGCTTCTCGGTCCGCGCCCGTTCGAGCTGGTTCCGCAGCAGCCCGGGCGAGGTGATCGTCTTACGCGTGAGCGGCCGGAGCCCTTGCCTGACGACCTCGGAGAAGAGCGGCGCCGGGGAGAACGCCAGGATCACCTTGCCGGTGGCGGTGCAGTACAGAGGCAGGCGCCCGGCCACCCGGGACTGTTTGTTGAGCCCCCGGTGGACGACGAGCTTTTCGACGTACAGCACTTCGAGGCCGTCGTGGATGGCGAAATGGACGGTCTCCTGAGCGGCGAGCAGCAGGTCCTCCATGTACGGCAGGGCCGCCTCGCGCAGGATCCGCTGCCGATGCACCCGCTGGCCGATCTCGAACAGCCGCAGCCCCAGCCGGTAGCCGCGGTTGGTGCGCTCCAGCACCCCCCATTCGACGAGTTCGTGGGCGAGCCGGTGGATCGACGCCTTGGCCACCCCGGTGCGCCGGACCAGTTCGGCGAGGGAGAGGACGTCGTCCTCGGCGGTGAAGGCTTCGACGATCAGCTGGGTCTTTCTGAGGACCGAGTTCATCCCCACGGGATCCGGGACCACCGCGAGGGCCGGGGCGACGGGTCGGGGGGCGATGGGCATGACCGTCATGACAGAAACCTCGTGATCAGGTGTGAGATCTCCTCGGGGTGATCCTCCATCAACGGAACCATGCCGCCCTCCACGATCGCCACCTCGGCCGTGTTAAATCTGGAGGTGAGAAGCCGCAGGTCGGGAAAGGCGTAGGGGTCCGCGGACGCCCCGACGCACAGCACCGGGCAGCCGATCAGGCCGATCCGGTCCTCCATCCGATAGCGGCCGACCGCCTGATGGCCCTTCTCGACATCCTCGCCCAGGATCAGCGCGTCGCGGACGAACCGGGTGAGCAGGTCGGGCCGCCCGGGCGGGTAAAAGCCTTGGCGGCGCCGCCACAGCTCCGTCAGGTGGTCGCCGCCGGGAACGACCTCGACGAGGTCGATCGGCGGCCGGTCGCGGCGCCTGGCGCGCGCCTCGGCGTCGAGGCAGGGGGTGGAGGACAGGACGAGCCGCGTCACGCGGTCAGGCGCCCGCGCGGCCACCTCGATCGCGATCACACCGCCGGTGTGGTGACCGGCCAGTGCCACCTGCTCCAGGCCCAGGGCGTCGAGGAACTCCACGACCGCCGCGGCGTACGTCTCGATGCTGTGCTCGGCGAGCGGTGCCGAGGCGCCGAACCCGATGGTGTCCATGGCGATGGCCCTGTGGGTCCGGCCGAGCAGCGGCAGCAGCTCGCGGTACTCGTCCCAGGAACGTGGCGTCTGGTGCAGCAGGACGACGGGGGGACCCGATCCGCATTCGGCATAGTGCACCTGGCCGAACGAGGTGTCGGCGTACCCGAACCGGAGGCCGCCGCTCATGGCCGCCGCACCGCTTCGGCGAGGAAGGCGAGGCTGAGCGGGTTGTAGCGGCCGGCCTGCTCGTGTTGCGGCCAGTGCCCGCACTCGGGGAAGATCTCCAGCCGCGCGCCGGGGATCGCGGCGGCGATCGCCTGCGCCTCGGGTACGTCCCCGAACGGGTTCTTGTTGCCCCACACGACCAACGTCGGGGCGGTGATCCTGGCCATCCGGTCCGGGAGCAGCAGGTTGCGTTCGCGCCTGCCGGCCTCCTGCAGGGCCAGCAGGTTGTGCAGGTTCTTCTGGAACTCGGGGCGGTGATAGATCGCGTACCGCACCTCGGTCAGCTCGTCGCCGAACTCCTCGTCCCACTCGGCCCACAGCAGGCGCAGCCGGTCCCGGGTCAGCCGGATGTCGTCCTGCAGCGACGCGGCCGTGGTCGAGGTCTTCAGGCGCTCCATCACCGCCGGGTTGACCTTCGTCCCGCCCATGCACAGCAACTGCAGCGACGCCACCCGCTCCGGCCGCTCGCTCGCCGCCCACGCCGACACCCAGCCGCCGAGTGACTCGCCGACCAGATGCGCCCGCTCCGCGCCCACGGCGTCCAGGTAGGCCATCAGGTGCTCGACGTACGCCGGGATCTCACCCGGGCGGTCCGGCTTCGCGGTATAGCCGTGGCCGAGCATGTCGATGGCGTGGCAGCGGTAGTGCCGGGCGTGATCGGGGATGTTGCGGACGAACGCCTCCAGATGACCGGTCGTCCCGTGCAGGAAGACGACGTGCTCGCCGTCCTCGGGACCCGCCTGGAGCGCCCGGGTCCTGAGCCCGCCGGCGTCCACGTACGCGTGCCGGTAGTCGATGTCCGACAGTGCGGTCCAGATGCTCAAGGGTGTGCCTCTCTCTTCAGTGGGTCTGCGCGGGGTCGATGACGGCGACGGCCATGCCGGTGAGCCACTCGGGCATCACCTCGTAGGCCAGCCGGCGACCGGGCGCGTGGTCCAGCGCGGCGGCCATGACGAGCCAGGTCCGCAGTTCCTGGGCGCCGTTGCCGGCCGTCTCCGCCAGCCCCTGGGTGCCGTAGGCGGCGATCCGGTGTGCCTGACCCTGCTCGATCAGGGTCAGGAACTCCTCGTCGAAGGCCGGGTTGATCGCGGCCTCGGCGGCCCGGATGATCTCCCGGCGGCGGGCGTCGTAGTCCTGCCAGTTGTCTCTGCCGTCGAGCCAGGCCCGCACCATGAACTCCTCGTCGTCGCCGTGCGGGTCACGCCAGTCGGGCCAGGGCAGGCGGTGGGACAGACCGCCGGAGCCGATCACGGCGACGCGCCGGTCTCCGGGGAAGGACAGGACGGCCTCCCGGAGCGTGCGCCCGAGCGCCTCGCACCGGCCGAGCGCGGGCAGCGGGGGCGCGAAGACGTTGACGACGACAGGGACGATCTCCACGTCCAGCCCGTCGAGCAGATACTGGATCGCGTGCGACTGGCCGTGGTCGATCTGCAGCCGGGCCGAGTAGGCGAGGTCGAAGCGGCCGCCCTCCACCAGGGTGGCGGCGAGGTGCCGGGCGAGCGGCACGTCCACCGGTTGCGGGCCCTCGGGGGTGCCGGACTCGCCGCTGGCCACGCACTCGCCTACCCCGATGGTGAAGCTGGGAATGAGGTCGAGCCAGAATCCTCGGAAGTGGTTGGAGCCCACCAGCACGACGGTGTCGGGGCGGGCGGCGGCCAGCCTGTCCCGGGCCACCTGCAGCGCGTCCCGGAAACGCTCGGCGCGATCCTGGTGAACGGTCTGTTCCCAGTGGGTGTTCATCAGCGTGCTGTGCGAGGCGCCGACGCCCAGGACGACTTCGGTCATTGCGGCAGTCCCACTTCGGCTCGGGAACGGGTGATCGTGTCCACGGCCACCCGGACGAGGTGGCGGGTCAGCCGCTCCATCTCGTGAAGGTCGGCGCTGTTCATGCCCAGGGCGAAGTCGATGGCGAAGGGGGCGTCGGTGACCTTAGGCATGCCGATCCGCACGGTCGGGATTCCCCGGCCGCGCAGGATGTTGGCGTCGGTCGCGCCGCTGTTGCCGAGGATCACCTCGTGCGGGCGGCCTTCGAGGGCCTCCCAGGCGGCGATGGCGCTGCGGCACACCCACATGCGCCGGTCGGAGACCGTGCCGGGGATGGCCAGGACCATCTCGTACCCGATGTCCAGTCCGGGGAGGTCCGCGCGGATCTTGTCGATCGCGGCGGCGAACTCCCGTTTGGCCCGCATCGGGCTCGTACGCGGGCTCAGCCGCAGGTCCACCCGCATCCGGCAGGCAGCCGGGGTCACCGCCGCCATCCGCGGCGAGCCGCCCTCGATCGAGGCCACGATGCCCTGCGGAGCGACCGTGCCGTCCGTGTGCCGCCGGGCGTATTCGGCGAACCAGTCCTCCAGCCGTACGGCGACCTCGCCCGCGCGGGCGATCGCGTTCTCGTACGGCAGGCGGTGCCGGGACCCCGGCGTACGTGTGGGTGCCGCGGACCTCGACGTCGAACCAGGCCAGCCCGACCTCCTCCCAGGAGACCGTCCACCCGGGTTTGGCGATCACCGCGAAGTCCGCCCAGTGCCCCTGTTCGAGCAGGAACGAACAGCCCGCCCCCTGCCCGGTGTTGCACCGGGTGCTACCGGGCAGCGCGTTCGTGGGCATGCCGCCCGCTCCGAAGGCGACGAGCAGGTCGCCGGTCAGCGGCAGTCCGGCGCGGTGGATCGCCTCGGCGGCCATGAGCACGCACGCGGCGTGGCCCTTGGGGTTGCCCGCGCCCAGGCCGATGACGAGATCCCCCTCGACGCGGGCGGCGGGCCGCATGTCGGGCCGCGGCTCGGGCCCGGTCCACGGCCGGTCGAGGTCCGGGTCGCCGGCCGTCAGCGTGTCGATCGGCGCGTACAGCATCAGGTCGGGCCCGGAGCCGTCGCCGCGCAGCCGCCCCCACGCGTTGGCCTGGCGGTCGTCGAGCGGCTGCGCCGCCGCGGTGATGCCGGCCGCGGTGAGGACACCCGCGATGTGCCTGGCGAGGAGACCTTCGTCGCCGGTGGGGCTGGGCGTGTCCACCAGGGCGATGATCAGCTCCCGCAGCCGGTCCGCGCTGATGTGCCGCCAGGCTTCGGCGACCCCGTCCCGCCGCGGCGGGTCGAGGCCGGCCAGCGGGTCGGGGGTCGTCATTGGTTGACCCGGTGAACCTGGGTGTTGGTCCTGCGGGCGAGCCGGCGCCACAGCATCGGCAGCGCCACCGCGAGGGCGGCCCCGGCGAGCAGGGTCAGGAGGGTACGTCGCACGATGGGCACTCCCAGGACAGCGCAGGGACGGTGCCCCAGATGATGGGCCGGGATCCGGGGTCCGCCTACGGGAACGTCTCGCTCAGCAGAACACGGCCGGGGTCCGTACAGTGGACCGTTCGCCTTGGCCGCTCCCCCACTCGCCGGAAACCATCCGGACATGGAGATCTCACCGGCCCCGCAGGGCAGATACGCCGCCGCCGACGGTGTGCAGTACCACTACATCGACCTGGGCGCGGGCAGCCCTGCGATCTTCCTGCACGGCGGCGGGCCGGGCTGCACCGCGTGGTCGGACTTCGGACCCGTGGCACCGCTGTTCGCCGGCGACCGCCGCTGTTTCCTGGTCGACATCCTGCAGTACGGCAGGTCGGAGAAGTGCGTCATCACGGGACCGATGTGGGACTTCCACGCGCGCAAGACCGTCGCGCTCATGGACGCGCTCGACGTCGGCCGGGCCGACTTCGTCTGCAACTCCTGGGGCGGCACGATCGCGCTGAACCTGGCGGCGAAGTACCCCGGACGCGTCCGCTCATTGGTGATCACCGGCAGCATGCCGGTCTTCTACGGACCCCTGGCGCCGCTGCCCGAGGGCGCCCGCCGTGGCCGCAACGCCCGCGACGCGTACTACGGCGGCTCGGGCCCGTCCTGGGAGAAGATGCGTGAGCTCATGGCGCGGCTGGAATGGTACGACTCCGACGCCATCCCGGACGAGACGGTCACCATGCGCTACGAGCAGAGCCTGGACCTCGACGAGACGGCCCTCGCGGCCGCCTCGGACGATCCGCGCGGGGAGTGGCAGGACCTCACCGACGAGCTGGGCCGGATCACCGCGCCGGTGCTGTTCGCGTGGGGGATGCACGACGCCTTCCTGACCCCCGACTACCCGCTGATGCTCGCGCGCATGGTGCCGCGCGGCCACCTCTACGTCATGGACCACGCCTCACATCACCTCCAGGAGGAACGGCCGCATGACTTCCACGCGATCGTCACCGGCTTCCTCGACCAGCGGCACGACTGAACGTCCCGCTCAGCGGGACGCCCCGGTGGGCAACCCGGCGATCGACGACGAATCATTCTGGGCCATCCAGACTTTCCGACCCTGAGGACGGCGTGATGACGGATTCCAGTGCCGGCAAGCCCGCCCGGCGGCAGCCCGGTCGGCAAGACTGGTCGACGTGGCCGCACTACGACGCGGCGGCCTCGGGGTTCCGCGGCTACTGGTACCCGGTGACCTGGTCCAGCCACATCACCGGCACGCCGTCGGCGCACACCATCTGCGGCGAGAAGATCGCCCTGGTCCGCGACGACTCTGGACGTTGCCGAGTCCGCAACGACTCTGGACGTTGCCGAGTCCGCAACGACTCTGGACGTTGCCGAGTCCGCAACAAAGGCACGGTGTACGCGCTGCACGACCGCTGCCCGCACCGCGGCGTACCGCTGTCGCAGGGCGACCGGCAATTCCCCGGTACGGTGAGCTGCCCGTACCACGGCTGGACGTTCGACCTGACCAGCGGGCGGCTGTGCGCGGTCATCACCGACGGCCCGGCCTCGCCGATATGCGGCAAGGTCAGCGTCCGGACCTACGCCGTGGCCGAGCGGCTGGGCATGGTGTGGGTGTACGTCCCGATCGCCGGCGAGGCGCCGCCTCCGATCGACGAGCAGCTTCCCGAGGAACTGGCCGGCAACCCGTTCGTCCTCGGCGGCCGGATCGATCCGCGGGCCGGCAACTGGCGCTTCGCCTGCGAGAACGGCTTCGACGAGGGGCACGCGAAGTACCTGCACCGGACCTCTCTGTGGCGGCTGTTCAAGCCGATGCCGACGTGGAACGTGACCCGGATCGTCCCCCGGGGCCGGTGGATCTACCGGGTCCAGGACGAGGTGCACTGGGACGCGGACTTCCCCGGCGTGGGGCGCTGGTCGAACAAGCGCTGGTGGAAGCTGCGGCCGCCGAAGGGCACGTTCAACATCGGCAACACCGGCGCGCCGAAGAAGACGGACCGGATCATCGAGGCGCAGCGGTTCCCCGGGTTCGCCTCGCTGTCCATGCCGGGTGTGCTGCGCATCGCGTACCCGAAGTTCATCCACTACGAGTTCTACGTGCCGGTCGACAGCGGCCACCACCGGTACGTGGGCGTGATGGTGAACTTCACCGAGGGCTGGTCCACGCTGCGCTTCTACGCCAAGTACCTGGGCGCGATCCGGTGGCTGTTCCACGGGCAGTTCTCCGGCCAGGACGCCTGGATGGTGGACATGACCGACGCCCCGCCGGAGCGGCTGTACCGCCCGGACGTCTCGCTCACCGCCTGGCGCGCCCTCGCCGAGGAGGAGTTCAGCAGGAAACTCGCCGCGGCGGGAGGGTCAGCGCCGGGATAGCGCTTCGCGGCGGATCTCTGTGGCCGTCTGGCCGAACTCCGCTCTGAGGGCACGGCCGAGATGCGTGGGGTCGAGGATGCCCCAGCGGGCCGCGATCTCGCCGGTCGTCCGATTCGCGAGTGCGGGATTGGCGAGGTCACGCTGGATGCGGCGCAGCCGTTCGTGCCTGATCCAGGCCGCGAGGGACATGCCCCGCCCGCTCAGCAGCTTGTGCAGATAGCGCACCGAGATGCCGTGCCGGTGCGCGACGGAGGCCGCGGACAGGGCCGGGTCGGACAGGTTGGCCAGACAGTGGGCGAGGATGCGGTCGGTCAGGTGGGACGCCGGCTCCTCACGCCGGTCCTCGGCGAAAACCGAGAGGATCAACGAGATCAGCGCGTCGGCGAAGTGCATGCCGGCGGCGCCGGACAGCTCGCCGGCGGTTCCGCCGAGCCCGGTCAGACAGGCCGACACCACCGATCTGACTCCCGGACCGGCCGGCAGCGGCACCGCGCACCGCCGTGCGATCAGCTCGGCGTTGAGCCCGAGCCGCGCGCGCGGTATCGCGATGACGGTGGTGTCGAAGTCGTCCCAGTAACGCAGTTCGTACGGCCGGGTCGTGTCGTAGGCCTCGAGATCACCGGGTTGCAGCAGGCATTGCCGGCCGTCCTGCTCCACGCCGGCTCGCCCGCGCCGATGCAGCGCGACCTTGACCAGCTCCGGATCGGCGGAGCCGATCGTGCGGGCGTCCCGGCGGACCGAGCACGCCGTGCCGGAGATGTGCGTGGCGGGCAGGTCGTTGATGCTCGCGCCGCAGAAGGAGGCGTGGAAACCGGCCTCCCTCGGCACCCCGATGCGCAGGGGCACGAAGGCTTGCGACGCGGCGGCCTGGAACTTCTCAAGCCGCTGGTAGTCGTGACGTCTCATGATGATGCCCCCTGGGTGGAGGATCAGGAGTTTGTTGTGCCGTCAACGGCCTGTCAACGTCACCGTTCCGGTCACCGATCCGCTCGCGATGCACGGAATGGCGAGTGCCCGTGCGCAGGGTGGCGCCCTCCTCCCGACCTGCTGTTTTACCTTTGCGGCACGGAATCACGATGGGGAGGGAGCGGCATGGCGACCCCTGAAGCAACAGAACACGACTATGTGGTCGTGGGGGCCGGCTCGGCAGGCAGTGTCATCACCCGCCGGT
The DNA here is from genome assembly GCF_052068215.1 of Nonomuraea sp. H19. Taxonomy (NCBI): domain Bacteria; kingdom Bacillati; phylum Actinomycetota; class Actinomycetes; order Streptosporangiales; family Streptosporangiaceae; genus Nonomuraea; species Nonomuraea sp. H19. Next base: position 61,632 of record NZ_JBQHCV010000018.1, on the reverse strand, counting down.
TGCTCGATCAGGGCCACCGCGTGCACGTGCTCGAAGCCGGTCCCGGTGACGACGACCCGCTGATCAGCACACCGCAGGCGTGGCCGGCGCTCCTGGGCGGCGAGATGGACTGGGCCATACCGACGGTCCCCCAGAAGCACGCGAACGATCGCTCGATCATCTGGCCGCGCGGCAAGGTCCTGGGCGGCAGCAGTTCGATCAACGGGATGATCTACGTCCGGGGACATCGCAGCGACTACGACTCCTGGGCCTATGGAGGCTGCCCCGGCTGGGACTGGGAGAGCGTGCTGCCGCTGTTCAAGCGCTCCGAGGACCACGTCGACGGCGCGAGCGAGTGGCATGGCGCCGGTGGCCCGCTGCCGGTCTCCCGCATCGCCGATCCGCATCCGACCGCCTTCTCTTTCATCGAGGCGGCCACCGCCCTCGGCATCCCGCAGACCGACGACTTCAACGGCGAGCAGATGTCCGGCGTCGGCTTCAACCACGTCACCGTCCGCGACGGGAAGCGGATGAGCGCCTGGCAGAGCTTCGTGGCCCCGGTGACCGGCCACCCCGGGCTGACCGTGACGACCGGCGCGCACGCGCACCGGGTGCTGTTCGAGGGGCGCCGGGCGGTCGGCGTCGAATACTCGGCAGGCGGGAGGCTGCACCGGACCCGGGCTGCGGCCGAGGTCATCCTCTGCGGTGGCGTCGTCGGATCGGCGCAGCTGCTCCTGCTCAGCGGCGTGGGCCCGGCCGGGCACCTTGCCGAGTTCGGCATCGACGTGCTGGCCGATCTCCCGGGAGTCGGCGAGAACCTGCACGACCACGCGATCGTCTTCAACCTCTACGAGGCGACCAAGCCGCTGCCCCCCGGCAAGGCGAACCTGCTGGAGGCCCAGCTGTTCGCCAGCACCGACGCGGGGCGCCCCGGGCCGGACCTGCAGCCGCTGTTCTTCCACGTGCCGTACCCGGCGGACAGCTATCCGATGCCCGAGCACGGATACACCATCGCGCCCGGCATCGTGCGCCCGCTGTCCCGTGGCACCCTGCGCCTGGCCTCGGCCGACCCGGAGACGTCACCGCTGGTGGATCCCAACATGCTGGCCGAGAGCTACGACCTGGAAGCGCTGGTGGACGCGGTCGAGATCTGCCGCGAGATCGGCGCGTCCACCTCCTTCGACGAATGGCGCAAGGCCGAGGTGGCGCCCGGCCCCGAGGCCCGTACCAGGGACGACCTCCGCGCGTACGTGCGGCGCGCAGTCAGCACGTATCAGCACCAGGTCGGCACGTGCCGCATGGGGCTGGACTCCATGTCCGTGGTCGACCCGAGCCTGCGCGTGCACGGCGTCTCGGGACTGCGGGTAGCGGATGCCTCGATCATGCCGTCGGTCCCGTCGGGCAACACCAACGCGCCGACCATCATGATCGGCGAGAAGGCCTCCGACCTCATCCTCTCCGGCCGATAGGGAGCCATCATGGACATGCCGACGAGTCTGCTGATCGGCGGGGAATGGGTGCCGGCCGCCGACGGCGCCGAGTTCAAGACCTACGACCCGGCGACGGGTGAGCCGCTCGCCGTGGTGGCCGAGGCGGGGCCGGCCGAGGTGGACGCCGCGGTGTCCGCGGCACGTGCCGCGTTCGACGACCCGGAGTGGCGCACCATGCCGCCGGCCGCACGAGCGCGGGTGCTCTGGCGGATCGCCGATCTCATCGAACAGCACGCGGACGAGCTCGCCGAGCTGGAGACCCGCGACCAGGGACAGCCGATCGGCATCGCCAAGGGCCTCAACGTGCCGCTGGCCGCGGAGATGTTCCGCTACTACGCCGGCTGGTGCACGAAGATCGAGGGCTCGGTGTCCGCGGTGTCCATCCCCGGCACGATGCACTACACGCGGCGCGAGCCGATCGGCGTGTGCGCCCTGATCACGCCGTGGAACCTGCCGCTCGCGATCGCGGCCTGGAAGCTCGCGCCGGCGCTCGCGTGCGGCAACACCGTGATACTCAAACCGGCCGAGCAGACGCCCCTGACCACGGTGTTCCTCGCCCGGCTCTGCATGGAGGCGGGGGTGCCCGCCGGGGTGGTCAACTGCCTGACCGGCGGCCCGGTGGCGGGCAAGGCGCTGACCGAGCATCCGGACGTGGACAAGGTGTCCTTCACCGGCTCCACCGAGGTGGGCAAGCTGATCGTGGCCGCCGCCGCGGGCAACCTCAAGCGGGTCAGCCTGGAGCTCGGCGGCAAGGCGCCGAGCATCGTGGCCCGGGACGCCGACATCGACGCCGCCGTCGCCGGCAACCTGCAGGGCGCGCTGCTCAACAGTGGCCAGGTCTGCGCCGCCTACACCCGCTTCTACGTGGACGAACGCCGCGTGGACGAGTTCACCGAGAAGATCGCCGCGGCGGCGGCCGGCCTGCCTCTGGGGCCCGGTCTCGCTCCGGAGACGGTCATGGGCCCGCTCGTTTCCCAGGAGCAGGTGGACCGGGTCGCCCACTATGTACGGCTCGGCGTCGAGCAGGGGGCCGAGCTGGTGACCGGGGGGAAGCGGCCGGACGGCGACCTCGCGGCCGGGTACTTCTTCCAGCCGACGGTCTTCGGCGGCGTCAGGGACGACATGGTGATCGCGCGGGAGGAGATCTTCGGCCCGGTGCTGTCGATCCTGTCCTATGAGGATCCCGAGGAGCTCGCAGGACGGGCGAACGACACGGAGTACGGGCTGGCCGCCTGCGTGTGGACCAAGGACCTGACCACGGCGCACTCCCTCGCCGCCGCCATCCGGGCCGGCAGCATCTATGTGAACATGCTGCCGTTCCTGGATCCCGCCGCGCCTTGGGGAGGGTTCGGGGCCAGCGGATGGGGACGCGAGATGAGCTCGACGGCGATCGACGAGTTCACCGAGACGAAGGGCGTCTGGATCAACCTCGGCTGATCGGCCCTCGGCCTTCTCATCCTTGGGGAAAATGGCAGGCGGCCTGCCGGTTCGGGGCGACCTCGCGCAGGCGGGGCCGCTCCAGCTTGCACAGGTCGCGGGCGTGCGGGCAGCGCGGGTGGAAGGCGCAGCCGGCGGGCTTGTTGACCGGGCTCGGCACCTCGCCCGGCAGCACGATGCGCTCGCGGCGCCCTGCCGGCGACTGGGCCGTGCCGTCGTCGATCCGCGGCACGGCCGACAGCAGCGCCCGCGTGTACGGGTGGGCGGGGCCCGCGTACAGCGCCTCGGCGTCGGCCGTCTCGACGATCTCGCCCAGGTACATGACGGCGATGCGGGTGCTGACCTGCCGGACCACGCCCAGGTCGTGGGCGATGAAGACGTACGTCAGGCCGTACCGTTCCTGCAGGTCGGCGAAGAGGTTGAGCACCTGGGCCTGGATGGAGACGTCCAGCGCCGAGACCGGCTCGTCGGCGACGATGAGGCGCGGCTCGGTGGCGAGCGCTCTGGCGATGCCGATGCGCTGGCGCTGGCCGCCGGAGAACTCGTGCGGGTAGCGGCCGGCGTACGCCGCGGGCAGGCCGACGACGTCGAACAGCTCCGCGGTGCGGCGGCGGATCTCGGCGGCGGAGCCGAAGCCGTGGACGTGCAGCGGGTCGGCCACGATGTCGCCGACGCGGCGGCGCGGGTTCAGGGAGGCGTACGGGTCCTGGAAGACGAGTTGCAGCTCGCGGCGGACGGGGCGGAGCCGGCGGCGGGACAGCCGGGTGATGTCGCGGCCGGCGAACTCGACGGTGCCGCCGGTGAGGTCCATCAGGCGGACCAGGCAGCGGCCGAGGGTGGACTTGCCGCAGCCGGACTCGCCGACCAGGCCGAGGGTCTCCCCCGCGCGGACGTCGAGGGAGACGCCGTCCACGGCGCGGACGGTGTCGCGGGGGCGCCCCGGCAGGGAGCGGCCCAGCGGGAAGTGCTTGACGACGTCGGCCGCTCGCAGCAGCACCTGGCTCATCTCGTCTCCTGCCTCAGGTCCGAGCGGCCCTCCAGCGGGAGCCAGCACGCGTCCTCGTGGTCCGCCGCGCCCTCCAGGCGCGGTTTGTCATCGCAGACCGGCAGCCGATACGCGCACCGCGGCGCGAAGGCGCACCCCTCCGGCAGGTCGTACGGCGACACGGAGGTCCCCGGGATGGCGGCCAGGCGGCGCGGCCTGGGGCCGGTCACCCGGGGCACCGAGTCGAGCAGCCCCCAGGTGTAGGGGTGGCGGGGCCGGCGCAGCACCTCCGCGGTGGGCCCGTATTCGACGGCGCGCCCGCCGTACATGACGAGGACCCGGTCGGCCAGTTCGGAGACGACGCCGATGTCGTGGGTGATGATCACGATGGCCGAGCCGTGCCGCTCGCGCAGCCGGCGCATGAGGTCGAGGATCTGCGCCTGCGTGGTGACGTCCAGGGCGGTGGTCGGCTCGTCGGCGATGAGCAGGCGCGGGTCGCAGGCGAGGGCGAGCGCGATGACGGCGCGCTGGCGCATGCCGCCGGAGAACTGGTGCGGGTAGTCGTCCACGCGGCGGCCGGCGTCGGCGATGCCCACCTCCTCCAGCAGCTCGACGGCCCGGTCGCGGGCCTGCCGCCGGGTCAGGGAGCGGTGGGCGCGCAGTTGCTCGGCGATGTGCCAGCCGATCGTGTAGACGGGCGTGAGCGCCGTCATCGGATCCTGGAAGATCATCGCGATGTGGCGCCCGCGGATGGCACGCAGCTCCCGGTCGGTGCGCGCCAGCAGGTCACGGCCGTCGAACAGGGCCGTGCCGGTGACGCGGGCGCCCGGATCGCGGATCAGCTTGAGCAGGCTCAGCATGGACACGCTCTTGCCGGAGCCGGACTCGCCCACGATGCCGAGCACCTGGCCGGGCTCGACGGCGACCGAGAGCCCGTCCACCGCCGTGACGCGACCGGCGCGGGTGTGGAAGGTGACCCGCAGGTCGCGGATCTCCAGGAGCGGCTCACCCACGGCGCGCCCTCGGGTCGAGCCGGGCGTAGAGGAGGTCCACGACGGCGTTGGCGAGGACGACGAAGAACGCGGCGTACAGGACCGTACCCATGATCATCGGCAGGTCGACTTTCTGCAGGGCCTCGTACGTCAGCCTGCCGATGCCCGGCAGCCCGAAGACCACCTCGGTGAGCAGCGCGGCGCCGCCCACCAGCGCGCCGAAGTCCAGGCCGAAGAGCGAGACGATGGGGATGAGCGAGCAGCGCAGCGCGTGCCGGATGAGGATCCGCCACTCCGAGATGCCCTTGGCCCGGGCGGTGCGCACGTAGTCCTCCTCCATGGTGGTGACGAGTTCGGCGCGCAGCAGCCGGGCGTAGATGCCGGCGTACAGGACGGCGAGCGTCAGCCAGGGGAACAGCAGGTGCAGCGCCCACTGGAACGGGTCCTGGCCGAAGGGGACGTAACCGAGCGGCGGCACCCACGAGAACAGGCTCTCGCGCAGCCGGCTCTGCGTGAGCAGGTTGACCACCTCGCCCAGCCAGTAGACCGGCAGGGAGATGCCGATGACGCCGAGCAGCATGATGATCGGGTCGAGGATCGTGCCGCGCAGCCGGGCGGCCGTGGTGCCCATGACGACCGCGAGCGCCATCCAGATGAGGGCCGCGCCGAGCACGAGGGAGAGCGTGACCGGCGCCGCCTGCAGCACCTGCGGGATCACCTTCGCGCCGCGGTTGACGTAGGACTCCAGGTCGCGGGTGACGAACAGGTGGCCCATCATCAGCGCGTACCGGACGGGCAGCGGCTGGTCGAGGCCGAAGGAGGCGCGCACCTGGGCGAGCGTCTCCGGGTCGGCGTTGCGCCCGGCGATACGGGCGGCCGGGTCGACGCCGGGCGTGGCGAAGAAGATGAGGAACACCAGGACGCTGATCGCGAACAGCACCAGGACGGCGGAGAGCAGGCGGCGCAGCAGGAAGCCGGCCATCTACACTCCACCGCGCAGCCGGGCGCCCGGGTCGAGCGCGTGGCGGACGCCGTCGCCGAAGACGTTCAGCGCGACGGCGGTGACGGCGATGAGCAGGCCGGGCGCGAGGGCCACGGCCGGCCGGGTGTAGAGCAGCCCGAGCCCGTCGTTGATGATCGTGCCCCAGCTGGCGTCCGGCGGCTGGACGCCGATGGACAGGAACGACAGCGCCGACTCGATGAGCATGTCCAGCGCCGTCATCATCGGCAGCATGACGATCAGCGTGGGCAGCACGTTCGGCAGCAGGTCCTTGCGCATGATGCGCAGGTCGGACGCGCCGACGCCGATCGCCGCCTGGACGAACTCGCGGTTGCGCAGGGCGATCACCTGGCCGCGGATCGGGCGGGCCGCGTACGGCACGTAGACGGCGGCGATGATGCCGATCGGCACCCAGAGGCTGCCGGCCTCCAGGCTGATCGGCCCGACCCGCAGCCCGCCGGTGAGCAGCACCACCGACAGGCAGATCGCCAGCAGGTAGACGGGGATCGACCACAGCACGTCGAGGATCCGCGACAGCACCGCGTCGACCGCGCCGCCGGCGTATCCGGCGACGACGCCCACGACGGCGGCGACCAGACAGCACAGCAGCGCCGAGGTCACGCCGATGAGCAGGCTGTTGCGCCCGCCGTACAGCAGCCGGGCCATGACGTCGCGGCCCTGGTTGTCGGCGCCGAGGAAGTAGTGCGCGGGGTCCCAGGTGGGGCCGATGGGGGTGACGCCCAGGCCGAGGCCGGTGCTGCTGGGCGCCAGCACCGGCACGGTCCGGCCGTCGACCACGGTCGTGCCGGAGATGTTGGACCGGAACGGGTTCGTGTGCGCCACCTGGCCGGCGTACGCGGGGGCGAGCAGGCAGGCCGTCACGACCACCAGGAACGCCACCAGGCCGGCCAGCGCGGCCTTGTCGCGCGCCAGCCGGGCGAGCGCGGCCCGCCACGGCCCGGCGCCGGTTGCGATCGGCTGGCTCACTGGACCCAGAGCTGGCCGACCAGCATGTAGAACTGCTTGCTGAACTGGTAGTTGCCGACCCGCTTGGAGATGAAGTTCACCTGCTTGGGGGTGAAGAGCGGCACGACCGGCGACTTCTTCATGATCTCCTGGTCGATCTGGCCCCACAGCTGGTCGGCCTTGGCCTGGTCGGTCCGCTGCGTCTCCAAGGCGGTCTGCATCTGGGTGTCGATCCCCTTGTCGCAGAAGCCGGCGATGTTGATGCTGGAGTCGCTGCCGGGCTTGAAGGAGGCGCACGACAGCAGGACGTTGAGGAAGTTCGAGGCCGCGGGGTAGTCCTGATACCACTGGGTCAGCGCCAGCTGGACCTTGTTCTCGGTGTTCTGGATGTAGGTGAACTGGATGTCACCCGACAGCGGCTTGAGCACGGCCTTGTAGCCGATCTCGGTCAGCACGCTCTGCAGATATTCGCCGATGCTCTTGTTGACGGTGTCGTCCTGGACGACGATGCCGATCTCCTGGCCGGCGGTGCCGGACTGCTGGACGAGCTGCTTGGCCTTCTCCAGGTCGGGCGCGCTCCACTTGGCGCCGCCGTCCTTGGTGTAGTCGCAGAAGTCGACGTGGCCGGGGAAGCCCGGCGGCAGGACGGTGCAGGCGGGCTGGGCCAGGTTGGCGCCGCCGTAGAGCTGGACGAGGGCGTTGCGGTCCACCGCCCAGTTGATCGCCTGCCGGGCCTGCTCGTTGTCGAACGGGGCGAGGTTGGTGTTGAGCGTCAGATACCAGAACGCGGTGAGCTGGCTGATGTGCACCTGGTCGGCGTACGTGGTGCCGAGCTCGTTGAGCCGGTCCGCGGGCGGCGGGTCGAACACCCAGTCGGCCTGGCCGTTCTGCACGGCGGTGACGGCCGCCTCGACGGTGAGGCCGAAGGAGTAGTCGATCTCGTCGGCGTAGGCCTGCGGCTGGGCGTCGCGCGACCATTCGGTGAAGTGCGGGTTGCGTACGAGCTTCAGCGCGCGGCTCGGGTCGTAGGAGCCGACCATGTACGGGCCGGTCGTGGGCAGCGGCTTGGTGCCGGAGTCCTTGGCGGGCGAGCCCTTCGGCAGCACGCTGGCGTGCGGGACGGCCAGTTTGAAGAGGAACTCCGGGTCGGGCTGGGTGAGCTTGATCGTCACGGTGCCGGCCGCCGCGTCGCCGGTCACGCCCTCGTCCAGCGAGCACGACTTGGGCTTCTTGACACAGGCGGCGGCGCCTGCGATGCCGTTGTAGAAGGTGCCGGCGGTGGGGCTGGACACCTTGAACAGCCGCTCGAACGAGGCCACCACATCGTCCGCGGTGACCTCGTCGCCGCTGGAGAACTTGACGCCCTTGCGCAGCTTGAAGACGTACGTCTTGCCGTCGTCGCTCACCTCGGGCATGGCCTCGGCCAGGTCGGGGACGACCTTGAACGACTCCTCGCCGCCGACCTTCCTGAACGCCATGAGGCCGTCGTACATGGACTGGTAGAGCTGCCAGTACTGCAGGGTGTAGTTGACCTGCGGGTCCAGCGTGCCCGCGGCGCTCTTGGCGAGCAGCTTGAGCGTGCCGCCCTTGTGCGCCTCCTGGAACCCACCCGGGGTCGCGGCGGCCGCCGCCGCGGAGGCCGCGGGGGCGGTGGGCTGGGTGCTCGAACAGGCGGCCAGGACGAGTGCCGCGGAGATCGCGGCGGTCGGGCGGATGAGCGGGTGGGCGCGAAGGAGGTGCCGTGCCATGGTGCGGGCTCCAGTCAGTCGTTCTCGTCGAGGAACGCGCCGACGAGGCGGAGGTAGGCCTCCTCCTCCTCGACATGGGGCATGTGGCTGGAGTCTTCGAAGATCTCCCAGCGCACATCGGGGATCCGGTCGGCGTACGGCCGCACCGTGGCCTCGGTCGCCTCGTCATGGCGGCCCGAGACGAGCAGCGTCGGCACCGCGATGCGGTCGGCCCGGTCGATGATCGTCCAGTCCTTCAGCGTTCCGATGACGTGGAACTCGTTGGGACCGTTCATGGTGTGGTAGACGGTCGGGTCCGCGTCGATGGCGGCGAAGGTCGCGGCCACCTCGGGCGGGTTCGGCACGATCCGGCAGACGTGCCGGGCGTTGAAGACGGCCTCGGCGGCCTTGTAGCCGGGGTGGCCGGTGGTGCCGGCCTCCTCGTGCTCGCGCAGTGTCTTCTGGACCTCGGGCGGGAGCAGGGCGCGCAGGCGCGCCGCCTCCGACAGCCACAACTCCATGGACGCCGGCGAGTTGGCGATGACGAGGGCCTTGAGCCCGGCCGGGCGGCGTACGGCGTGCTCGGCGGCGAGCATGCCGCCCCACGACTGGCCGAGGACGTGGTAGCCGCCGTCGAGGCCGAGTGCGGCCAGCAGGTTGTCCAGCTCGTCGAGGAAGAGCTGGACGGTCCAGAAGTCCGCGCCCTCGCCGGGCAGGTGGGTGGAGTTGCCGATGCCGAGCTGGTCGTAGTGGACGACCGCGCGGCCTTGCCCGGCCAGGCCGGCGATGCGCAGCGTGTAGTCGTGGGCCGCTCCAGGCCCGCCGTGGAGCACGACCAACGGGGTTTTGGCGGATTTCAGGTCGCCCGTGATGCGGTACCACGTCTTCCAGTCGCGGAAGGCGACAGTGCTGGTGAGCGCGGGTTCTGGGATGGGCAATGGTTCCTCCCTCGTGCTGATCGGTAGGATGTATGGATTAAAGGTCTGTCCACAAGACCTTTTTGCGAACGTTGCACAGCAGTAACAGCGGGGAAACCCGCCGCCCGGGCTGACATGATCGATGTCGCCCCAAGGAGCTCCGAGGAGGAACGTGCAGGACGAGACGGCCGGCGGTTCGGTGTTGCGGCCGGTGCGGCTGCCGACCGCCGCGGAAGAGGTGGCCGACCGGCTCATCACCGCCATCGCGATCGGCGAATACCTGCCGGGCGAGCGGCTGCCGCCGGAGCGGGAGCTGGCCCAGATCCTCGGCGTGGGCCGGTCGACCGTCCGGGAGGCGATCGGCCGGCTGCTCGCGGTGGGCATCGTCGACATCCGGCGCGGGCGCAACGGCGGCGCGTACGTGCAGGAAGCCTGGACGAGCGCGTCCGCCGACGCGGTGCGGCGGACGCTGCTGCCCCGCTGGGCCGAGATGGAACAGCTCTTCGACCTGCGCTGCCTGGTCGAGGGCATGGTCGCGCGGGTGGCGGCGGAGCGGCGCGAGCCCGGCGACGTGGCGCGGATGCGCGAGGCGCTCGACCGGTACGGCTCCGCGCGCTCCCCCCACCAGGAGCACGCCGCCGACATCGCCTTCCACCAGGCCGTCGTGGAGGCCACCCGCAACCCGCAGATCGCCCTGCTCAGCCACGACCTGCTCAGCCGGGTCAGCCTGGGCTTCCCGATCGAGCCGTACGACGGGGCGCCGGCCGTCTACCAGCGGGCGCTGGCCGAGCACAGCGCGTTGTGCGAGGCCATCGAGGCCGGGGACGCGCAGCGCGCGGGCGAGATCGCGCAGGGGCACTTCTCCATCACCAACGAGGCGTTGCGCGAAGTCCTGGCCCGCGGCCTGGGTGAGAATCGTGGCAGAGGGTGACAATCGATGCGCCAGCTGTTTAGATGGTGGCCTTTCATGCGCCGCCCTCTTTTCGAGCCGGCTCAGTGGCGCTTGCTCAGCATGGAGTAGAGATGCACCACCACGAGGACATCTTCGACCGCGGGCTGCAGTTCGACATGTCGACGCTGCTGGAACGCCGGCGGATGCTGGGCCTGTTCGCCGGCGCGGGCCTGGCGACCCTGGTCGGCTGCGGCACCGGCGCGACCACCGCCCCATCGACCGCGGCCTCGACGTCCACCGGCGCGGCGAGCGCGGCGGCGACGGCCGGCGGCTGCGCCGAGATCCCGGAAGAGACCGCCGGCCCGTTCCCGGGCGACGGATCGAACGGGCCGAACATCCTCGCCCAGAGCGGCATCGTCCGGAGCGACATCCGTCCCAGTTTCGGCTCGGGCTCGGGCACCGCCGCGGGCGTTCCCCTGACCATCGAGCTGACCGTCCAGGACACCTCGGCCGGCTGCTCGGCACTGGCCGGCGCGGCGGTCTACCTGTGGCACTGCGACCGCGACGGCAACTACTCGATGTACTCCGAAGCCGTCACCGGCGAGAACTATTTGCGCGGGGTCCAGGAGGCCGACAGCGGCGGGAAGGTCTCCTTCACGAGCATCTTCCCGGGCTGCTACGCGGGCCGGTGGCCGCACGTCCATTTCGAGGTCTATCCGAGCCTGGCCAAGGCCACGACGTCCGACAACAAGATCGCGACCTCCCAGCTGGCGCTGCCCAAGGAAGCGTGTGACACCGTGTACGCGACCGACGGCTACAGCCAGAGCGTGCGCAACCTGAGCGAGGTCTCCCTGGACGGCGACGGCATCTTCAGCGACGGGCACACGAGCCAGCTCGGCACGATGTCGGGCAGCGTGTCATCGGGTTTCACCGTCACCCTCGCCGTCCCCGTATAGCGCCGGCAGGCGGGGCCGCTGCCGCCGCGCGTTCCCGGCACCGCCCGAAGATCCACCGCACCGAGTTCAGCCTCTTGCCATCAGCCCCTCTGGCGCACCGCGAAAGTCCGTCCGCTTCCGCGTGCCGCTGCCAAGACAGCGGCGGAGCCCGGCGATATCAGTCAGGCGGGAACTTCAGCGTCCTCATGTCTGGGGCCGGAAAGCGCCGGCGTCTGGGACACGATGGTTTCGCGGCTTTGAGAGCGTCTGCGCCTGAAGCCGCCAGATCCCAGGGCGGCCGTCACACGATCGAGGTAGATCGCGAGAATGACAACGGCGAGTCCGCCCTCGAACCCTGAGCCGATGTCGAGCTGGGTGACGCCCTGAACCACGACGGCCCCCAGCCCCTGGGCGCCGACCATGCCGGCGATGACGACCATCGACAGCGCCATCATGATCACTTGGTTGACGCCTGCCATGATGGACGGCAGCGCGAGCGGGAGTTGCACCTCGCGTAGCACCTGTCGTGGCCGAGAGCCGAAGGCGACCGCCGCCTCGACGACTTCGGCGTCGACCTGACGGATGCCGAGTTCGGTGAGCCGGACAGCGGGCGGGATGGCAAAGACGGTGGTGGCCACCACGCCGGGCACCACACCGATGCCGAAGAGGAACACCGCGGGGATGAGGTAGACGAAGACCGGCAAGGTCTGCATGAAGTCGAGTGCCGGTCTCGTCAGCAGGCTCGCCCGGTCGCTGCGCGCCGCCCAGACGCCCAGTGGCACACCGACGGCGACCGCGATGACCGCCGCGACGATGACGACCGCGAGCGTCTGCATGGTCTGGACCCACAGCTGCATCGATGCCACGAGCAGGAAGGCCAGCACGGTGAACACGACGAGCGGCAAACGCCTGCCGGCGAACCAGGCGACGGCGGACAGCACGGTGATCGACAACAGCGGATGCGGCGCGACGAGGATTGTGTAGACCGTGTTGACGAGCTGCAGCAGCGCCACGGAAACGACGTCGAACAGCCCGCCGAGGCGGTCGAGCAGGAACTGGATACCGCGTTCCACCCCGTCGCCGATGGGAATCCTAGGCATGTCTCACCTTCTTCGGGGCGGCCAGGGCTCCCAGGATCGCGGCCCTGGGGGCGACGCCGAGAAGACGCTTGTCGTCGTCCACGACGGCGACGGGAACGGGGTGGCGGCCTGCGAGATCGCAGAACTCGACGATGGGCAGGTCCGGCGATACTGCGTGATAGTCGCCGGCCAGGCAGGAATCGAGGGCGGTCTCGCCCTCTCGCAAAGCTCTGGCGAGTGCTTCGTCGGTCGCCACTCCGAGGATGCGGTTGGTCTCGTCGAGGACGAAGATGCCGTTCATCTCCACGTTCTCGAGCCGTTGGAGTACCTCACCCGGGCTTTCGTCCCACCGGGCGGTCACCAGTGGCGCGCGAAGGACGCTTGCGGCGGTGAGGACACGAGAGCGGTCGACGTCGGCGATGAATTCGCTCACGTACTCGTCGGCCGGCTCAGAGATGATCTCGGTGCCGGTGGCGCACTGTACCACCTGGCCGTCGCGCATGACCATGATGCGGTCCCCGATCCGCATCGCCTCATTGAGGTCGTGTGTGACGAAGACGATCGTCCGCTGGTCCGCGGCCTGGAGCTGGAGCAGCAACTCCTGCATGTCACGGCGGATGAGCGGGTCCAGGGCGCTGAACGGCTCGTCCATGAGCAGGATCTCGGCGTCGGTGGCGAGTGCCCGGGCGAGTCCGACCCGCTGCTTCATCCCGCCGGACAGCTCGTGTGGATAGGAGTCTCCCCACTGCTCCAGTCCCACGCGCTGCAGCGCCCAATCCGCCCGCTCCAGGCGCTCTCTGACAGGCACCTGCCGGATCTTGAGCCCGTAGGCGGCGTTCTCCCTGATGGACCGGTGAGGTAGCAGCGCGAAGTGCTGGAAGACCATATTGATCTTCCGGTTACGGAGCGGCCGCAGCTCGTCCTGCCGCATCGCCGACACGTCGGCACCGTCGATCCGCAATGATCCCTCGGTCGGCTCGACGAGACGGTTCAACATGCGCAGCACCGTCGACTTGCCCGACCCGGACAGGCCCATGATCACGAAGATCTCTCCGGGCGAGACGGAGAAACTCACTTGGTCAACGGCGAGAAACCCGCCTGCGGTCCGCACGGCGCTCTGGCGCTCGGCTTGCCGCAGGAGGGGCAGCGCCCTGTCCTGCCGGAGGCCGTAGACCTTGGTGAGATTCTTGGCTTCGATCATTCCGAATACCTCCAGGCTCTCGCGTGCGTCATGCGCCCAGGCCTGGCAGCACGATCTTGGCGGCCGGTTCGCCGTCCACGTTCGTGACCCCGTTCAGCCAGCCCTCGATCACCTGTGGATGGGTCCGCATCCACTCCTTCGCGGCGACCTGCGGCGTCTTCTTCTCCTTGTCGAGAGCGCGGATCCACGCCGAGGCCATCTCCGCGTCCACGCGAAGTTGCGACAGGAAGCGGTAGAGATTGGGGTCCTGCTCCTTCAATCCCTTGCGCATGAGCACACGGATCTGCCCGGCCCCCGGCCACACTTCTTGCGGATCTTCGAGAAAGACCAGCTTGTAGTCGATCGTCATCCAGTGCGGGCTCCAGCCGAGGAAGGCGATCGGCTGCTGCTTCGCCGCGTGCCGGCTCACCTCTGCCAGCATCGCCTCTGTACTGCTCTGCACGAGTTCCCAGTCGCCGAGCCCGTACGCGTCACGTTCGATGGCCTGCTGAATGATCTGGTTCGCCGGTGCGCCGGGCTCGATCCCGTAGATCTTGCGCTTGAACGCGTCCGCGTGGCGATCCAGGTCGGCAAGGGAACGCACGTCGTACTTCTCCGCCACATAACCCGGCACCGCCGGGGAGAACTCCGTGCCGTCCAGCAGGGTGCCGGCGACTTCGACCTTGCCCGCGTTGAGGTGTTGTTCGAACACGGGCTTCTGACTCGGCCACCAGTTCCCGAGATAGGCGTCCGCCTGACCGGTCGCGAGCGCCTGGCCCGCCAGCGGAACCGACACCTCCTGAGTGCTCGCCCGATATCCCAGAGTGTTGAGAAGGTGGACGGCGATCTGTGTCTCCACCACCAGATCCCCCCAAGGCTGCTGGACGAACCTGGCGGCGCGGCCGCCGCTGTCGCCGGAGGCGAACCCGTCCGGGTTGGTGCCGCTGCAGGCCGCGACAGTGGTCGCCGCTACCAGGATGCAGGTGAGCCCCCACAGCCTTCCGGATAGACGTCTCATGGAATTCATCCCTATCTCTTGAAACCGACGATCGGGTCTCAGGCCCGATCCACCCAGATCGGCGAGGACCAGGCCATCTCGCCGTCGGTTTGGTAAGCGCGGACGTAGTACCAGCCTGACCCGGCCATCTCGTCCGCCCACTGGAAGCGGTGCTCGTGGCCGCCGAGTGAGACGAGTCCGCCCACCCCGTGCTGCAGGCGCATCCGGCCGTCGTTGCCGTTCTTCACGGGAACCTCGACGATCGCCGTACGCAGTGTGCCCAGCGTCGTGGTGTGCTCGCCCTGGGAGGTCTTGACGTTGACCGTCGCCTCGGCGGGTCCCAGCAGGGTGAGTTCGATGCCTCCGCGCTGCGCGCCGTACGGTTCGCCGAAGCTCTTCGTGCTCGCCTGCCATCTGACGCCCGCCCGGTCGACCTCGACGATCTCGGGACTCCAGTAGGGCGTCAGCAGCACTTCGCCGCCGTCGATCGTGAGGCCACCGCTCCAGTCCGTGGTCGCTGAGCTCAGACCCCATTCGACGCGGACCGGTACCGCGATCCAATCACGTGGCAGGTCGAGGCCGGGGAGAACGCTGTGGACGACCTCCCCGTTGCGGACGACGTCGATGCGGGCGAGTTCGCCGTAGCCGCGCACGTAGGCCGAGAGTTCCACAGGCCCTGTGGCGTCGGTTTCACCGCCCATGAACGTGTCGCCGAAACGGACGTCCAGCAGGAGGTCTCGCGTGGTGGCGGCGAACACCCGGCGGGTGTGCAGCGCCTCGAAGATCGAGGCTCGGTCCAGCCGTTCGGCATACGCTCCGATGTAGCTCGCGCCGTGGCCGTGGTCGGACGAGGCGATCAGGCCGAAGCGGTGGCCGCGGCGCAGCCCGTCGAGGACGAACGTGCCGGGCAGCGTGCCGTCCGAGTACTGCCGGAAGCAGCCGTCGTCCTCATAGTTGCCCCGGCATGCTTGGAAGACCTCGACCAGCCGCAGATACTCCGGGTCGTAAAGACTCCAGTCGAACGGCACCATCGCCGATCCGGGGTGGTGGGGTATCGTGATCGCCGGGAAGTCAGGATGCTCACGCATCTGCCGCCACAGGTCTTTCGGCGTTTCCGACCCCTGCGCGTACGCGGAGAAGATCGGCGCTCCGCGGCGGACGTCGCCGTAGATGACGTTCTGATGGCCGGTCAGGCCGGTCCACTCGAATCCGTACAGCGGCACGAACCGGCCGTCGACGCGGAACAGATCGGCGACCTTCTGGATCGACCACCACTGGTAGTCGGTGCTGTTCTCGGAGTGGTCGGTGACGGCCCAGAAGTCATACTCGCAGACGTCCCATGAGTAGCGGTAGAAGTCCTCCAGCGACGGCTCGTCTCCGGAGGTGCACCGGCTGATCAGCGAGTGCCGATGCAGGTCTCCCCAGAACAGCGTGTATTCCTGCCCGGCCACGTGCGTCGTGTACCGCTCGCGATCGCCTCCGAGCCAGGCGCGGGATTCCCGGCGTTCCGAACTGTGCACGAGTTCCAGGCGGCGATCCGCCCGCGCCGGTCCTGAGGACGTCACCGGTGCGGACCGGACCGATCCTGTCCCGTGCATGCCGTGCCAGATCACCTCGCCGTGGTGCTCGAGAAGGAACGGGCACTCCCGGCCACCGAAACCCTCAGTCCAGGCGAGGCCGCGTTCCAAGCGGCCGTCGGTCTGCCACGCGACGATCGCCCCGCTGGGCAACGGCGCGATCGCCGGCTCCTCGAGCGTCCCATCACTGCCGGAGAAGGTCGTGGGCGCGGACCAGCCGTCGGGCCCGAGGCTCTGGGCCGCGACCTCCCAGTAGTAAGTCATCAGCGGCAGGCGACGGTGCACCCGGTAGGCGACGGTGAGCCCGCCACCGGGGTCGGCGGCCAGCCGGGGCAGTCCACCGGGAACCACGTCGAGGCCCTTCGCCAGCGTGCCGTCCGCCTCCCGCACCCCGTCGCCGTCGACGCGGACGACCCGGATCGATGCGGTGACCTCGGGCAGCAGTTCCGGGGGAACGAAGTCACCGCTCTCCCGCATGCCCTCGACCCGGGGTGTGCCCGGCAGACTCTCCACAGGTCGCAGCCGGGTCGGACCGGAACCGCCGTGTCCGTGAATCGTTATCACGTCGAACGCGCACCAAACCGTGCCCTCGCTCGTGACGGCCAGACTCGGATGCAGCGCGTAGTCGCTGCCGCCGGTGATGACACGAACCGGCGAAAGATCACCGAGCGCATCCACCGTGCGCAGCACGATGCGGTACGTGCCGTCGGCGTACTCCGTCCAGGCGTACGTCGTGCCGCCACCCGGTGCCGGAGCGATGGCCGGATCCCATACGTTGGCCTCGACGCCCTCGCTCACCAGCCGGGTCTCGTCCCAGGTGCCGTCGCGCCAGCGTCGTGCGAAAATGCCGAAGCGGTTGTCAATGCGTCCCTGCCAGCACACCTCGACGCTGCCGTCCACGTGTGCCGCCAGTTCCTGGTTGAACGAAGGGTGCTCGGTGCTGCTCACCCGCTCCTCGCTGGTCCACCGGCCATGCTCATGCCGGCGACACCACACCGTGACCTCGCCCCCGTCAGAGCGGGCGTAGCACACCCAGGCGCGTCCCGCGGCGTCGAACAGCGCGGTGGGGCGGAAGCAGTCCGCCGGATCCGCCGACAGCACGACCGGCTCTCCGTCCGCGGACGGCCCGTCTAGCAGCATCGCCAGCACCCGATCGCCGGCGTCCGGTTCCCATTCCGTCCAAGCGTGAACGATCCGGCCATCGCCCGCTGTGGCGACCGCCGGCCGGGCGGCGGAGCCTGACGTACGGACCGGGCGGCCCGCCAGCCGCTGGTGCCCGGCGAGGCGGGGAGCGGCTGCCAGTGCCGCCTCGGCGCGCGCGATGAACTCCATGATCCGGCCGCCGCCCTCGTCGACCCACATGTATCTCAGGGGGTCGGGATCCAGCAGCGCCTCGACAGGCGAGACGTCATGACAGTTCTCAATGGCGGCAGCGAGCTTGCGGTTGAAGGCGAGCACGCGGTCGAGATCAGCACGCTGCTCGTCCGTGTACTCCCCGCTGTGGTGGTCTACTCCGCAACACCGGCCCACGGTGGATCCCTTCAGGAAACAATGAGCAGGAGGATGGAAAGAAGGAGACGAATTTCTTGGCGGCATGGTTGATACGCTGTCCAGCGCTCGCGCCCCGCAGCTATATCGCCCGGACCGAAATCCGTTTTGTGTGCGCGGTATCACGATGTCGCGTCAGAAAAGAGGGCGTCAATGCGACCTCGCCGCGGACCTAGACCGTTCTCCTTTGCGTGGTATAGACGCCTTCTATGGCATGGCTTCGGCCTGTCGCGCACGCCCGCGGAAGGCATCCGCGAACTCGACGAAAGCCTGTCCCGCCGGCGACAACGGCTCGGCGCGCCAGAGCAGGCGGACACGACGCGTCACCGGAGGGTCGATGCGGAACATCCGCGCGCCTTGGCGCGCGGCGTCCTCCGCCATGGGGAGGGGGAGCAGCGCACCACCGGCACCAGCGAGAACGAGCGGCACGATAGCGGCTCGATGTGTCGTCTCCACAGCGATGCGCAGGGGGATGCCGGCGCCGGCGAGCGCCTGCTCGGTCATCATCCTCGTCGTCGTCCCCTGCGGAGTGGTGACAAGGTCGATCGAGGCCACCTCGCTGATCGTCAGCATCCGCCGGCTGGGCATCGGCGCGTCCGGAGGGAGCACGGCGAGCATTTCCTGCTCAGGCAATTCCATGGTATGCAGCCGTGGCGCCGGAACGGAGAAGTCCGCCAGCCCGAATTCGTATTGCCCGGAGCGCACCATATCGGCGACCTCGATCGCCTGCTCTGGGTCGGCAATACGAATATCGATTCTCGGATATAGGCCCCGAAACTCTCCTACCATGCGAGCCAGTGGATCAACTGCAAGAGTCGTCAGGGCGACAATGTCCAACCGGCCGTTTCGCAGACCCCGAACCCACTGCACGGATCTACGGGCCGTCGCGAAGTCGTACACGATCTGCTGTGCCGGTTCGAGCAGCGCCTCACCCGCCGCGGTGAGGCGCACGCCCCGCCCCAGGCGATTGAACAGCTCCACCCCCAGCTCGCGCTCCAACGCTCCGATCGCATGCGACAACGATGGCTGCGTGATGTTAAGGGCGTGTGCCGCGCTCGTGAAGCTTCCATGCGCGGCCACCGCCAGGAAATACTCGATCTGCCGTCGCTCCATGCACGGCTCCCGCGCCCTTTGACGTGCTCCTATAGATCTTGCGCCCAGCGACGGGGAACACCCGTCCGCGACGTCGACACACACGCAAGGCAGTGCGGCCGACGTCTTGGCGTGGCGGTCAGTATGGCAGCCGCCGGAGAGGCGATGCCGGCCGGGTACCGGCCTTACGCGTGGCCTCCTGCTCTGCTGCGCCGAGGCCTCGCGCGTTCGAGCGCATGGACGGTCAGGCCAGCGGGACGCGCAGTGCGACGCTGCCGCGCAGGTCGAGCCAGGCCGCCGTCGGTGTGCGGACCATGCGCATGACCACCTCCTCGCAGCCTGGGCAGCGGGCAACCAGCCCCGGTGCGTGGGTGTAGACGCGCAGGTCCGCGACCGGACCCGTGCGCCCGCAGCCCGCACAGCGGGTGTCCGCGGTCGTGACGTCGAAGGCGAATATCTCGCTCAGCGGGCCGGCCAGCGCGTTGCCGTCTTCGTAATCGTCGATCATGTCAGTCTCCAGACGGGCCGAATCGCTCGGTCTTGATCTTGTGTGCGGCATGACCGAGGGACAGGAGGATGTCGGCGGCCGCCTCGACGAACCCGGTCGGCCCGCAGACGAAGCAGTCCGGCGCGAGCTCCGCGGGCCAGCCGCCCGAGTTCAGGTCGGCGGCGGTCAGCCTCCCCGGCTGCCGGGGCCAGCCCTCGGGGACCTCGCGGGTGTAGACGTGGGTGACGTCGAGACCGGGGTCGGGCCGGCGCAGCTCCGCGGCGTAGTACCGGTCGGCGGGCGTCCGCATCGAGTAGACGAGACGGAACGGCGTGCGGCTGCCCGCCTGGCGGCGGGCGCGGATCATCGCCATGAGCGGCACGACGCCCGAGCCACCGGCCACCAGCAGCACCGGCGCCATGTCGGCGGGCCGCCAGACGAACCACCCGCCGACGGGTCCGCGGATCTCCACCGCGTCGCCCAGGGACACGCCCTCGGTCAGGTACGCGGAGACCTCGCCGTCCGGTACGCCCTGCACGGTCAGCTCGACCCGGTCGCCGTCGGCCGGCGCGGCGATCGAGTAGCTGCGCTGGGCGCTGTAGCCGTCGTCGGCGGTGAGGCGTACGTCGACGTGCTGACCTGCCAGGTGGCCGGGCCAGCCGGGTATGTCGAAGACCAGGGTCCGGGCGGTCGCCGTCTCCTCCCGCGTCTCGGCGAGCCGGGCGACGCGCCAGGTCAGTCGCCCTGGTACCGCTGTTCGCGCCATGGGTCTCCGTAATCGTGGTAGCCGGCCGATTCCCAAAAGCCCGGCTCGTCCTCGTCGAGCAGCCGGATGCCGCGCACCCACTTGGCCGACTTCCAGAGGTACAGGTGGGGTACCAGCAGCCGGGCCGGGCCGCCGTGCTCGGGGGCGAGGTCCGCACCGTCGTAGCGATGGGCGATCCACGCCTGTCCGTCCAGGAGGTCCTCCAGCGGCAGGTTCGTGGTGTAGCCGCCGTAGGAGTGGACGAGCGCGTAGTCGGCGGCCGTGTCGACGTCGGCCAGCAGGGTGTCCAGCGAGACGCCCTCCCACTGGGTGCCGAGCTTGGACCACTTGGTGACGCAATGGAGGTCCACCGTCGGCCTCTCGCTGGGCAGCTCCATCAGCTGCCGCCAGTTCCAGCGGTATTCTCGCCCCGCCTCGGTCGTGACGGTGAACTCCCAGTCCTCCTGGCGGATCCGCGGTGTCGGACCGGCTGAAAGGACGGGGAAGTCCTCGGCCAGGTACTGCCCGGGAGGGAGCTTGACGTCCGCCCCCCGCCGCCGGCCGTGGAATCCCGGTGACACGATGCCCATCACCGGCCCCCTTTCATCAGTTCGTTCGTGAAGTACCCGGTTCCACCCGCCCGCCTACATCGTGAGCGTCACCGTGGCCTCGCTGGGTGGGTTTCCGGCTTGTCGGGCGTCCCGGGGACTTCGGCGGCGGCGGCGGTGGATTCGCGGGCTCCGGTGGGCTCCGGCGGGAGGTCCTCCAGGAAGCCGGCCGCCGGCACGAAGAACAGCGTCCCCGTCACAGGGGTGGAGAAGTCCAGGATCCGGTCGTAATTGCCCGGCGGATCGCCGGCGAACATGTTCTCCAGCATCTTCTCGGTGACCGCCGGCGTGCGGGCGTAGCCGATGAAGTAGGTGCCGAACTCGCCCCGGCCGACGTTCCCGAACGGCATGTTGTCCCGCAGGATCCGGCGTTCCGTCCCGTCCGGGTCGGTGATGGTGGTCAGCGCGACATGGGAGTTGGCCGGTTTGACGGCGTCGTCCAGCTCGATGTTCTCCAGCTTCGTGCGGCCGACGACCTGCTCCTGGGCCTGCACGGGCAGGGCGTTCCACGCCTCCAGGTCGTGCAGGTACTTCTGCACGATCACGTAGCTTCCACCGGCGAAGCCGGGGTCCTCATCCCCGATCAGCACCGCCGCGGCCGCCGCCGGACCCACCGGGTTCTCGGTGCCGTCGACGAAGCCCAGCAGGTCGCGTACGTCGAAGTACATGAACCCCTGCACCTCGTCCTCGACCGTGACCACGCCCCGCAACCGGTTCATGATCTGAGACGCCAGCTCGAAACACAGATCGAGCTTCTCGGCACGGATGTGGAAGAGCAGGTCCCCCGGAGTGGCGACCGCACGATGCACCGCCCCGCAGACCTCACGGAAGGGATGCAGCTCACCGGGCCGAGGCCCGTCGAACAGGCGGTCCCAGGCGTCCGACCCGATGCCGGCGACACAGCTGAGCCTGCCCCCCGGCACCCGGAAACCGACCGACCGCGACAGCCCCGCCAGGTCGCCCAGGAGCTCCCGAACGGCCGGCTCGCCGCCGTGATCGACAGTCAGCACGAGGAAGATGGCGGCGGTCGTCAGCTCGCTCAGCACCGGCTGCGGTACGCCGCTCCGCTCAGGCTCTGCCATCCAGGTCCTCCCTTTCGCCTACCTGGGCAAAGCCTGCCATGAAAGATCTCATCACCACCTTCCGGGGTGGTTCATCGGTCGGTGCGGCCGCCGGGGCCGTCTGGCGGATGGTCGTGGTCAGTCTGGTGGTGTCTTTTCGTGCTCGTCCAGCATGGCGGGTTGTCTCTCGCCGTGCTCGTCGTGGCCGGTCTCAAGAGGGATCTTCTCGCCGGCATACGTACGGCTCATCTTGAGCCTCAGACGGCCGAGCGGGCCGCGGGCGTCCTTGGGCGGGATGCGCTCTCCGTCGTGTCGGGCCGCGGCAAGCATGGGGATGGGCGACTTACCACGCACATGGGCTTTGATGTCCTCCGCCGGCGGCGCGTGGACCTCGACGAACTCTCCGTGCGGCAGGCGCTTGATGACGCCCGACTCCACCCCGTGGCTGATGGTGTTGGCGTCCGCCCGCTGCAGGCCCAGACATATCCGGTAGGTGATCAGATAAGCCAGTGCCGGACCTGCGAAGACCAGCACCCGGCCGGCGTAGGTCGTCCAGTTGAGGCTGATGTGGAAGTTCGCCGCGATCACATCGTTGGCGCCGAGCAGCCACAGCACGCCGTAGAACGTGATGGCCGAGATCCCGATCGAGGTGCGGTGCGGGTTGTTGCGCGGCCGGTCGGCGATGTGGTGCTCGCGCCGGTCGCCGGTGATCCATCGTTCCAGGAACGGATAGAGCACCAGACCGGTGATGACCAGCCCGAGTGGGGCCAGCGCCGGGATGAGCACGCTCAGCGGCAGTGTGCCCGCGTGGGCCGTACCGAAGAGGTTGATCTCCCAGGAGTGCATGAGGCGCAGAGAACCTTCCAGGAAGCCCATGTACCAGTCCGGCTGGGATCCGGCCGAGATGTCCGCCGGGGTGTACGGGCCGAACAGCCAGATGGGATTGATCTGCGCGAAGGTGGCCAGGCCCGCCAGGGCGGCGGTGGTGAACAGCAGATACGCTCCCGACTTGGCCATGAAAGAAGGCAGGAGCGGGGCGCCCACCACATTCATCTCGGTACGGCCCCTGCCCGGCATCTGCGTGTGCTTCTGCACCCACATCAGCATCAGGTGGGCGGTGATGAGCGCGAGCAGGATGCCCGGGATCAGCAGGATGTGCAACGCGTAGAAGCGCGGGATCACCTCGTCGCCGGGATACTCCCCGCCGAAGAGGAAGAACGACAGGTACGTGCCGACCAGCGGGATCGACAGCAACACGCCCTGAGTGATCCGCAGCCCCGCGCCCGACAGCAGATCGTCGGGCAGGGAGTAGCCGGTGAGCCCTTCGAAGAGGGCCAGGGTGAACAGCGCGATGCCGATCAGCCAGTTCAGCTCACGTGGCTTGCGGTAGGCGCCGGTGAAGAACACGCGAAGCATGTGGATCATCAAACTGGCGGCGAACAGCAGGGCCGCCCAGTGGTGGATCTGCCGGAGCAGCAGCCCTCCACGCACCTCGAAGCTGATCTCCAGCGTCGAGGCGTACGCCTCGGACATCCCCACGCCCTTGAGCGGCGCGTAGGAGCCGTCGTAGATCACGTGCTCCATGCTGGGCTTGAACCAGAAGGTCAGGAACGTTCCAGTCAGCAGCAGGATGATGAACGAGTAAAGGGCGATCTCGCCCAGCAGGAACGACCAGTGGTCCGGGAAGATTTTGCGCAAATTGCGCTTGAGGAAATTCGCCGCCCCCAGGCGCTCGTCAAGAAACTTACTGGGCCCCGTAATGAATTTTGGCGGTGTGGTCATATATGGCCTCCCCTTGGCCTGCGGCCGGCGTCGACGAGACGGGAAGCCGCTGCGGCCATCGGATGGCGTCCTCGTTCGACGTACGACGAGCCGCCTGGAGAACTGGTAAGCCGCATGACCAATCGTAGTTCGGGGTCATCAGCCGCCCGAAGGCGGGCCGGTCGTACGGTGCCGGGCGCCGACAGGTCTGATTTGCCGAGAAGATGCCCGCGGAGGAGCGTCGCTATGGCTCTCATGAGGAAGGACATTTCACGACTGAGCCACACCAATCGGCAACCGCCTCTACAGAAGGAAAAATCATGACGAACCACCCTCACGAGCAAGGCGACCAGCCGGTTGAACGCGGAGGAAGCGAAGAGACCAGCGGTGCACCGCTGACCCCGACGGAAGAAGAGACCTCCAGGCGTCCGGCGAGCACCACGCCCGGTGCCACCCCAGATGAGGACATGGACGATGACGACCTGGAGGAAGGTGAGGCGCTGTATCCCGACGACTTGGAATAGCACAACATTAGGAGCATTTCACGCTAATTGGGGATATTCGCCTCTCGGTTCGGGCAAGGGCAGCAACTGCTCCTTGCACCACCATGGAGTTTCGCCAATGGAGGAGTTGCCGTGCTCACGCTGACCACCGACGCGGTCGCCGCAATCCGCGATCTGACGTCACAGCCGGAAACACCGCCAGACACCGGGCTACGCATCGCACCGTCGTCTTCCAACGGTCCTGCCGGAACTCTTGAACTGTCGATCTCGAGTGGACCGCACCCCGACGATGAAGTAGTCGAGTCAGAGGGCATTCGCGTGTACGTCGAACCGACCGTCGCCTCATTCCTGGAAGACAAGACCCTCGATGCGGAGATCACCCAGGGAGATACGCCCACCTTCCGGATAGTCCGCCGAACGATTTGAGAGCTTCTCATCCGAGCCTGCTTGGCGTGATGGGGGCGGCCTGAGTTCCGGGCAAGGTTTGACGCTCAGGCCGCCGGGCAGCGGGCGCCCATGCGTGTAGTCGTCATCGGCGCCACCGGCAACGTGGGCACGAGCGTGGTCTCCGCACTCGCCGCCGACCCCAGCGTCACCTCCGTCCTCGGACTGGCCCGCCGGCTACCCGACTGGCATCCGGACAAGACCACCTGGCAGACGCTGGACGTCGCCACCGGCGACCTCGCGCCGCACCTGCGGGGAGCCGACGCGGTGGTGCATCTGGCCTGGCTGTTCCAGCCGACGCGGAATCCCACGATCACCTGGAGAGCCAACGCGCTCGGCAGCCTGCGCGTGTTCGAGGCGGTGGCTCGATCCCAGGTCCCGGCCCTGGTGTACGCCTCTTCGGTCGGCGCGTACTCGCCCGGTCCCAAGACACGCCGGTCACCGAGGACTGGCCGACGCACGGCTGGCCGCAGGCGGCCTACGGGCGGGAGAAGGCCTACGTGGAGCGGGCGCTGGACATGTTCGAGCGCGATCATCCGGAGATCCGAGTGGTACGGCTGCGCCCGGGCTTCATCTTCAAGCGCGAGGCAGCCACCGAGCAGCGGCGGCTCTTCGGCGGTCCTTTCCTGCCCCATCGGCTGATACGTCCCGGCCTGGTGCCCTTCGTGCCGGACACCCCGGGGCTTCGCTTCCAGGCGTTGCATGCCGACGACGCCGGCGAGGCCTACCGGCTTGCGGTCACCACATCGGTCTGGGGCCCGTTCAACATCGCCGCCGATCCGGTGATCGAACCACGCGTGCTGGCCGATCTGCTGGGTGCGCGCCTCGTGCCGGCGCCCGGATGGCTCCTGCACGGCGCGGCCTCCGTCGCCTGGCATCTGCGCCTGGTGCCCGCCTCGCCGGATCTCCTCGACATGCTGCTCCGCCTGCCGATCATGGATACCACGCGATCGCGTACCGAGCTGGGCTGGGCCCCTGCCCACACCGCGGTCGAGGCCATCGAAGCGTTTCTGGAGGGCGCCCGCTCCGCCGCGGACTTCGGCACGCCGCCGCTGTCGTCCCACACCAGCGGGCCGGGCAGAATCCGCGAGATCCTGACCGGAGTGGGACGACGGCCCTGATCAGCGCTTTCGGCTAAGGACGCGGGGACGTCCGCGTCCAGGCCTCGCTCCAGCCGCGGTGCGAGCGCCGGCCCGATGCCGCCAGGCAGCGGCGGCACACCTGTCCCACCTCGTCGGCCGCGCCGCCTGATTCCGGAAACACCTCCGGCCACCGCACATGGTGGAACCGGAGCAGCCGCGACCGGCTGAGCGCCAGCCCGCACAGTGTCTGATTCGTCCCCGGATACCAGGCGTGGACCTCGCCCGATGGCAGCCGCACGCCATTCTCGTCTCTCCACTGTCCCGAAGCCGCGACCGACGGCTCACCACGCCGGGTCATGCGCCCTCCCCCTTCCATCCCCGTCATCGCGGCATGTCCGCGCTCGTGGCGTGGAACACGGCCCGCATACAGCCGTTCCGCGATCGGTCCGCAGCCGTATTGAGCGTCTGCGCGCCGACTTGCCCACACCGCCGCAGCCCCCGGCCACGCAGGCCGGGGCGACGCCCCGCGAGGGCTACCCGAGGACTTCAAGAACAATCCCCGGCTTATCCCGAAACCCCCGAACTTGGTAACCCGGTGCGTGCCGGCCGATCTTCCTTCCGCGCAGCCAAGATGATGAGTGCCCCGGAGATGATCCCGGCGAAGAACGGGGATGGCACGAGAAGGACGCCGCCTAACGCACACCACGTCGCGAGGCCCCAGCCGATTCCGGCGGGCACAGCCACCCCGCGTCCAGCGAGGTGCCACGTCAGGCAACCCAACAGAATCAGGGGCACGGCGAAGCCTCCCGGACCGGCCCAGAAGGTGACCTTGTTCTGAAAAGACTCCACCGTCTGAACGGCTCCCCCGTCCGTGAGTACGAGCGGGACGGCTGCCCACATCCCCCGATCCACCCAGCCGGTGACGTCCTCCCAGGCGACGAGTGCCAGCAAGGACAGGTGCCCTGTTCCCAGCACGAGCATGATCCCGCTCGCCCAGCGGAGCAGCCGCTTTCTGGAGTTCATCGTGACCTCCTTTCGCGCCAGGCTCGTTCCCATTGCCGGGTCAGCGCCGGGTAGACGATGAGGTGCCGGAAAGGCGCGATGGCGGCCATGTAGAGCCGCCCGAACCATCCGTTGGGCTTGACGAGGACGGCCATCCGCAACTCATGGTCGCCGTTCGTGCCTTGAACCCAGCCGAGATGCATCACGGTGTGCACGGTCTTGTTCGCCGGCTCGCGAGCGGATTCCATGTCGAGCTTCCACCGGACGGCGAACAAGAACCTCACCGGCCAGGGCTGCTGCACGGGCCGGCCGGCCGCTCGCATCGCTGCGAGCATCGCCGGGAAATCGTCTGGCCCAGCTCCGGGAGTGCGGAACGACCACACATCCTCGACCGAGAAGTCACTCGTCAGTTCGTGGACGCGCCACGGGCGGGAGGTGTGCGCGGTCTTCGGCAGTCTCACGAGAGTTCCCACCTCCTTTTTCTATGTTGACTGACATAGGCTATACCAGCCAGCATTCGCTCTGTCGTTTGACGTACCTGGTTAGATGGCCTGCATGGCCACGCGACGTATCGAGAGGACTCAGGAGAGCCGCCGGCTGCTGGTGGCGGCCGCCGCCGAGCTCTTCGCCGAGAAGGGATACCGGCAGACGAGCTTCATCGACATCGCAGACAAGGCCGGCATCAGCCGCGGCTCCATCCCCTGGCACTTCGGCAACAAGCTGGGCCTGCTGGAAGCGGTGGTCGACGACCAGCTCCAGGCCGTGCTGACCGGTTTCGCCCCTCCCCCGGGGGAACGCTCCGGCGATCCGCTGGATCGGGTCGTCGACTTCATCCGCCTGCCTGTCACGCGCTTGTTCATCACCCTGCTCGCCGAGGCCGTGGAGGTCGGCTCGCCGATCCGCGAGCACTACGCGCGCCTCCACGCGGCGCTCCGGCAGGGGGTGCAGGCCTGGATACCGGCTCAGGCGCTGCCCGCAGGCACCACCCCAGAGGCGTTCACGGTGCTGCTGGTGGGGGCCGTCATCGGCGTGCACGCCCAGTGGCGGGTCGCTCCCGAGGCGGTGGACCTCAAGGCCGTCCGTGCCACGATCCGCGCCCTGCTGCCGACCGGCCTCGGACAGACTCGGGCGGCTGCGACATGAAGTCGACGATCCGGTTGGGCTCCTGGCGGAGCGTCACCAGCTCCACATCCCCACCCGCACCGCCACGCCGGGCGAGGCGTGCAGGATCGGGGCGCTGTCCGGAGCGGGAAGGCCGGCGGCCTGGAGTACGTTCTGGTCCAGGGTGATCAGCCGGGCATGCTGCAGCGGCCAGGCGGGATGCTCGGTCTCGGCCGCGGCCAGCCGCCCCGCCACCATGGTGAACAGGCAGTAGCGGGCGGTCAGGAAGTGCGCCAGCTCGTCCCGTTCGTCCTCGGCCAGCGTCGTGCCCACGGCCACGTCCACATCGCACCGCACCCCTTCCGGTCCGGGCCAGCGTCTGCGGCACCGGTACTGCCTGCTGTCACTCCCGGTGCGCACCGACATGTCCGACCAGAAGTACGGCAGCCAGTAGCCGGCGCGCCCGCCGACCGCGGCCGCCAGCCTCCCGGCGTCCAGCGACAGGAACCAGATGCCGGAGCGACCGCGACTGTCACGCACATAGGTGCGGCAATTCGTCTCCGGAAAGCTCGACAGCCACGGCAGCGCGGGAATGCCCGGCATCCGCGCATCGTCCATGAGGAACGGCGTCAGCCCCACCCACGCCGTCCCGTCGAACGTTTCGACCGTCAGCGAGTCCGGCACCAGCGCCCGCACCACCTCGGCGGGGTACCGCCAGTGCAGGAACGTCATCTGCGACCAGCGGTGATACATCACCGGCCACGCGACGCGCGGAGGTGCCGGGGCCTTCATAGGGCGCTCACCGGAGCCGGGGCGGTCGACGGCGCTGGCGCACTCGACAGTGGCTGCAACGGCGCTCCTTCTCACTGGCCGGATCGGAGCCGGCACGGCGTGCTGCCAGCACGCTCTACCCGAGGCTCCCCGGTCCAACCGCCGGCCCGCCGAGCTCGCAGTGGGTGCGTCACCCTGGAAGCCGGTGAGCGCCTCCACGGTCGCGGACGGCCCCGGGCTCGCCGCCGTCGTACCACGCGTACAGTTCCCACAGTTCGTCGTCCGGGCCCGTGAAGTACGCGCAGCGGGCGTTCCATGGGTAGTCCTTCGGCGGTGCCTGGAACCTCACCCCGGCACGGGACAGTTCGTGGTAGCGGGCATCGACGTCGGCCGGCGTGTCGAGGCGGACCGCGATCATGACGGCGGAGCCGTGGCCGCCTGCAGAGGCGGCGACGCCGGTCGTGGCGCGGAGGTGGTCCGCGGCCCAGACGGCCAGGGCGATGCCGAGGCCGTGGAAGTCGGCGAAGCCCTCCATCCGGTGGTCGAGGGTGAGCCCCAGCGGCCCGGTGTAGAACCGGATCGCCCGCTCCAGGTCCTGGGTGACGACACAGACGTCGGTGATCGCCTTCATCGGCCGCCGTCGTTCCGGAGGGCGGGCAGGGCGGCGGCCCAGTCGGTCTCCTCCGGGCGGAGCCAGGGCAGGGGCAGGAGATCTCGGGCCGCCGCCTTGCGTACCGTTCCCTCGACGTCCAGGAGCACCATGGCGTCGGGGCAGTAGGTCGCCAGCAGTTCGCGGCATACCCCGCAGGGATTGGTGACCTGCGCGGTGCCGGCCGTGCCGAGGCAGACCGCCAGGGCCGTGGTGATGCTCTCCTCGCCCGCGATCTGGGCGGCGGCCAGCGCGGACGACTCGGCGCAGATGTTGACGCGCCGGGAACCCAGGTGCAGCCCCACGTAGACGCGGCCCGAAGCGCCGAGCATCGCGGCCGCGACCTGATGCCGCTGCGGATGGTGGGCCTTGGTGAGGACCTCGTCGGCGCGGGTGAACAGCGCGATGTCCCCGCTGTCGAGGTCGGCGAATCGCATGAGGTCAGTCCTCCAGGGTGAGCGTGAGCATGCGGGTCTCGGACACGCGTGAGCGCCGGGACAGGACGATGAGGCCGGCGAACGCCACCAGGTACGGCAGCATCTGCGCGAACTGCGGCGGCATGACGGAGGAGTCCAGCCGTACCGAAAGCGCGGACGCGAGCCCGAAGGCGGCGCACATGCCCGCCAGGAGCAGCACTTTGCCGCGGCAGAAGATGACGGCCGCGAGGGCGATGAATCCGAGGCCGCTGGTCATGCCCTCGGTGAACAGGGTGAGCTGGCCGAGGCTGAGTTGTGCGCCCGCCAGCGCGCACAAGGTGAAACACCACATCTGGGCGATGACGCGGACCCTCGTGACGTTCCCGCCGGCGGCGCGCAGCGCCTCGGGGTGCTCGCCCGCGGCCTTCAAGTGGCGTACGAGCACGGTGTGCCGCGCGGCCCACGCGGTGAGGGCCACCAGCAGCCAGCCGCCGTACGTCAGCACGGACTGTCCGGAGAGGATGGGCCCGAGCAGCGGGACGTCGCCGACGACGCCGAGGTGGGCGGCGGGAAGCGCCGGGATCCGGTCGCCGCTGAGCGATCCCTTGACCCCGAACCAGGATCGCAGCAGGTAGACGGTCGCGCCGGAGGCCAGCACGTTGAGCGCGGTGCCGACCACGAACACGTTGGCGCGAAGCACCGTGACCAGAACGCCGAACACCAGCCCCAAGGCCGCGATCGCCGCCGACTCGAAGCGTTGACCTGCTCCCCGCCTTGAAGTGACGGGGA
This sequence comes from Nonomuraea sp. H19, assembly GCF_052068215.1. NCBI lineage: Bacteria > Bacillati > Actinomycetota > Actinomycetes > Streptosporangiales > Streptosporangiaceae > Nonomuraea > Nonomuraea sp. H19. Next base: position 31,420 of record NZ_JBQHCV010000018.1, on the reverse strand, counting down.
TTCCCGTGCCGCTATGCGGCAGCTCGTGCCGCTTGCGCGGCCCGTGCTGTGGAACGGGGTGCTTGACGTTTCGCGGACCCGGGTGGGTCTCCACGCCCTGAGACGACCAGCCCGGCCGCCTGTCCTTTGGTCTTGATGTTCATCGCCCCGACGATGTCGGCGTGCTCGGTGTGTCCGCAAGAAGTGCAGGAGAAGACCGCTTGGCTCTTGCGGCTCTTCTCGTCCATCTCCAACGGACCTTCGGTAAGCGCTTGGCCTGATTGATGTCGGCGGCGTTGCGCCGTGCGGACAAGGGGTTTTCCCGGCCGTGAAGCCTCCCTGGCGGCCGCACTCACCGCACTCCGGCAGAGCACGCATGTCCGCTCGGGTCGAGCTCGACCTCGGGAGGCGGACACGACCGGCCCCGCGCCGGCGGGGCGCTGAATTCCGGTTACGTCATTATCGGTTTTCCGACCGTTCGGCCACTACGACGGATGTGGCCGGCATAGTAATTTCCCGCCATGCTCAAATTACGTGACGCCGGCCGGGCCGGCGTCCTGGCCCGCAAGGCCGTTTACTCAGCCGTCGCCGGAGTCGTCGCCGTCGGCTCTCCCGGACTCGGCTCGTCGTTCGCGTACGCGGCGGCTTCGCACACGGCGGACAATGCCGTCATCGTCTGGGACAGAAACGCCCAGACAGCGATCTGGGACATCGCCGGCCAGCAGCCGCAGGTCCAGGCGCGCAGCTTCGCGATGGTGCACGGAGCCGTTTACGACGCCGTGAACGCGATCGCCGGCACCCCCTACCAGCCCTACCTGATCGCACCGCCTGCCGATGGAACCGAGTCGACGGACGCGGCCGTCGCGACCGCGGGCTTCCTTGTGCTGAACGCGCTGTTCCCGGCCCAGCAGGCGAGGTTGAAGACGCAGTACGACGAGGCGCTCGCCGCGCTTCCCGGCGGATCTGCCAAGCAGCGTGGAATCACGGTGGGCACGCAGGCGGCCGCTGCGATGATCGCCGCGCGGCAGAACGACGGGGCGTTCGGAGACCAGACCTGGACCGTGGGCATCCAGCCCGGTCAGTGGCGGCCGGCGCCACCCGCGTTCGCCTCCGACGGAGCCTGGGTCGCCAACCTCAAACCGTTCCTCATCCCCAGCGCGTCCATGTTCCGCACGCCAGGCCCGCCCTCGCTCGCCAGCCACCGGTACGCCCGGGACTTCAACGAGGTCAAGGCGATCGGCTCGGCGACCAGCACGGTGCGGACGGCCGACCAGACACAAGCCGCGATCTGGTGGCATGACCGGCACCTGGCCGAATGGGAGATCAAGCGCCGGCTCGCGACGAAGCAGCGACTGAACACCCTGCAGACGGCGCGGATGTTCGCGATGGCCGATATGGCCGAAGCCGACGCCACGACCGCCTGTTACAACGAGAAGGCGGCGTGGAACTTCTGGCGGCCCGTCACCGCGATCCACCTGGCCGACACCGACGGCAATCCGGGAACGACGGCCGATCCCGGCTGGGCGCCGTTGCTCGTCACGCCACCGCACCCGGACTACACGTCCGGGCACACCTGCTTCACGGCGGCGAGCATGTCGGCATTGGCGTACTTCTTCGGCCGGGACGACATCTCCTTCAGCGGGTACAGCGCCGCCTCGGGCACCACCAGACATTTCCGCGGCTTCTCGCACGCGCTCGCCGAGGTCATCGAAGCCCGTATCTGGGGCGGAATTCATACCCGCACGGCCGACGTGGAGGGCGCGAAGATCGGCAAAAAGGTCACCGCCTACATGGTCGCGCACTACTTCAAGAGGCGGTGACCTCCGCGGATTCCGTCGCCTATTTCGCGCCGGTCGCCGGATAGGCGCTCAGCATGGTGTTGAAATAGCCCTCGGGGGCTTCCTCCAGATACTCCAGCAAGTCGTCCAGGAAAGCCCGCAGCGGCGGATACTGGTTGTGCTGGTCGAGGTCCTCCTGGGAACGCCAGACCTCATACAGGAAGAACCGGCCGTCCTCATGCTCGTGCAGGTGATACTCCAGGTTGCCCTCCTCCTGCCGGGTGGGCTCCACGAGCGAGGTGAGAATCCGCCGCACCTCATCGGCGCGCTCCGGCTTGGGGCGCAGGAAACCGTACAGGGAAATGGGCGCTTGTGTGGTCGTCATGAGGACAACGCTAGGAGCTGACATCGGTGTGAGATTCAAGGCCGCGGGGTGTGAGGTGAGTCACGTGAAGATCGGCTGTGTCACCTCATGTGATCGGCCATGACCCGCCGCATGTCAGAGGCGGCTCGCAGCGTGCCCCGGACGGTGCCGGTGACCTTGGAGCGGCCCGCCCTGGGCAGGTAGTCCACCTCCACCTCGGCGATCCGCCAGCCGGATCCGGCCGCGCGCAGCACCATTTCGAGCGGGTAGCCGAACCGGCGGTCGTTCAGCCCGAGCGCCAGGAGCTGTGCCCGTCCGGCGGCTCGCATGGGGCCGAGGTCGTGCAACGGCGCCCCGGTGCGGCGGCGGAGCGTGCGGGCGAGTACGGCGTTGCCGAGCCGGGCGTGCCAGGGCCAGGCGCGTGCCCCCTGAGGTTGGCGGGCGCCGAGGACCAGGTCGGCGTGGCCGCCGATGACCGGTTCCGCGACTCTGGGGAGCTGGCGGGGGTCGAGGGAGGCGTCGGCGTCCATGAAGCAGACCACCTCGGCGCGCGCGGCCAGCAGCCCGGCGTGGCAGGCGGCGCCGAAGCCGCGCCGCGGCTCATGCACCACACGGGCGCCGAGGTCGCGGGCGACTTCCGCGGAACGGTCGGTGGAGCCGTTGTCGACCACCAGGGCCCGGTAGCCGTCGGGCATGCGCCCGAGCACCCAGCCGAGTGCGGCCTCCTCGTTGAGGCAGGGCAGGATCACGTCGATGGTCATGACCATGCGAACTCCTTCATGCCCGCCTCGAACCCGATCTCGGAGCGGAAGCCGAGCTCGCGGCCGGCCCGCTCGGGAGAGGCGACGATGTGGCGGACGTCCCCGAGCCGGTAGCCGCCGGTGATCCGCGGGTCCGGCCCGCCCCGCGCGGCGGCCAGCACGGCGGCCATCTCGCCGACGGTGTGCGGGGTGCCGCTGGCGATGTTGTAGGCGCGCAGCTCGCCGGGACGCACCGACGCCAGGGCGGCCGCCAGGTTCGCCCGGGCGACGTCGCGCACGTGCACGAAGTCGCGTAACTGGCCGCCGTCTTCGAAGACCTTCGGCGCCCGGCCCGCCTCCAGCTCGGAGCGGAAGATCGCGGCGACGCCGGCGTAGGGGGTGTCGCGGGGCATGCGCGGGCCATAGACGTTGTGGTACCGGAGTGCTACCGCGCTGCCGCCGGTCTCCCTCGCCCAGTTGGCGGCCAGGTGCTCCTGGGCGAGCTTGCTGGTGGCGTACGCGTTACGCGGATCGGGCGGCGCGTCCTCCGCGATGGTCTCGCAACGGACCGGCACGCCGCAGTCAGGGCAGGCCGGGTCGAACCGGCCCTGCTCCAGGTCCTGCCTCGTGCGCGGGCCCGGGCGCACCCGGCCGTGCCCGGGGCACTCGTAGGAGCCCTCGCCGTAGACCACCATCGAGGAGGCCAGCACCAGCCGCTCGACCCGATGGCGCGCCATGGCCGCCAGCAGCACGGCCGTGCCGTACATGTTGATCAAGGCGTAGTCCGGCAGGTCGGAGACGTCCACGCCGAGACCCACCTTGGCGGCCTGGTGCGCCACGAGATCCACGCCCGGAAGCAGCCGGTCCAGCACCGCACCGTCGCGCACGTCCGTGCCGATGCGCAGGTCGATGCCGACGACCTCGTGCCCGGCGGCCTCCAGGGCCTCGACCACGTGACTGCCGATGAAGCCGGCCGAGCCGGTGACCATCACTCTCATTCGGCCGACGCTAACCCGGCCCGCGGCCCCTGCTGAAGCGACGTTCGCATTCCGTAAGGGTTCTTATGGAGTACGAACGGCTGGCGCCGCGGTGGCCACGAACCGCCCGCGGAGTGTGACGCTGCCAGCGTGAAGCTCATCGTCGTGCTCGTGGCCCTGGCCCTCGTCCTGGTGCGGACGGTGGCCGGATCGCCCGGCCTGGGCTGGTATCTGCTGGCCTGGGCGCTGTTCGCCATGGCTGTGTGGCTGGCGCGGCGGGTCCCGGCCAGGATGCTGACCGTCCTGGTCGTCATGGGCGGCATCGCGGTGATGACGACGGGGCTGACCGCACCGCCGAGCAGCAGCACCGACTCCTTCCGGTACGCCTGGGACGGCCGGGTCCAGGCCGCGGGCATCTCCCCGTACGACCACCCGCCGGCCGATCCGGCGCTCGCCGGGCTGCGCGACGCCTGGCTCTTCCCCTCCGAGTGCGCGGACCGCGCCCTGTGGCCGCTCCCGGACGGAGGGTGCACCAGGATCAACCGCCCCACCGTGCCCACCATCTACCCGCCCGTCGCCCAGGGCTACTTCCTCCTGATCCACTGGCTCTCGCCGGACGGCGCTCGGCACAAGGTCCTGCAGCTCGGCGGCTGGGTGCTGGCCATCGCGGTGTTGCTGGCACTGTGCAGGTGGAACGTCCGCACGGCCGCGTACTGGGCATGGTGCCCCGCCATACCCATCGAGGCCGTGAACAACGCGCACATCGACATGCTCGGTGTGCTGCTGGTCGTGCTCGCCATGCGCACCCCGCGCGTCCGCGGGGCGCTGCTCGGCGCGGCCGTGGCGGCCAAGCTGCTGCCCGCCACGGCGCTGCCCGGCGCACTGTCGGGAGTCCTGGCGAACGGCGTGGACTGGCGCCGCAGCTTCAAGATCCTTGTCCCGGCCACCCTGGTCGTGGTTCTCTCCTACGTGCCCTACGTGCTGGGCTCAGGGGCGTCCGTCGTGGGTTACCTGCCGGGCTACCTCCAGGAGGAGCGATACGAGACACCCGCCGACGGGAACCGCTACGCCCTCTTACGGCTGGTGATGCCGGACTCCTGGGCGCCCTACGCCGCGATCGTGCTGCTCGTCCTGGTCGCTCTCTACGTCATGCGGTACGGCGAGGCCGAACGGCCATGGCAGGGCGCACTGATCGTCAGCGGGTCACTGCTGCTGCTGTTCACGCCTGGCTACTCCTGGTACGCGCTGCTGGTCGTCGCGCTGGCCGCGATGGCCGGCCGATGGGAGTGGCTGGGGGTGGGCCTGGCGGGCGCTGTCGCCTATGTCGCCGGCCCAAGGGCGCCGGACAGTCCCGCGACCGCCTTCTACGCCGCGGCCGCGCTGGCCGTGCTGGCCGGCTGGGCCGTACGCCGGTCCTACCAGGCGGAAGTACGCCAATGATCCTCAAGACCGTCTCCGCCAGGGTCACCAGCCGCCTGCGCTCCGAGCCGGTACGGCTGCCCGCTGTCCTGCTCACGACCACCTTCTTCGCACTCGCCTGGCACCATCTCGTAAGGATCAAGCATGTCGCCCAGCAGTACCGCGCAAATCATGATCATCGCCAAGGAGCCGGTGGCCGGGCGGGTCAAGACCCGGCTGAGCCCGCCCTTCAGCCCGGAGCAGGCCGCCGCCCTCGCCGAGGCGGCCCTCCACGACAGCCTGCGCGCCATGTCCGCCACGCCCGCCACCCAGCGGCTGCTCGCCCTGGACGGGCTGCCGGGCGGCTGGCTGCCCGCCGGCTTCGTGGTGATCCCGCAGCGCGGCTCGGGCCTGGACGAGCGCCTTGCGGCGGCCTTCTCGGACGCCTACCGGCTCCGGCCGGACCCCATCGTGCTGATCGGCATGGACACCCCGCAGGTGACTCCCGCCCTGCTCAGCGAGGCGGTGGCCGCGCTGGAGCGCCACGACGCGGTCTACGGCCCGGCGGCGGACGGCGGCTTCTGGCTGCTCGGCCTGCGCGAGCCGGATCCCACGCTGCTGCTGGGAGTGCCGATGTCGCATCCGGAGACCGGCAAGCTCCAGCTCGACCGGCTGGACCGGGCCGGGCTGGCCGTTCATGTGCTGCCCGAACTGACCGACGTCGACACCGCGGCGGACGCCGCCGCCGTGGCCGCCCAAGCGCCCGGCTCCCGCTTCGCCGCCACGCTGCGGGAGCTGGGCCGATGATGGGGCGGCTCTACGCCGACGCGCTCAGCGGCGCGATCGCCGAACTGGAGTACGTGGACGGCACGCGCGTGGTGCTGGAGACCGCGCGCTGGTTCGACCTGATCGACGGCGACGAGGCCCTGCTCGATCGGTGCGCCAGCCCGACGCTCGACATCGGCTCCGGACCCGGCCGGCTCACGGTCGCGCTGACCCGCCGCGGCATTCAGGCGCTCGGCATCGACATCACGCCTCGAGCCGTCGCCCTGACCCGCAGGGCGGGCGGTTTCGCCCTGCTCCGGGACGTCTTCGACGAGGTGCCGGGCAGCGGCCAGTGGACGACGGCGCTGCTGGCCGACGGCAACATCGGCATCGGCGGCCATCCAGAAGCGCTGCTGCGCCGGGTCAGACAGCTGGTCCGGCCGGGCGGCACCGTCCTGGCCGAGCTCGCGCCGCCCGGGACGAGCAGCCGAGTGGACCGGGTACGGCTGCGCCGCGGCTCGCTCGTCGGCGACTGGTTCGGCTGGGCGACCGTGTCGGTGAGCGACATCCAGCGCCTTGCCCTCGCCGCCGGGTTTCCGGTGGTGGAGCGCTGGACGGCGGACGGCCGCTGGCTGGCGTGCCTCAGCTGACGACGCGGCGAGGGGGCGCGCTGCGTGGCTGAACGCCTGCGTTAGGTGGCCGGTAAGGCGAGGGACATGTTCGCTTCGCCGTACCGACATCGGCAGGGCTGAGGGTGGCCCACGTGGGGCGCCCGAACCAGCGGCGCCCCTCGCGATGAGCAGGGAGCTTGACACATGACCGACATCAACCGGCGGGGATTCCTTCGCACCAGCCTGGCCGCCGCCACCCTCGGCGTGGCGGCGAGCGGGCCGCTGGCCGCGCTGTCCGCGCGTACCGCGGACGCTTCGACGATGGTGAAGCGGGCTTTCAGCCCCGACTACGGGCCGCTGTACCCGGTGAAGGACCACACCACGGGTCTGGAGCTGCTCAAGCTGCCCCGCGGGTTCGAGTACCTGACGTCCGGCTGGACCGGCGACCCGATGAGCGACGGGCGCCGCACCCCCGGCTCGCACGACGGCATGGCCGCATTCACGCCCAGCGACGCGCTCAAGGACAGGACCGAGGCCGGCGGGAGCGGCGGCGCGGGCAAGGGGCACTGGACCGTGCTGGTACGCAACCACGAGGTCGGCAGCCTCAACGGCGCTTTCGTCACGCCGGCCTACAACCCGGCCGCCGGCGGCGGGACCACGTCGCTGATCTTCGACACGCGCCAGGGCAAGTTCCTGGAGAGCTGGGCCAGCCTCGGGGGCACCATTCGCAACTGCGCCGGCGGGCCGACCCCGTGGGGCAGCTGGCTGTCGTGCGAGGAGACCACGCTGATCAACGGCTCCTACCGGCACGGCTACGTCTTCGAGGTGCCGCACGACGGGATCGGCGACGCCAAGCCGTACAAGGAGATGGGCCGTTTCTCGCACGAGGCCGTGGCGGTGGACCCGGAGACCGGCTGGGTGTACGAGACCGAGGACGCCACCCCGAGCGGCTTCTACCGCTTCCGGCCGAAGGTCAAGGGCGACCTGGGGCAGGGCGGCGTGCTGGAGATGATGACGATCGGCTCCTCGGCCTACACCACCTACAAGGACGGCACCGGCGTCGCCTACCCCGAGATCGGCTGGGTCTCCATCGACAACCCCGACCCCGGCGCCGATGAGAAGAGCGTCGTGCAGCAGGGCATCGCCAAGGGCGGCGCCTCGTTCGCCCGTCTTGAGGGCGCCTGGTACCACGACGGCAAGATCTACATCGTCAGCACGAGCGGCGGTCCCACCGGGCAGGGCCAGGTGTTCGAGTACGACCTCGCGGGCAACACCATGCGGGTGCTGTTCGCCTCGCCGAACGCGACCGTGCTGAACAACCCCGACAACATCTGCGTCAGCCCGCGCGGTGGCATCGTGTTGTGCGAGGACGGGTCCGGCGTGGAGTACCTGCACGGGCTCACCACCGACGGGGAGATCTTCCCGTTCGCGGAGAACTCGGTCGTCATCCCGGCCGGCGGGGTGCCCGGCAAGGCGGCGGCGCCCGGCACCTACACCGGCTCGGAGTGGTGCGGGTCGGTGTTCGACTCCAAGGACGGCGGCTGGCTGTTCGCCAACATCCAGTCGCCCGGCATCACCTTCGCCATCACCGGCCCCTGGGAGAACGGTTCCCTGTAACCGCCGCCGGAAGCAGACCGGGTGCGGGCTCGTCGGCCGGCACCCGGCGCCCTCGCTGCCCGGCCACGTTTCTGTTATCCGCACCCGTCCGCAGAGTCTCCTCTTACGAGAGCCTCCAGACGGGAGGCGACGGCAGTAAGGCAGCAATGAGCGACAAGGGTTTCGCACACCCCTCAGCCCGCCATCTGGCCCTCGCCGCGCTGGCGACGGCGGTCGCCGTCTGCGGCGCGCCAGGGCCGGCGGCCTCCGCCGCCGTGCGCACCGCTGTCCCGGCGGCGCTGCACGGCGGCACCTCCCTGCCCGATCCGGGCAGGGATCCGGGAGCCGACCCCGTCTTCTCCTCCGACGGGGAGCTGAGCAAGAGGGAGACCTACACCTACCGGCCGGCCAAGCCCGGCGACCACGTCTTGCCGCCCGGCACGTTCACGCTGTCCTACGACGTGTCCCAGGCCTCGCGGCGCCCGCTGAAGGCGCGGCTCGTCGAGGCGCGGGCGCAGCTCACTCGCAGCACCGGCATCGCGCTCTACCTCACCGGCGGGACCGCGCTCAACGACGCCGACCTGGCGGCGGTGCAGACGGCCGGAAACGCCGAGAGCGCGGGCGGGCTCGGGCTGACCGGTCTGAACCGGCTGCACATCTACAACCTGCGATCCCTTCAGGGCGGGACCGAATGCACGCCCGGCTCCGGCCTGGCCTGCGCCGGGCAGATCGCACGCGGCGGGCGCTCACCGTACCTGTGGCACAACGGCTGGTGGGGATCGTGGGTCAGGCACCTGGTGCTGGACGATCTGCAGGACATCGAACCCGGCTCCTTCAGCAACCACAACTTCGCCTCCGTCAGTTTCAAGGCGGCTCGCACCGTCGGGGCGATGGCGTTCGGACACGGGCCGTACGCCAAGCTCAGCGTGCTCTACCTGCCCAGCGTCACGGAGATCGGCGCGAACGCGTTCCGCCGCAACCAGTACCTGACGAAGGTCAACCTCCCGCGGGTGCGCACGATCGACGACTTCGCGTTCGACGACGCTTCCCGCCTGCGCTACTTCAACGCTCCCGAGCTGGAGTCGATCGGCAGGAACGGACTGAACGACAGTCACGCCCTCGAAGCGGTCAACCTGCCCAAGGTCCGCTACATCGGCATCAACTGCTTCGACCTCAACGGCAACGCCGCCGCGGGGACAGGCATCAAGGTGCTGCGGCTGCCGAGCCTGCTGACGCTGGACAAGAACGCCATCGTCCACCTCGCCTCGCTCAAGGAGCTGTACGCGCCCGCGCTGACCACCGCCTGGCACGACTCGATCTCCGGCAACGCGCGCCTCGAATCGGTCTACGCGCCGAGCCTGGGCAGGCTCGGTCCGCGCGTCTTCGCGCGTACTCCCCTCCTGCGAGCGCTGTACCTCGGCCAGCGGCCACCGGCCCAGGACGCCGCCGCGTTCACGGGAGCCGATCCGGCGAAGCTGACCATCTACTACACCGGCGACACGTCCGCCTGGGCGAGCTTCGTACCGGCGGGCAATCCCAAGATCAAGGTGGTGCGGCGGAACGCGGGCGCGACGCCCGCCGCCACCCCGTCGGCTCTCCCTGCGCCGTCCCAGACCTCCGCGCCGAGCCCGCCGGCCACGGCGTCTCCCTCGTCCACGTCCGCACCGCCGGCGGCTGCCGGACTGCCCACGGGCGGCACGCGGTCTTTCCGATCGGCCGGCACTCCCCAGGCGTTCATCCAGGCGTCGCGCGGCCTCGCCCGGATGGCCGCCATCCGCGAGGACGACCCGGCCGCGGCCCGGCAGAGTGCCCGCTTGCGCATCGTGCCGGGCCTCGCCGACCCCAAGGGTTACTCATTCGTCGGCCCCGATGGCCGTTACCTGCGCCACAAGCACTTCCAGCTGCGTTTCGACCGCAGGGACGGCGGTTCCTTGTTCAACAAGGACGCCACCTTCTACGCCCGTCCCGGCTCGACCGCCGGATCGGTGACGCTGGAGTCGTTCAACTACCCGGGACGCGTCGTCCTCCACCGTAAGGAGCAGCTATGGCTCCTCCCCCGGCAGGCGACCGCCGCCTTCCGCGCCGCGAGCTCCTTCGAGCCGGTCCTCCCGCTCAGCTGATCGGTGAAGGCCCGAACCGGTTGCGGTGGCGGGGCAAGCGACGCGCCTAGGAGTATCGCTCGCACACCGTGAACGACACGCTCCTGGTGGCCTTCGAGGGTGTCAGCAGATGGAAGACGATCGTGTGCCGGCCCGGTTCGAAGGCGCCGAAGGGGTTGCGCCGGTTCTTGCTCGTACCGGTCACCCAGTCCGTCTTCCGTCCCTCGTCCTCGCCGTCCACGACCCAGCGGTAGCCGTACTCCATCTGCTTGCCCGACGGGCCCTTGAGCAAGGCGACGGGGAAGAGACTGGGCGACCAGCAGCCCTTTTCGGTCTGCTGCCCTTCCAGCGTCAACGACACCAGGCGTACGGTCCCCGCAGCCGCGGTCGTGGTCGTGGTCGTGGGTTTCGGCCGGGAGGTCGTGGGTTCGGGCGTCGGCCGCGTGCGGGAGACGGTGGGGCTGGAGCCGCCGGTCCTGGTGGCGCGCGTCTTCGTGGCCGGCGCACTGGGCGTCTTGTCGGTGTCCCGTTTCTTCACCGGCGGACTGGGTGTCCTGGTGGCGCTCTGTTGCGGGACCGGGGAGGCAGGCGCGGCCGTCGTCGCCGCGGTGGGTATCCAAGTGATCGCCCCGGCCACCAGGACGGCGGAGATCGCCAGTGCCCCCGTGCCCGCCAGCATCGCCTTCCAGCGCGGGCGACTCACGGTATGACCCGCCGTTCGGCCCGCCAGGGCGCCTGTCGTGGCGGCGGGCGGGACGCCGATGAGCCGGAGCAGGACGTCCTGCATGGCGGGCCGGGCGGCGGGGTCCTTGGCCAGGCAGGACAGTACGATCGGGCGCAGCGGGCCCGGCAGGTCGCCCAGGTAAGGCTCGCCGTGGAGGATGCGGCGGATCACCGCGGGCAGCGAGTCGTTGCCGAACGGCGGACTTCCCGTCGCGGCGAACACCATCACCGACGCCCACGCGAAGACGTCCACCGCGGGACCGAGCGGGGCGCCCGCGAGCTGCTCGGGCGCCATGTAGGCGGGCGTGCCGACGATGCTGCTCGTCACGGTCAGCGAATGGCCGGACGCGCGGGCGATGCCGAAGTCGATGACCCGCGGCCCGTCCCTCCCGAGCAGCACGTTGGCGGGTTTGAAGTCGCGATGCACCACCCCGGCCCGGTGGATCGCCGCCAGCGCGGTCGCGGTCGCCACCGCGAGCCGCTGCAGGTCCGCGCCGACGTGGCGACCTGCCTGCTGAAGCGAAGGCCCCTCGACGTACTCGGTCACGATGTACGGCCGGCCGCCCAGCGAAGCGTCGAGCACCTGAGCGATGCAGAACGGCTCCACCCGGCGCGCCGCGTCGATCTCCTTGGCGAAGCGGTGATCACCGGCCAGGCCATCCGCCAAGATCTTCACCGCGACCGGCCGCCCGTCGGGCCCCTGGGCCAGGTAGACCACCCCTTGGCCGCCCGCGCCCAGCCGCCCGAGCAGCCGGTAGGGCCCCACGGCTGGAGGATCTTCAGGCAGGAGCGGATCCATCATTCCGACCCGCAGACGGTGAACGAGAGCGACTTCGACCCCGCTGTGGGCGAAGTGAGGCGGAGAGTCACCTTATGAGGGCCCTCCGTCTGCACGAGCGGGCCGATGACCTGGTGAGTGTAGGAGTCGCCGGTGTCGGCCTCATAACCCTGCACCACCTTCCCGTCCAGGACCCATTGGTAGCGGAAATCGGTGCCCCGCTTGGTCGACTCGACCAGGGCGGAGATGTTGCCGTGATTCACCACCTCGCACTCCGGCCTGCTTTCGTGCCGGGGACCGATGATCCGCACCCATACGATGCGGACGGAACCGCTGCCCGACGCGGTTTTCGCCGATGAGGTCGCCGGCTTGGGAGCGGACTGCGTCGGTTTCGCGGTCTGCTTCACGGTCGGTTTCGGGGTCTGCTTCTTGGTCGGCTCGGGCGTGGCCGACGGTTTCTTCGTGGACGGAGTCTTGGTCTTTTTCCGGCCCTGCAGCGTCTTGGACGGGCTCGGCGTCCCGGCGAAGGTGAGCGTCAGCGGCTGCGTGCTCGGTTCCGGTCTCACGAAACCCCACACGCTCGTGGCCCCCCAGATGACGGCGCCCGCCACTGCCAGCGCCCCCACACCGGAGACGCCCGCGATGACCGCCGTCCTGCTCCCGCGCCGCTGCCGCGGGGGAACCGTGGACAGACCGCGGCCGCCGGCACCGTCCGGACGGCCGGGGTCCTGCCCACCCAGGAGCCGCAGCAACACGTCCCGCATGGCGGGCCGGCGCGCCGGATCCTTGTCCAGGCACGCCAGCACGATCGCGCGCAACGGTTGCGGCAGGTCGCCGAGCTGCGGCTCGTTGTGCAGGATCCGGTTGATCACCGCGGGCAGCGAGTCCTCGCCGAACGGGGGCACCCCGGTGGCCGCGAACACCATCACCGACGCCCACGCGAACACGTCCACGGCCGGCCCGATCCGCTCGCCGGCGAGCTGCTCCGGCGCCATGTACGCGGGCGTCCCCACGATGCTGCTGGTAGCCGTCAGCGCCGATTCGACAGACCGGGCGATCCCGAAGTCGATCACCCGGGGCCCGCCCTGTCCGAGCAGCACGTTGGCGGGCTTGAAGTCGCGATGGACGATGCCCGCCTGATGAATGGCCGCCAATGCGGTCGCGGTCGCCACCGCGAGCCGCTGCAGGTCGGCGCCGACGTGGCGGCCCGCCTGCTGGAGCGAAGGCCCCTCGACGTACTCGGTCACGATGTACGGCCGGCCGCTCAGCGAAGCGTCGAGCACCTGAGCGATGCAGAACGGCTCCACCCGGCGCGCCGCGTCGATCTCCTTGGCGAAGCGCTCGTCGGCGAGTCCCTCGCGCAGCACTTTGACCGCGACCGGCCTGCCGTCGGGGCCCTGGCTCAGGTAGACGACCCCCTGGCCGCCCGCGCCCAGACGCCCGAACAGCCGGTAGGGCCCCACGGCAGTGGGATCGCCTTCCCGGAGAGGTTCGACGTGCGACATGGGACTCCTGTGACAAGCGTATGGATCTTCGGCACCATAGCGGGAAATGTCAGGCCTAGTGAGCCAGTCCCGTAAACCAGATCCTCCGAGGCCCGTCCCGGCCGCCAGGATCTACTGGCAGACCGCGCGGGTCGCCGATGGCAGCAAGGGCCGCTTCGGGCCACGAACAGGCGCCGCCCCGATCTCAAGCCCTGGACTCGCCGCCCCGCCGGTAGAGGATGAGAAGGACGACCGCGATCAGCGGCTGGAGGATGTCGGTGGGGATCGTCCAGATGTTGTCAGGCGCCGTGTTGTCATGCGCGACCCACTGCATGATGTGACCGATGGCGTCGCCCCAATAGAGGACGGCGACGGCGATGACCGCAGCGGTCATGAACGACCCCCTGTTCCAGATGCTCAGGAGGCCGATGACGCCGACCGCGATGTCGGCCCACCCCACCTCCCACTGGAACGGGCTGCGCGCGAACCCGATGCTGTCGGCGATCTGCGGCGCGTATGGGCCGATGTGCATCAGTCCACCGAACATCGCCAGCGCGCCGCCCCCCGCCACGAACCACAGCAGCCAGAGCTCGACCACACGGTGCCGGGTGCGCCGCGCCGGCGCACCGTCGACAAGGGTGTGCACCAGCGCGGCGGCCACCAGCCCCAGGAAGGTGACGATGACGAAGATCATGACAACACGCTATGCACAGCCGCGGCGATTGAACCGCACCTCACGGCGCGTGTCCTCGTACCGAGTCGATCCGTACCGTGCACCTGGCCGGGCGGGCGCGGTGAAGGCCTGCACAACCTGCCTCGACGAATCACGCGGGCCTGCTGATCACCGCGCCCGCCCAGCCGCGCGAGCAGATGGCGGGCGTGTCAGCCGGTTTTCAGGGCTTCTTCACAGCCCTACGGTGTCCACCTGATGTTCGGATTGATGGCGCCGGTCCAGTTGAACACGGCCATGTTGTCCCACTGGTTTCCGGTGCCGTTGACGTTGGCCGGGTCCCATCCGTTGCCGGAGATGGCGTACCAGGTCGGCTCCCAGTAGAAGACACCGATCGCTCCCGCGTTGCGAGCGGTGTTCTGGACGTGCGCGAACTCGGTCGCCTGCCCCTCCCAACTGGCCGGATACCCGGAGCACGGCTGTGAGCCGGTCACCACATTCGGCTCGCCGTCGGCATTGCCGGCGGTGAACGGGTAGGCGGTCTCCACGACGACGACCGGCTTGCCGTAGCGCGCCTTCACGTCGGCGATGACGTTGTAGAGGCTGGACAACGGGCCGTGCCACATGCAGTAGTAGGACAGGGCTGTGATGTCCCACGACACACCCTTGGCCTTGATCCCGTCGTAGAACCAGCGTGCGTTCGCGAGGCTGTCGGCGTTCGCGGTATGGATGATCACCTGAGTGCCGCTGTTGCAGGCCTTGATCGCGTTGTAACCGGCTTTGAGCAGCAGGCTCAGATTCGTGAAGTCATTGTTGACGACCCTGCCATCGTTCCAGAGCATCCCGACGTTGATCTCGTTGCCGATCTGCACGCTGTCCGGTGTCGTGCCCTGGGCCTTCAGGCTGGTGCAGACGTCGTAGGTGTAGTTGTAGACGTCCGTCTGGAGCTGGCTGATGCCATGACTCGCCCACGCCGCCGGCTTGTACTGCTTACCCGGATCGGCCCACGTATCCGAGTAGTGGAAGTCGACCATCAGGCGGAGGCCCTTGGCCTTGACCGTCTTGGCGTAGGCGAGGACCTTCGCTTTGTTGTTGTATCCGCTGGCGGGGTTGTTCCAGATGCGCAGGCGGGCGTAGTTGACGCCGGCGCTCTTGAGCAGGTCCAGCGGGTCGGCGGCGGTTCCACCGGCGTTGTAGTACTTGGCTCCGAGGTCCAGGCTGCGCTGGAGTGACGAGACGTCGGCACCGAGCATCGTCAGCGTCGCGGCCGAGGCGGGCGGCGCGGCGAGGACGGCCGCGGGCAGCGTTGTCAATGTCAGGAGCAGAGTGACCAGGGTCCTCCGCAGGCGACGCGCGGTCATGGCTGCTCCAGTCGTTTGACGGCCATTCCGATCTCCTTGATCAAGAAATCGTGGGGGGTGAGGATCTCGACACGACAACCCTTAACTGTGAACGTTCACAGACAGCGGCATGCAACCTACCTGGATGTTTGTCGGGCTGGAGCTCGGCAAAGCCCTCCTGTTCGTCCGTGAACGTTCACAGAGTCACCTGAACCAAGAGGATAAGGATCAGCCGGCCTTGGGGGAAGACTCAGTTGCGGTCCCACCGCGTCATCGGCGTCTTCGAGTACCGCTTGGAACCAGACGAGGAGGAAGCCCGGTGAACCCTGAGACGGCGCACACAACCGCCCCCAGACCGCGGGTCGCCGCGCTGGGCGAGTACGCCATCGATGCGCGCCGCGGATTCCTGCCCGCCGAAGATCCGGTGGACGCGCTGCCGGCGTACTACCGCCCCTGGGAGCAGGTCGGACGGAACATCACGGCCCTGATCATGACAGGGCGCCTCCGTCCTGCGATCGAGTCGATGCCCGTGCTCACGCTGGACAGGCTGGAGTCCTGCGGAGAGCAGGAACGGGCCATGCTCCTGTTGTCCTGCCTCGCGAACGCGTATGTGTGGGGCGCCGGCACACCCGCGCGCACGCTCCCGGCCACGGTGGCGCGCCCTCTTCATGAGCTCGCCCAACTGCTGGACCGAGTGCCGATCGTCGCCCATGCCTCCATCGTCCTGAACAACTGGCGGCGCATCGATGGAACGGAGCCGCTGAGCATGTCCAACATCGACACGCAGCTGACGTTCCTCGGCGGCGTGGACGAGAAGTGGTTCTACCTCGCGACCGTGGGGGTCGAACTGGCCGGAGCCGGAGGGCTGCCCCTCCTCGCGCGGGCCCAGCACGCCGCGGCGGCCGCAGACCACACCCGGCTCGTCGAGGCGCTGCTCGGCATCCGTAATGTTCTCGGTCGCGTGGTCGACGCGCTCCTCAACGTCGAGCGCTGGTGCGACCCCTACGTCTTCTACCACCGGATCAGGCCGTTCCTCACGGGCTGGTCCGCGCCCGGACTGCGGTTCGAAGGCGTGGATCGCGAACCTCTGGTGCTGGCCGGCGGCAGCGCCGCACAAAGCTCCCTCATCCAGGCCTTCGACGCCGGACTCGGCATCCGGCATCGCGACGAGCTGACCGCCGGCTTCCTGACCGGCATGCGCGCGTACATGCCGGGGCCGCACCGCCGCTTTCTCGAGGATCTGGAGGGCGGCCCTTCGGTCCGCGACTTCGTCGCGCGGCACCGCAGCGCCCGACCGCAGTCGTCCGAGGCGTACAACGCGGTGGTAGACGGCCTGGCTCAGCTCAGGGCCCGGCACATCGGCATCACCGGGCGCTACATCAAACGGTTCGAGCACGGCGAGGAGGCCGCCAGAGGGACCGGCGGCAGCGACTACATCAGTTTCCTGAAGAGGTCGCGCGAGGAGACCATCGAACGGCTGCTGCCATGACGGGGCATGTGTACCGGGACTTCGACCAGGAGCAATTGGATGCTCAGTATTCCCCGAGCAGCCTGGTGGGCGACATCCAGCCGTTCCTGGACGACTATGCCGAGCGCAGCCGCCTCGCCCGGGACGAGCTGGCCGGCATGACCCACCGAGACCTGCGTTTCGGGCCGGGACCGGATGACCGGCTGGATGTCTATGGCCCGTCGGGAACGGACGCGGAAGGCCGCCCCGCCCTGCTCTTCATCCATGGCGGATACTGGCAGGAACTATCCAAAGAGGACAGCGCATTCCCGGCTCCGGCCATCGTCGGGGCAGGCGCCGTCTACGCCACGCCGGACTACACCCTGGCCCCGCGCGCCAGGCTCGCCGAAATCGTCGACCAGGTGCGCGGCGCGTTCGCCTGGTTGTGGCACCACGCGCCCGATCACCGTATCGACCGCGAGCGGATCGTGGTTTCCGGATCCTCCGCAGGCGCTCATCTGGCGGCCATGTTGCTCGCCACCCCTTGGCGGCAGTGGGAGCTGCCGGCCGCGCCCATCGCGGGGGCGGTGCTGCTGGGTGGGATCTACGACCTGACTCCGGTGCGACGCACCTACGTGAACGAGGTCGTCGGCATCGACTCCAGTGAGGTCCGAGACTGCAGCCCGATGTTCCTGCCCGGCGTACGCTGCCCTGTGGTCATCGCCTGGGGGGAACACGAGACGGACGAGTTCAAGCGGCAGTCATCCACGTTCGCGGCGTATCTGCGGGGTCGCGGCTGCCAGGTGACCGCGTTCGAGCAGCCTGGACGCAACCACTTCGATTCGCCGACAGAGCTCGCCGTGCCATCCACACGAATCCACGCAGAGACCCGCAGCCTGCTGGGACTGTCACCCAGCTGACCGCAGACCCGCCCGGTTCGGCTGGGCAGTCACACGCCCCTGACGCCCCTCCCCCTCACCGTCCTGGGCCCGACGGGCCGGCGATGCCGGAAGGATCTCTGCTCACGGATGCATCCGCCCTGCTCTCCAGGAGCGGCGGCTCGAGATGACATGCCGACGTCCTCACCATTGAGCCGGGGGCAGCTCCACGCCGGCGACAGGATCGTAGATGATGGTGTCATCCGCCAACCTGATCACGGCAACTCGTGTGGCGAGGCCTGCTTCCTCCAGTGCCCGCGCCGATTCCACGGCGAACTCGGCGAAGTGATACTGATCCCGCGTACCTGCGTAAGGGGCAGAACGCTTGCACAGGACTTCGTAGCGATCGACGGGCCAAGGCGGAGGCAGTTCCTTCATACGCTGATGACGAGTGCCATCAGTCATGTCATCCTCATCCCTGCAGTCGCTCGCTTCGCTGTAAAACACCACCATTCCAGCAAAAGGTGATGATCGGAACAGTTTCCGGCGTTCGTTACGGTAGAAAACGGACAAGGAGCTGACGGTGGCGGGCAGCAGCAGGGCGCGTTCGGGCCGCGGGGCGCGCACGTAGGGCAGCAGCAGGCCGCGTGCCGCCTTGACCACTAACCCCACGACTCCCCCTGGGCGCACGTCCGATCGGGATCACCCGCGCCGCCGTTGACCGGGCTGCGTCCATGGAGGTCCCGTTTAGCCCACGTCGTGTGCGGTAGGGGGCGCAGGTCAGCTCACCAAGACAGGTCGGCCACGCTGATGCGGCGCACTGGCTGTACTCGTCACGTGGAGGTGAAGGATCATGGCCCGCCCGGTGCGGTGGATTCGTCCGGCGGAGCGTTGCGGGCAGTCCCACGGCCGTGTCCCGGGCGCATCGACATCAAGAGCCGACAGCAGACAGGTGAAGCGCCCAGCGCGGCGCGACCACAGGAGGTGAAGACCCATCCTTATGGCGGCGTTGGCCATCCCCGTGGCCGCTTTGATCGGCTTGATGCTCATGCAGTTGCTGGAAGAAAGGCTGCTCCCCCCTCCGACGCCACCCGGCTCCCGAAAACCCGATCTCACCAGTGGTGAAAGCGGCTCCCCAGTGCCCCCGGCAGCGGGGCGTCCGCCCGCGACCATCGGCGGCCCCCGTACGGCCTCAGTAACTGCGCAGTCCAACGTCCTGAGCAGCCGTGGCGACCGATTCCACGCCGACCGCCGTGTCGTTCGCACGACCCCTTTCGCCGGTCCAAGGTCAGGAGCGGGCGGCAAGCGGCGTCGGCCCCGGCACAGGGCGGCGTTATAGACAGGTAGGACCGATGCCATGACCAGGCCGAGCCCCAGCCCGGTGGTGTAGGTGGAGGCGTGCACGGTCTTGGGCGTCCTGCATCACGGTGTGGCCTGCGCTCACCACGATCAGCGGGCATGGACGACGTCGGGTCATGGCACGCCGCTTCACGACAGCTCCCCGCCGTGGGCGGCGTGATCCCTCAACATCGCCGCGGTGGCCTGATCCACGCTCCGATGGATGCGCAAGGCCTCCCACACACCGGTGATCCGCAACGCGGGCGGGCATCTTCCGCACCGCGGCCAGGTACACCCGGTCACCCTGCGCAGGCCCGGTGGTGTGCAGGCGCAACAACGCGCGTAGCCCGCTGCCGTCCAGGAAGGCCAACCCAGCCAGATCGAGCACCAGAGGCGAACCCGGCCGTCGTGTCCGGTCCATGTAGGACTCCGGCTGGCCGGCGTTGGTGGTGTCGATCTCGCCGGTCACGGTGATCAGCACGCCGGCGCTCAACGGCCGGCAGTCCAGGGTCAGGGGCGACGTGGTGGCCTGAAGCGTGCGGCTCAGCGTGTCCGCGGGGGCTGCGTACTGGTGACCAACATGATCCTCCCGCGATAGGCCGACGGGTCAAGGTCAAGGGCGAAGCCAATTGCCAGAAAGTCAGTTCGTCATTGTATTTTCAGGTATATGAGTTTTGTCGCCCCTGGAGACCGGGGAAGCCGGGCGGAGAAGGGAGCCAGGAACGTATCCGGTGATCGTCCGTCCAGTTGGACGTTCCTGACTCATCACGCCCGGGTGCTGGTGGAGATCGCCCGAGATCCGGAAGTGCGGCTGCGCGACATCGCCGGCAAGGTGGGCATCACCGAACGCGCCGTACAGAGCATCGTGTCCGATCTGTATCAGGCCGGTTACCTGACCCGCGAGCGGATCGGGCGCCGGAACCGCTACAGCCTCAACCTCGACCAGCATTTCCGCTACCCGACCGAGGCCGGCATACCCGTCGGCCTTCTGATCGGCATACTGACCCAGCGCGACCTGCCCCATCACCAGGCGGATTGATCACGCCGAACCGCGGGCGAAGCCCCGCCCGCGGCCTCGAATCACAGCTAGTGATCTAGTCTCATGCTCGCCAGGATGCGCTCACCGACCGCGGCCTGACGATGCCACTCGGTCTTCGTCCGGTGATGCTCAACGTCGCCCATGCCGGTTTCAATCATGTAACCATGCACGCGCGCGGCCTGCTCATGAGCCTCGGCAGCCGCGACGTGTGCGTCTCGCACGAGCCGTTCCGCCTGTTCCTGCAGATGGTCGATCGCCTGTGCGGCAGGGTGGCCGCCGCGATCTCCAGCCTCGTCTGCTCGCGGGCCCGTACGTGAGCGGAGAACGTCACTCTTTTCACTCCTCATCTCCTCCGGGCTTCCCCCGGCATCTGCGACTATGCACACGCCGATCTTCATAGTCATGCCCGATGGGTGGCCGATCCGCAGGCAGGCCCTGCCGAGCAGGGCGGTCAGCCGCATGTCTGACGAGACCGCTGCAGTCGCAGAGTGGCTTCCGTACCCGCTGCGCCACCACGGCGGCGGACACGCAGGACATGCGGCTCAGCGCCGGGGAACGACCCTGAGGGATCTCACCAGCGTGTCGACGTCCGGCCACAGGCGCCGGTGCGTGTCGGGGATGGTGATCCACAGGACGGCGGGCCGGGGGCGTCCCGTGTCGACCGCGATGGCGACCGACAGCTCCTGCCTGGCCTTGCGGCCGTCCGGGCTCGGCGGCATCTGGATCATGCGGGCGATCAGCCAGCCACGCCGCACCGGCTGCGAGGCGATGTCACGACCCGTCGTCCCGGTGGGGAACGCGCTGCCCTGTTTGTAGTCGAGCATCGCCCGCGCGGCGTCGTAGAGGCTGTCTCCGGCGTCGAGGTCGGACCACAGGTGCTGGGAGTCGATGTCGGCCCACCACTCGCGATCGTCGTCCGGGCCGTAGGTCTCGGTCAGCAGCGTCTGGCGGAGGTTGTAGCGGCCGTCCTTGATGGGACCATCGCTGATCGGGCGGGTACGCCGCCACGGGGAGCCCAGCTCGGCGAACGACAGGCCGGTTTTGGGGTCGGTCACCCTGCCGATCACGGCGGAGCCCTGGCCCCGGTAGCGGCGGAGCTTGACGACGGTCCCCTCCGGAATCCTCCTGACCTCGGGCCCGGTCGGGGACGGAGTGGGCGTCGCGCGGGCGGGGGTGGGCGACGGCTCGGCGGACGGCGGACTGACAGGAGTGGCCGTCACGCTCGGGGACGGGCTCTCCATCGAACGGGGCGCCGGGGCGGATCCGCCGCCGCCGACGGCCATGGGGATGCCGATGACGAGTTCGGCGAGGACGACGGCGGCGCCGAGGAACGGGATCCACGACGGGAACGGCGCCATGATCTGCCGCATGCGGTCGGAGGTGCGGGGCACGGGTCAGCCCTCCTGGGGGATCAGGGTGAGGCCGGCGAGCCGGGCCTGTTCGACGCTCTCACGCAGGGACGCCTGGAGGCCCCTGGCGCGCTCGGTCAGCTCACCGACCTCGCCGGCCGCCAGGTCGTCGCGCACGGTCCTGGAGAGCAACTCGCGGTAGGCGTCGCCGTCATCGGCCAGATCCTGCAGGGTCCGCCACTCGGCGTACACCTCTTCGGCCTCCTCGGTGCGGAGCGCGTACTCCTCCAGGGCGGAGATGCGCAGCGCCAGCGCCCGGGTCGCCACCTTGAGCGCCTCCTCCTGGGATTCGAGCATGGCGGAGATGCGCTCGGTGACGCGGCCCGACCGTGCGCCGGCCTGCTCGCGCCGCAGCCGGGTCAGCTCGGTCAGCGTCTCGGCGATCTCCCACTCCTGGCGGGGCAGGATCACCCGGTTGGCGATGCCGTCGAGCAGGCCGTCCCGATCGAGCCGGGACCGCAGCACCGTCGCCGTGGCATCCGCCGTCCGCTCCAGCAGTGCGGCGTCCAGCGGCTCCAGCATCGTGGCGGTGACGTACCTGCCGCGGTGGCGGCGGCCGTACGCCGCCACGGGGGACTCGCCCGCCAGGGCCAGGTGCACCAGGAAGGCCGCGGCCTGCACGGTCAGGGCGGCGAGGAAGAACGCCGTGGAGCCGTACCGGATCCAGACAGCGAGCAATGCCGCCTGCAGCAGCAGTCCGGCGAGGAGCACCCGTCGGCCACGGTGGACCAGGCCGACGACGAGCGGGAGGAAACCCCACAGCGCCGACAGGGGCAGGGCGGCCAGGACGTCGCCGGGCGTCCGCCCGCCCCAGGCGGGCCGCTCCGGGGCAGGGGGCAGGAGCTCCGGGCGGGTGGCCATCAGCCGGCGGTGCCCCTCGGGAAGGCTGGGGTCGAGAACGAGCGTGCTCACGAACCTGACTATCTCGGGAAGCCGTTTCGGCAAGCTTGCGGGCCGCTTGCACGAGCGCGGGCCTCTTGCACGAGCGCGGGCCGACCGGGGACCGAGCGCGGGGCGCTTGCACGACCGCGGGCCGAGCGCGGGCCCGAGCTCATGCGCGTCGTGGACTTCCAACGAGACGAACGTGGCGACGGGACCGGCTGCCCGCCCGGTCAGGCCGTCCCCACCTCTCCCTCAGGCAGAGGGCCGGCCTCGACGCGCCCGCCCGGACGTGGCGCACCAGCGACGCCGCCGACCCTGGGCGAACATCGGATGAAGCGCAGGTGTCGAGTCGCCGCAGGCGTTGACTGGGCGACCCGCCCGCCTGCAATCTTGATCAAGATCGACTTGCTCTGAACCCTGGAGAAAGCCCATGCTCACACACGCACCCCACGCTCGGAGAACCGGTCACGGCCGCCTGGTCACGGCCGCCTTACTGGCTGGCGCCGCCATCGCCGGGTTGTCCCTCGCGAGCGCCCCCGCAGTGGCCGCCGCCTGCACCCCGGAGTCCCCCGTCTGCCACGGAATCATCGGCACTCCGGGTAGCTACCGCTTGTGGTTCAGGTTCGACCCCGCGCCGCGGTCGCCGCGCTTCACCTTCACCGTCAACGGCGCCGCCTCGACCGGCCGGCTGACCACCCGCACGTCCGGGACCGCGCTGGAAGGCGAGTTCCGGCCGTCCACCGTGCTGAGGAGCGGTGACCGGGTGTGCATGCGCGTGGTCGGGACCACGCAGTCGTACTGCGCCACCACCCCGTAACCCGCACGAGCCGGATCCCAGTCACGCGGCCGTCGCCGCCGCGACCGCAAGGTCGGCGGCGACGGCTCCGGGGGTACCGGCGGGTGCACGGTGAACCCGCCACACTCGGCATCGAAGTCGCGCCCTCCACCGTCTGCGTCATCCACACCATCAAGCGAGCCGTCTGAGCCAGGGCTTGATGGGCTCGGTGTACAGGTACGCAACCGCACGCGTCCGCGTTCTGGCAGACGTATGTCAACGACCCGGCGCGGACGCGCACGAGCCCAGACCCCATGACGCTTCCGGGTCAGAGAACCCCGGCGGCGAGCGCCTCCTGCTCCAGCACCGGCCCAGTGCCGGCGACGCCGCGCGATCTCTGTTGCTCTGGCTGTGTCCGGCCCGAGCCGAGGGCCGCGACACGGCCATAGGCCTTTGCGTATTCGCGAACGCCTGGCGGTTAACCAGATGCTGTTCTCGCGGGCGGTCGGGATCGACCGAGGCGACGCCTTAGGCGTCCAGCGTCTACCGCGGCGGCTGTACATACCGCGCTAGTTGGAGATGTCGCTCCATCCGGGGTTGCAGTAAAGCATCAACCCCCAGAGTGAGGCGCAACGCATTTCCATTGATATATCTTGCGACAATGACGGCCGGGCAAGAAGAGCGTTACACGAAAAGTCGCACCCATTTACGCCGGCCGCGCAGGCCGAAATGACGATCCCCGATTACTGGCGAATCAATGATCGCCGCGCTGCACTGTCCGCTTGCTGTACGCCGCCGGAGGCATTCTGCGCCCCTTTCTTAAGGAGTTATCCGAGGACTGCAATAGGCGTGGAGCCACTGGTAGAGGAGTGAGTCTCACCACAAGAAATCCCTCGGTCCGAGGCTATTGGCCCCTGCCCGTGCATCTCCGACGACTTGGCGCAGGGGCAGGTTCGCAAGAAACCCGAATAGAGCGAGGAGTACGCGTGAAGGAAACCCGGATCAAGAAACCTTCGTTACTCGGGGCCCCGCAGGAACTGGCGGCATCGACTGGCAGCGCTGGGCAGCGCGCTCGCGGTCGCCGTCACCGGTTCCGCGGCGGTCACGCCGCAGCCGGCCGCGGCGGCCGTACCGCACTTTGACGGTGACCCGACACGGTACTGGAACGGCGTCCTCGTGGACGTGTTCCGTCAACTCAACGGGCCCGACGCGGCTCCGGGGAGGCTGGCCAGAGCGGCCGCGATGATGAACGCCGCGCTCTTCGACGCCGAGACCATGTACCAGGACAAATGGGGAGTCCGCCAATTCCAGCCTTACCTGCAGGCGGGCAGCTACTTCTCGGTGGCACAAACCGATTATGAGGAAGAGCGGGTCATCGGGCGTACCGCCTATAACGTTCTTCTCGACCTGTTCGGCACCGCGACCAACTACAGCCCCAGCATGACCAACCTGCTCAACGAGCGCTTCACCTACAGATTCGGCACCAGCCCCACCGCCTTCGACTACCTCGACGTCCAGGTCGTCAGGTCGGTCGTGCAGCGGATGCGGCAGTTCCGCAGCGCGGACGGCTCCACCAGCACCGCGATCTACACGCCGGCAACGGATTCCGGCGCCTGGCGGCCCACAGGCGGTCCCGGCTGCACCAGCGCCCAACAGGCTGTGACGCCGTCCTGGGGACTCGTCAAGCCGTTCGCGCTGACATCGGGTTCGCAGTTCAGGCCTGACACGCCGCAGCGGGCCAGCGATTACGACAAACTACTGGAGACGCAGGCCTACAAGGATCAGCTCGACACGGTCCGGCGCCTGGGGGGCGCCGAGAACACGGCCTCAACCACGATCCGGCGCACCACCGAACAGACCGCGGCCGCCAAGTTCTGGGCCAACGATGTGGACGACACCTACAGGCCGGTCGGCCAGCTCCTCGTCCACACCGGTCAGGTCGCCCGGCAGCTCGGCGTCAGCAGCAAGTACGACAACGCCCGCCTGTACGCCCTGGTGTCACTCGCCCTCGCCGACGCCGCCATCGCCGCCTGGGATGCCAAGTACGAGACGGTGATCGACCTGTGGCGGCCGGAAAGCGCCATCAAGGAGATGGATCCTGACTGGAAGCCCTTCTCCGTGGACCGCAACGGCAACCACTTCTCCCCCTGCTTCCCCGCATGGGTGTCCGGCCACGCCACCTTCGCCGGTGCCTGGGCCGGAGTCATGGAGCGCTACTTCGGCGGCAACGCCACCTTCACGGTAGACACCGAAGACCCGACCTCTCCCGTCAAGAGCAAGACCTTCACCACCTTCGACCAGGCGGCCGAGGAGAACGCGCAAAGCCGCGTCTGGCTCGGCGTCCACTACCCGTGGGACGCCACGGACGGTATCGCGCTGGGAGACCGCATCGCCGAGCTCGTCTCCACCACCAAGCTCACCCCGATACCCCTCGCGCCAACCAGCACCAAGGCACCGTAGGTTCGATGCCGCCGCCCCGCGAGGAACGAACCTCCCGCGGGGCGGCTGCCCATGGAGAAGATCCCGTGCGCAGGGTGAGACCCGGGACGCCCAGACGGTCGGCTTCCTCACCGCGCTGCCGCCGCGCGCCAACCTGCAGTAGGTCACGATCATGCCCACAGGCCAGACCGCCTGACGGGGGCAGGACGAATCCTCGGGCGCTGGGGACACGGCTGGCGCGTGGGCGGCCGCTGTCAGCGGGTCCTAACCTTTGCCGCGCGGGGCCAGACGGTCCGGGAGTTTCGCGAGCTTGTAGACGCGCCAGAAGAACGCGTCGGCCGCGTGCTGGTCGCCCGCGAAGTTGATCGCCTCCACGATGCGGTTCTGGCGGATGCGGAAGGCCAGCGCCCAGGTGATGTCCAGCCCTTCGGGCGAGGTGCTCCAGCCACGATGCAGGTCGATCACCCAGTCGCCGTCAGCGGCGAGCGCTATCGGATCCGCACGGAAACCCGCCCGGCCAAGCTCCGCGAAGAAGGCGAGCACCTCATCGACACCCTTCTTGGTCCCCGCGAGGGGATGGTGTCCTGGAATGGTCCATTGGATGTCCGCAGCGAAGAACTGTTCGCGCAACGCGTCAAGATCGCCCTTGGCGTAGGCGGCGTAGTAGCGGCGGATCAGCTTGACGTTGGGATCTTCGCCGGTGGTGGATGCCGCGGAGGCTGATGCGCCGAGCGAGGCGAAGGCAAGACCCGCGGCGGCGGCACCGGCAGTGCGCAGTACGGCGGCTCGGGTTGGGTCTGTCACGGAGGCTCCCAGGGTGAGAATCGTTGTCTCGATGCCCTGTCAGGCTTGCGGGTGCGTGGCAGCGCAGTCCAATACCGGTCGCCATAGCCGTTGGCTATGACCCCGGCCACCTGGTCTTCTGGTGAGGTACTGCCTCGGACCGCCGAGGTGAACGGTTCCGCTCAGCTCTGACGGCGGGTGCGGTAGGCGGCGGTCTTGGCACGGGCTGTGCACGCGGCGCTGCAGTAGCGCCGCGAGTTGTTGCGGGTCAGGTCGATGTAGACAGCGTCGCACTGGTGAGCATCGCACTGCCCGAACCGGCCGGGCCCGTAACCGTCCACGATCAGCGCCAGCACGGTGGCGAACTCGCCGCCCAACGCCTGCACCGGGGTGCCACCCGAGCCGTGGAAGTGCAGGTGGAACGGCTGTCCTACGTCCTCGACCAGGTATGGCTGCGCGCCGTACTTGCGGATCATGGCGTTGATGCGCGCGGCCTGGTCCGCCGGCCGGTCGGCCAGCAGCGCCTCCCGCAGCTCGGCGGCCAGCTCGGCCAAGCGTCCCCCGGCGTCGGGGTCGGCGCGCAGGGCGGCCCCGCCGTCCTCGCTCAGCTCTGCCGCGAACGCCTTCATCAGTTCCTTGTCCTCCAGTGGTCGAACCTGCGCGCCGCCGCGCCGGTGCGAGGTCGCCAGGTTGACCAGCTCGGCGATCAGCGGCGCCTGCCGCGTCACGTTACAGGCTATCTCCACTTGACCAGTAACATCCTCTCGGTGTGTCATAGGCGTAATCCCATTAGATAGTAACGGAGTCGCCGTGATCGCACCTTATCGCCGCCTGCTGACCCATCCAGGCGTCCCGTACCTGCTCACCGTGGAAGTGGTCGTCAAGCTGAGCACGCCGGTGCTCAGCCTCGCGCTGCTGTTGGCGGCCGTCGATCGGTTCGGCTCCTACGCCACCGCCGGGCTGGTGCTCACCGGACACGCCTTGGCCCTGGCCCTGTGCGCGCCGCTCGGCGGCCGGCTGGCCGACCGGCTCGGCCCCCGGACCACGTTGACGAGCTACCTGGCCGCCCACGCGATCGCCTATGCCTTGCTCCTGCTCGCCCTGCGAACGCAGGCGCCTGTGATGATCGGTGCGGCGGTGCTGCTCGGCGCCACTACCCCGCCCGCCGGGGTCGTGATCCGGGGTGCCTGGCCACGACTGGTCCCGGCCGCCTCCCTGCCCGCCGCCTACGCGGTGGACAACGCCGTCAACGAGCTCATGTTCATCGCCGGCCCCCTGCTCGTGCCGGCCCTGACACTGGCCATGCCGGCCCACGGGGTGGTGATCGCGGCGGGAGCGGCTCTCCTGCTGGGCACCGCGCTGCTACTCGGCGCCGGAGCGGTACGGCACGCACCACCCGTGCAAGCGCCCGGCCGAAAGGGCGGATCCCGCCTGAGCCGGCTGGCAGGACCGCTCACCCACCGGCCCACCCTCGTCCTGCTAGTCCTCGCCGCAGTCGGCGCCTTCTCCTTCGGCTGCCTGCGCATCGCCACGGTGGCCTCGGCCACCGCCTTCGGCTCGGCAGCTTCCTCCGGCGTGCTGATAGGGCTGCTGTCGGTCGGCGCTCTCGCCGGAACGCTCGGCTACGGCGCACGCGCCTGGCTGGGCGGCGGCCGCCGCCTGCTCATCCTGCTGTCGGCGACCGAAGCCGCCATTCTGCTCGGCGGCGGCTTCGCCCCCGGATTCGCCGCCCTCGCCGTGCTGATCACTGCCACCGGGCTGGTGACCGGCCCGCGCGACGCCGCGCTACCCGCCCTACTCGCCGATCATGCTGGCGCCCCCTACCGCACCGAGGTCTTCGGCTGGCTCAACACCTTCATGTGGACCGGCTACGGACTTGGCACCGCCATCGCCGGCCATCTGACCGGCCCGCACGACAGCGGGACCGTAGCCTTTGGCGCCGCGGCCGCTGCCACCCTGATGGGCGCCATCCTCATCACCGTGGCC
The DNA here is from genome assembly GCF_052068215.1 of Nonomuraea sp. H19. NCBI lineage: Bacteria > Bacillati > Actinomycetota > Actinomycetes > Streptosporangiales > Streptosporangiaceae > Nonomuraea > Nonomuraea sp. H19. The sequence goes on along the minus strand of NZ_JBQHCV010000018.1, from coordinate 3,142 downwards.
TACCGCCCGACGCCGTCCCCGCCAACGACCTCCCCGGCACAGACCAAAGCGACATACACCGAAGCATGACTTGACCACCTCATCAGTTCGCCGCGAAGAGCGTGCTGCGCCCTGCCGACCTGCGCCGGATCCCGATCGTCGAGCCGACGGTGCTGCCGGCCTGGTCCGTCGTCTGGCACCGGCGTAACCCGCGCCCGCTGCTGCAGACCCTGCTCCGCCGCCTGCCTTCCGTCGCCCTGCCCCCGCCATCCGATCCCCATCAGTGGGTCCCGGACATCGATCTGCTGCCCGTGGGACCAGGACACGCACCGGGTAGCCTGTCCGGCGCCGAAACCCCGTCGTAGCGCTGGCCGGTGATTTCGCGCGGCCGAGTCCGCGGCGGAGAACCCACGGTGCCGCGCTGCCGTTGCGGTCGCTCTCCCCGCCAGACGGAGCCGAACGGTAGTCGCCGCGCCCTTTTCAGTGGCGGGGAAACGGGCAGGTGAACAGGGCGCGCGGGAAGATCCGATGGTGGAAGGTGATGGGGTGTCAACGCCAGAGGAGGCCCTCCCCCATCCTCGGCCGGAGGAGGGGGTACGGCACGGCAGGCTCACCGCTCGGCCGGCGGCAACCCCGGTGACCGCCGAACCGGGCACCTATTCCCTGGATGGGCAGGCGTTGCTGCGGGTGCCGACGACCTCACCGGGGACGCCGTCGCGCCTTGCCGTGGTGCTCCACGGAGCGGGAGGCTCCGCGCAACAGGCCCTGGGATGGTTGTCCCGGCATCCCGACGCCGCCGGGCTCGTGCTGCTGGCGCCGCAGTCCATCGCCTCCACCTGGGACATGATCGTCGGCGGGTACGGTCCCGACGTGACGCGGCTTGACGCCGCCCTGAAGGAGGCCTTCGCACGTGCGGTCGTGGACGCCGAGCAGGTGGCGGTGGCGGGATTCTCCGATGGGGCCTCCTACGTGCTTTCCCTAGGGGTGACCAACGGGGATCTGTTCCGGACGGTCCTAGCGTTCTCGCCGGGATTCATGGCGCCGATGGTCCATCACGGTATTCCGAGGTTCTACATCACGCACGGCACCGGGGATCGCGTACTGCCGATCGACTCGTGCAGCCGGCGTCTCGTTCCCCGATTGCGAGAGCAGGGGTACCAGGTCACCTACCACGAGTTCGACGGCGGCCATGAGGTGCCACCACAGATCCTGGCCACCGCGGTGCGATGGTGGGCGGATGGGTGAGGGGTACGTCTCGCCACGCGTCCACGCGGGGCCCAGCCGAGCACCACGACGAGTGGTGTGCAGGTGAGCGGCGGCATGCAGTTCGAGCCGGTGGCGTACGCGACGCGTGGGATCTCCGCTGTTTGGATCAAACGTCGAGAACGGCGTCTCCATTGAGGTAGCGCCCGGGTGAGGTGCCGACGGTCCGGCGGAACGCCGCGAGGAAAGCGCTCGGGGTCGCGTACCCCACGGCGTGCGCGGCTTGCGACACCGGACGGCCTTCGGCGAGGAGCGGCAGGGCGGCCCGCAGCCGCATGTGGGTGCGCCAGCGATCGAAGCTCAGCCCCGTGTCGCGGACGAACAGCCGGGTCAGGGTGCGTCGGCTCACCCCGATGGAGCGTGCGTGGGCTTCCAGGCTCCGGGTGTCCGAGGGGTCGGCGAGCAGGGCGTCGGTCACGGCGCGGACGCGTTCGTCCACGGGAAGCGGAACATCGATCGGCAGCGCCGGCAAAGGGTGCAACAGGTCCAGCATCACCGCCTCGGCCCGCAGCCGCGCGTCGTCGGCGAGGTCCTCACGGGCGAGGTAGCCGATCAGATGGGCCAGCAGCCCGTCGACGCCGACCGCGGTGGGCTCCGCCCATTCCAGAGCGCACCGCTCTGGGTCGAGGTAGAGACTGCACAGCACCGCGTCGCGGGTCGCGCCGGTCCGGTGGACGACTCCCGCCGGCAACCACAGGGCCCGAGTGGGCGGCAGGACCCAGTACGAGTCGGCGACGGCGACGCTGAGCACACCGCTGCGTGTCCACGCCAGCTGCGCCATCCTCATAGCCGCCCTGCTCCGAACCCGCCGCTCGGCCTCCACGTCCGGACCCGCCGCCGACCAGACTCCAGCACGTCACGGTTGAGAGTAAGCCCGTATCCCGGGGAGGATCGCCGGCCACGAATCCGGCCGGCCGGAACAGACCCCGCAGACGCCATGAGAGAAAAACGTGGCCGACGGAGATGATCGCCGTCGGCCACATGAGCGACATTTCCTACTTGAAGCGGCGTAGCCGGAGGCTGTTGCCGATCACGAAGACGCTGGAGAACGCCACCGGGCCGCCCACGCGTCCCGCACCCAGGGCGCCGCCGAAGACGACGGTCAGCCCCACGACGCAGGCGCCAAGCTTGGCTGCGGCGTTCATCACTGATTCGCCACCTCATATCCGGCCTCCTCGACCGCGGCGACGATCTTCGCCGCGTCGATCGGGCTGTCGCTGCCGACGGTCAGCAGGCCGCCGGCCAGGTCCACCTCCACAGAAGTGACCCCCGCCACCTCGCTGACTTCCTCTTTCACCGAGCTCACGCAGTGGCCGCAGGTCATGCCCTTGACGGTGTAGGTCGCGGTAGCCATATGGATCAACCCTTCCCTGGGTGTTCGTCATGAACGGACGAGCCGCGCGATGGCGTCGGAAGCCTCTTTGACCTTGGCCTGAGCCTCGGGTCCGCCCTTGGCGGTGGCTTCGGCGACGCAGTGCGCCAGGTGATCTTCGAGTAGAGAGATGGCGACGGACTGCAGAGCGCTCGTGGCCGCCGACACCTGAGTGAGGATGTCGATGCAGTATTTGTCGTCCTCGACCATCCGCTGCAGCCCGCGCACCTGACCTTCGATCCGGCGCAGCCGACGCAGCTGGTCCTGCTTGTTGTCGCTGTAACCCACCATGTCTCTCCCCCTCCGATCCCCTTCAACGTACTCTACCCCCCTACCGTATTCCAAGCGCGCTTCTCGCACCCCGATCGCGCGGCACCTGAAAGCCAGGGAGGGGCCCGGCACGGCCCACATGGGCCGGCCCGGCTATGCCGCGTAGTACGTTCCCCCTCTGGGGCAAATGCCGCGAATAGGCTGACCACCCTCTTCACTTCTGTACTATTTCGCCCCAGGTCTGAAGGTTTACGAGGA